>NZ_JBIBJK010000002.1:0-380593 GCF_042958635.1 Streptomyces sp. NPDC007971
CGGGTGGAGTTGACTGGTACTAATAGGCCGAGGGCTTGTCCTCAGTTGCTCGCGTTCACTGTGTTGGTTCTGAAACCACGAACAGCCCCGCCTGTAATGGGTGGTGTGGCGTTCACAGTTTCATAGTGTTTCGGTGGTCATAGCGTGAGGGAAACGCCCGGTTACATTCCGAACCCGGAAGCTAAGCCTCACAGCGCCGATGGTACTGCAGGGGGGACCCTGTGGGAGAGTAGGACGCCGCCGAACAAATTTTGGGAAAACCCCCGCATCGTTGGATGCGGGGGTTTTCTGCGTTCGGCTAGAAAGTGACCTCGGCCGTTTCCATCGTCCCGCCCTGCCGGCCGGGCGCGCTGTGCCATTTCCAGTAGAGATTGGTGTGGGCGATCACCTGTTCCGGGGCGGGGGCGCCGTACTGGGAGAGGTCCTCGGTCGTGTGGGCGTCCGCGACCAACGTCGCGTCGTAGCCGCGGACGATCGCGCCGTGCAGGGTCGAGCGGATGCAGATGTCCGTCTGGGCGCCCGTGACGAAAAGCCGGCCCACCTTGTGCTCGGCCAGCACGGACTCCAGCTCGGTGTCCTCGAAGGAGTCCGGGTAGTTCTTGTGGACGAGGGCCTCGGTGTCGTGGCGGACCAGCTCCGGGACGTACTTCCAGTTCTCGCTGCCCTCCTTGAGCTCGTCGTCGGAGTGCTGCACCCAGATCACTGGTACCCCGGCCGTGCGGGCCTGGGTGAGCAGGGTGTTGATGTTGGCGATGACGCCGTCCCGGTTGGGGGTGCCGGCGACCACGCCGTTCTGGACGTCGATGATCAGCAGTGCGGTGTTGGGGCGATCGGGAAGTGTGGTCATGCGGACACGGTAGAACTCGGCACTGACACCGGGCACCGGATATTTGGGGTGAGGGCTCTGGCGGTCGCGGCTACCGTGACTGCATGAGTACCTCGACCAGCAGTGACTACGTCGTCCGCGGCATACGGCCCGACGAGTGGGCGGCCGTGAAGCAGTTGCGTCTGGACGCGCTGCAGGACCCGGTCGCGCACATCGCCTTCCTGGAGACCTACGAGGATGCCCTGGCCCGGCCGGACTCCTTCTACCAGGAGCGGGCCGTCGGATCCGGTGAGGGATCCCGGGCGGCACGGCAGTTCATCGCCGAAGCGCCGGACGGAACCTGGGTCGGTACCGTCACCGTGCTGCTGGAGGAGGCCGGGACCGAGGACTGGGCCGGATATCCGGTCGAGCAGCGGCAGGGGCATGTGGTCGGGGTGTTCGTACAGCCTGAGCACCGCGGGAACGGGCTGATCAAGGCGCTGTTCGACGCCGGTGTGGCCTGGGCCTGGGAGCAGGACGTGGAGCGGGTGCGGCTGTTCGTCCACGCGGACAACGCGCGGGCCCAGGCGGCGTACCGCAAGGCCGGGTTCGGTCCGAGCGGGCGGGTCGTGTCGTTCTCGAAGGACGAGGCCGAGAACGAGCTGGAGTTCGTGCTGGAGCGCGGGTCAGGCCGGTAGTTCCTGGTGGGGCCAGCGGGCCCGGGCCTGTTCGCGGGAGCGGAGCAGGGCGAGGGTCGGCAGGCCCTGGCCGGCTCCGGTGGCGAGCAGGTCGGGCAGCTGGGGCAGCGGGGCCACGGCCGCGACGTCGTCCAGGACGAGGGTCATTGGTGGGTCGAGCCGACCGGAGGATGACCGTTCGGCCATGCGCCGGCCGCGCTCGACCACGCTTGAGACGAGGGCCGTCAAGAGGGGCATCGCGCCCGGATCGGTCCTCGGGTCTTCGATGGATGCACCGACAACATAAAGCGTGCCCCCTTCGTGAACAAAGGAATCCAAGGTGAGCGCATCAGTTCGGTTTGGGGCGCAGGCTTCGCGGATGTTGACCGTGAAGAGGGCGGACAGCGCCCGGCTGGTCAACTCCTGCGCCATGTCCCGGCGTTCCGGGTAGGCGGTGAGGGCGGCCTCGAGTTCGCCGGCGGCGCCGGGGGCGGCGCCCGGGTGCGTGCGAAGGGTTCGTACGGCGTCCTGGACCTGGTTGCCCTGGGACCAGCGGTGCACGTGGCGGATGGTGCGGTTCTCCAGGGCGGCGGCGTGGAGATAGCTGCGCAGGAGGGTCGTCGCCGTGTCGGCCATGGCCTGGTCGAGCTTGGCGGTGGGGCGGACAGGGCTCAGGAGGGCGGTGGCTCGCTGGAGTGCGGTCTGTTTGTCCTCGCAGCCGGTGGTGGGGGGCCAGTGGAGGCGGGCCGGGGTGTCGCAGAGGTGGGTGGGGTCGTAGAGGAGGGTGGGGCCGAGTTTGGAGCGGGCGTCCTTGGTGTCCGTCCAGAGGGCCGGGTTCGAGGTGACGACCACGGTGGGGCCGGGGGCGTCCTGGATGGCCCGGGTTGCGGGTGTGAGGCGGCTTGCGGGGGGTCCGTAGACCACCGCGCCTGCGGCACGGTTCGTTTCCCACCCACCCGCCCGTTCACCGTCGGTCGAGAAGTGAGCCAACGGCCCCGACGCCGCCGCCCCCTGCAACGCCTCCGCCGGGTGTCCCACTGTCCCAGCCTCTGTCGGCTGTCCCACTGCCGCAGCCTCTGCCGGCTGTCCTGCCTTCCCGGCCTCTGCCGGCTGTGTCGTTGTCCCCGTCTCCGGCTGCTGTGCCGTTGCGGGCTGTGCCGGCCATGGGGCCGGGGGCGTGCGCGGTACGGGGACCTCGTGGTGCCGGTCCGGTGGTGGGGCGGGCGTCGTGGCCGGTGCCGGGCTCTGGGCCGGTGCGGACGACTTGGCGCGGCCTTTCGCCGCCCCGCGCTCGAAGGCTCGGTTCACCCGTCCTGCCCGCCATCTCGCCACCGTGCCCATCACGAATATGGCGAGGACGATCAGGGCCATCAGCTGCCCGATGAGCAGGCCCCAGAACAGGCCCCAGCCGGAGAGCTGGGACGGAGGGGTGTCGGGCCAGGCGCCGGCGAGGTCGTGGGGCCGGCCGATGAGGTGGCGCATGGCCAGGGGGGTGCGGGTGAAGGTGATGCCCTCGGGCCAGGCGCCTCGGGAGAAGAGGCCCGACAGGCCCGTGGACGTCCACACCAGCAGGGTCATGCCGAGGATGAAGGCGATGAAGCCGACCAGGAGGCCGTCGGGGATGCCGCCCTGGCCTTCCCGACGGCCGTCGCGGCCGTGGCTGTCACGGCGGCCGTGACCGCGGTTGTCCGGTCTCACGCTTGCTCCCCTACGCCACCGTCGATTCGGAGTCGCCCAGATGCTGCTCCACGAAGGCCGCCGCCCGCTGCTCGGCCTCCAGCTCCGCGGCGTGCAGAGCGTTGTCCGCCGCCAGGTCGCTGGAGGACTCGGTCATCGCGCGGTCGGTGAAGACCAGCGGTCGTTCCGTCTCCGTGATCAGGTGCTTGACCACCTGGACGTTGCCGTTGACGTCCCAGACCGCGATGCCGGGGGTGAGGGTGGGGATGATCTCCACCGCCCAGCGCGGCAGGCCCAGCACGCGGCCCGTCGCCCTCGCCTCGTCCGCCTTCTGCGCGTAGATCGTCCTGGTCGACGCCATCTTCAGGATCGCGGCCGCTTCCTTCGCCGCCGCGCCGTCGACCACGTCGGACAGGTGGTGGACGACGGCGACGAAGGACAGTCCGAGGCGGCGGCCGAACTTCAGCAGCCGCTGGAACAGCTGGGCCACGAACGGGCTGTTGATGATGTGCCAGGCCTCTTCGACGAGGAAGATGCGCTTCTTGCGGTCGGGGCGGATCCAGGTGTGTTCCAGCCACACGCCGACGATCGCCATGAGGATGGGCATGGCGATGGAGTTGCGGTCGATGTGGGACAGGTCGAAGACGATGAGGGGCGCGTCGAGATCGATGCCGACCGTGGTCGGGCCGTCGAACATGCCGCGCAGGTCACCGTCGACCAGCCGGTCGAGGACCAGGGCGACGTCCAGGCCCCAGGCCCGTACGTCGTCTATGGCGACGTTCATCGCCTCCGCGGACTCCGGCTCCGGGTGCCGCAGCTGCTCCACGATGTCGGTCAGGACCGGCTGGCGGTTGACGATCGACTCGTTGACGTAGGAGTGGGCGACCTTGAGGGCGAAGCCGGAACGTTCGTCCAGGCCGTGGCCCATCGCGACCTCGATGATCGTGCGGAGCAGCGCGAGCTGGCCCGTGGTGGTGATCGCGGGGTCGAGGGGGTTGAGGCGGATGCCGTGGTCCAGGGCGGCCGTCGGGTCCAGGCGGATGGGGGTTATCCCCAGCTCCTCGGCGATGAGGTTCCATTCGCCCACGCCGTCCTCGCCCTGGGCGTCCAGGACGACGACCTGGCGGTCCTTGAAGCGCAGCTGCCGCAGGACGTACGTCTTCTCCAGAGCCGACTTGCCGTTTCCGGACTCGCCGAGGACCAGCCAGTGCGGGGCCGGGAGCTGCTGGCCGTAGAGCTGGAAGGGGTCGTAGATGTAGCCCTTGCCGGAGTACACCTCGCGGCCGATGATGACGCCGGAGTCGCCGAGGCCGGGCGCGGCGGTCGGGAGGTAGACCGCCTGGGCCTGGCCCGTGGAGGTGCGTACCGGCAGCCGGGTCGTCTCGACCTTTCCGAACAGGAAGGACGTGAAGGCTTCGGTGAGGACGGACAGCGGATCCCGCATGTGGTGTCCCTACCTTCGGATGCCGGTGGCGAACGGGAGGGTGTTCACGAAGGCACGGTGGTGCTCGCGGTCGCACCATTCCAGCTTCAGGTACGACTTTCCGGCGGAGGCCCTTATGGTCCGCTTGTCGCGGTTGAGGGCTTCGGGGGAGCGGGCGGAGACGGTGATGAAGCCGACCAGGTTCACCCCGGCGGCGCCGCTGGCGAGGTCTTCACCCCGCTGGTCGAGGCGGTTGTGCGCGGCGACGTCCCGGGGGTCCACCGTCCGGTTCATCTTGGCGGCGCGGGAGGCCTCGGCCTCGTCGTTGGTCTTCTCGGTCAGCATGCGTTCGATGGCTACCTCGGTGGGTTCGAGATCCATCGTCACGGCGACCGTTCGGATGACGTCCGGGGTGTGGACGAGCAGGGGCGCGAGGAAGTTGACGCCGACGGGGGTCATCGGCCACTCCTTGACCCAGGCCGTGGCGTGGCACCAGGGGGCGCGGGTGGCGGACTCGCGGGTCTTGGCCTGGAGGAAGGTGGGCTCCATGGCGTCCAGTTCGGCCGGCCAGGCGTTGCGCTTGGTCATCGCCTGGATGTGGTCGATGGGGTGGTCCGGGTCGTACATGGAGTGGATGAGGGAGGCGAGCCGACCCTGGCCGAGGGGCTGGCGGACACGGATGTCGGCCTCCTGCAGGCGCGAGCAGATGTCGGTCAGCTCGCGGGCCATGACTACGGCGAGGCCGGCGTCGCGGTCCAGCTTGCGTCCGGACTGGGGCCGTGCGGCGCGTGCCATGGCGTGGGCCTCGGCGGCCAGTTCGCGGGTGAAGTGCATGCAGGCGACGAGGTAGGCACGGTGCTGCTCGCTGCTGGTGGACACCATGGACTGGAGCTGGTCGTAGGACTGCTGCAGCCATTCGGGTGAGCGGGTGTCGCCGCGCTGGGTGACGTCCTTGGCGTGGGCGTCGGGGTCGGCGGGCAGGGTGCGGGCGAGCATCTGCAGCCGGGTGACGAAGCCGTCGCCGTTGGCCACGTGCTTGAGCAGCGTGCCGAAGCGGTCGACGAGGGCCTCCTGGTCCTCGGAGTCGCGCAGGCCGACGCCGGGGCCCTCGATCTCGATGCAGGCCGTGACGGTCTTGCGGTCGGCGTGCAGGAGTACGGCGATCTCGTCGGGCCCGAAGGGCGCGGCGAGCCAGGTGATCCGTCCGATGCCCGGCGGCGGGCCGATCTCGACCTCGCGGCCTTCCAGCCGGGTGCCGGCCTCCATGGCACCGGAGCGGTAGGTGGCGCCGTGCTTGATGGTCCGCTTGTACGAGCGGTTGATCTCGAACCACTTGTAGAACGTGCGGCGCTTGTAGGGCACGTAGACCGCGGCGAGCGCGATCAGCGGGAAGCCCGTGAGCAGCACGATCCGCAGGGAGAGGACCGGGACGAGGAGGCCGCACATCATGCCGAGGAACGCGCCGGCGATGATCAGGGCGATCTCGCCGGACTCGCGGTTGCGGCCGACGATCGCGTTCGGCCGGGCCCGGCCGATCAGATACGTACGGCGGGGCGTGACCGGATGGGCCATGTGGGACTCGGTCGTCAACGCCCTTCACCTCCCGAGCGGTTGCTGCTGTTGCGGGTGTTGCTGGCATGTGGGGTGTTGGCCGGGCTGGGTGCGCGCGGCGCGGGTGTTGCGGAGGGGACGGCCCCGCCGCCGCCCTGGGGGGTGCGGCTGCTGTGGGCTGCGACGCCGCCGGAGGCCGGGTTGGCCGGGCGGGGTGCTCCTCCGCCGCCTCCTCCGTTGCTGTCGGCGCGGGAGCTGTGGGTCTTGATGCCCTGGGCGACGAAGGAGGCAGGGGAGGTGATGACCGCGGCGGCCTTGCTCTCGGCGCCCTGCATGATGCGGTTGTTGCGGCCGTTGGCGATCTCGTCGCCGAAGCCGGGCACGAAGCGGTAGATCATCGCGCTGGCGAAGATGGCGAGCAGGATGATGGACAGGCCGGAGACGACGGCGGAGAAGGAGTCCGGGCCGTTGTCGCCGGAGAGGGCTCCGGCCAAGCCGAGCACTATCACCACCACGGGTTTGACGAGGATCACGGCGATCATGATCCCGGCCCAGCGGCGCACGTGGCCCCAGAGGTTCTTGTCGACCAGGCCGGCGTAGACGACGGTGCCGAGGAGGGCGCCGACGTAGAGCAGGGCGGCGCGGATGACCAGCTCCAGCCAGAGGATGCCGGCGGCGAGGATGCTGACCAGGGAGACGACGATCAGCATGATGGGGCCGCCGCCGATGTTCGTGCCTTTGTCGAGGGCGCCGGAGAAGGTGCCGAAGAAGGTGTCGGCCTGGTCGCCGGTGGCTTTCGCGAGGACGTCGGTGACGCCGTCGGTCGCCGAGACGACGGTGTACAGGATCAGCGGGGTGAAGGCGGAGGCGAGGACGGTCAGCCAGAGGAAGCCGATGGCCTCGGAGATGGCGGTGGTCAGCGGCACGCCCCGTACGGCCCTCTTGGCCACGGCCAGCAGCCACAGCAGGAGCGTCAGGATGGTGGACGCGGCGAAGACGACGGCGTACTGCTGAAGGAACTTGGTGTTCGTGAAGTCGACGTTCGCGGTCTCCTTCACGGCGTGGCTGAGCTTCTGGATGGTCCAGGAGGCGGCGTTGGCACAGCCCTTGGCGAGGGAGGTGAGGGGGTCGACAGTGCCGAGGGTGTCGTTGGGGTCGTTGCTGGTGAGGCCCTTGGAGCCGTTGTCCTTCTCGCAGAACTGCTTGGCGGCGCCGTGGATCAGGTCGCAGCGGTCGGTGCTCTTCGTGGGCGAAGGCGTGGGGGAGGGCGCGGCGAAGGCATGGGTGGCTGCGAGGACCGCTGCCGTCTGCACGGCCGTGACGGCGGCTGCCAGGGTGAGTACGCGGCGGCTAGCGGGCATAGGTGAACCCTCCGTACTCGTCGACGGCCTTCGAGATATCGTCCGAGCTGGAGGCCTTGTCGTCGCCGGGTACGGGCGCCGGGCCCTCCTGCTGGGAATGCGTGATGATCTTCCAGTCACCCGCGGTCCATTCGAGTTTCATCGTGATGGTGAACCAGCTGTTGGTGACCGGGTTGGTGGACTTGTCGCCGGCGAGACCGAGGAGTCCGCTGCACCAGACCGCGACCGTGGCGGTGTCGCTGGTGGACTCCGTGACCTTGGTCCCGACGGGACTCGTGCGCGAGACGAACGTGTAGCCCTGGGGAGCCGCCCCGCTCGCGCTCAGGCCGAGGCTCTGGTTGAACGCCGGTGTGTAGGCCTTATCCATCGCCGCCTGGGACGTCGTCACCTTGGACGGCGTGACGATGGCCTGGAGGATGAAGTTGCGGCGGGCTTTGTCGAACATGTCCGCCGAGCCCAGTGCCACCGCGTAGTTCGCCGCGGCGCTCTGTGCTCCCTGTGGTGTGTGGGCGAAGCCGGACGGGATGGTGGCGGTCTTCGTCTCCACCGGCTTTGTGCCGCTGGCCGCGGTGGACGAGGTGTGCGGGCGGTCGTCCTTCGTTCTCGAGCCGTGGCCGGGCGAATCGTCTCCTCGGTTCGCGAAGGCGATCGCGGCGACGAGGAGGACGACCACGCCGACGACCGTGACCAGGCTCCGTGAGGAGGAACGGCCGCCTCGTCGGGGTGCCCCGCCGTACGGGTCGCCCCCGGGCAGCCGGGTGCGGGTCTGGCCCGCCTCGGTGTAACCCTGCTCGTCTCCGTGACTCATGCCGCGTACGCCCCCTCCACCTCGTAGAGATACGACGGTAGCCGTGCTGGTTCCCGCGCGGGCGCGGTGTGGTGACTCGACATCAGGGAAACGCAACCTCTGCCGGTGGGCACGACGGGTGGGTGGGGTGGAGGGGACGACCGGGCGTGCCCGGGAGGGTACGGAGGGAGCGGGCCGTCAGACCGCCATGCCGTACACGATCGTGAACAGCGTGCCGAGGGAGCCGATGATGAAGACTCCGGTGAGGCCGGCGATGATGAGGCCTTTGCCCTGTTCCGCGCTGAAGGTGTCGCGCAGCGCGGTCGCACCGATCCGCTGTTTGGCGGCACCCCAGACCGCGATGCCGAGGCAGAGGAGAATGGCGACGGCCATCACCACCTCGATCATCACCTTGGCCTCGTTGCCCAGGCTGCCGAAGGGGCCCCAGTCCGGAGCGATCCCGCCGATGATGGTGTTGATGTCTCCCTTGTCGGCCGCAAAGAGCATGTAAGTCACCGCCCCTGGTGGGTAGTTCTGCATCGCCTCTGCCGTGTGCAGAGGTCAAGCATCATTCTCGCCGACGACGGCGCCGTCGTATGTCGACTTGACGTCATTGACTGGCGGGTTTCGTACGAATGGCCCGTACGGTCACTCTGTGTATCACGGCAGGTCACGCCGGGCAACGAGGTGGGTGCGGAACCTGTCGTGTGGTTCCGTCGTTGTCCCCCTTTACGACCTGGCACGGTTTCTGACGGCTGGTCGGGTGAGGTGTCGAGACGATGTTCTCACGGACGGAAAACGACGGAAAAGGAGAGGGCCCCGGCGTCGGCCACCGGGGCTCCTGGGCCGGGACGTCTCCGGGCGGGGAGGCCGAGACGTCCTCGGACGAGGGAACGGACGAGGGAACGGGCGCGAGATCGGACGAGGGAACGGACGAAGGGGCGGGTGGGGGATCGGGCAGGGGCTCGCGCAGGGAGGACGGGCCGCGGCCGGCTGCCGTGGCCCGTCCTCCTCTCCGTGCCGCCGAAGGGACCCCACGTCCCCCTCGGGCGGCGGCTCCCCGTGACCCGACGGGGCGGTCGGAGATGCTGCCGCTCAGCCCGTGAAGGCGTCCGTGCCCTCGGGGGTGCCCCAGCCGGTCGGGCCGTCGTAGCCGGACTTGGCGGTGCAGAAGTAGCTGGTGGAGCAGGTGCCGTTGGTCCCGCTGGTGACGTCGTTGAGGGCGGAGGTGCCGGCCGCGGCGTACGGGTACTTCGACGGGTAGTCGGCGGAGCCCGGGGTGCCCGCGAGGGCGTAGACGCCCGCGATGATCGGGGCGGAGGCGCTGGTTCCGCCGTAGGTGTTCCAGCCGGTGCCGTCGGAGCCGTAGGTGTCGTAGACGGAAACGCCGGTGGCGGGGTCGGCGACGGCGGAGACGTCGGCGATCATGCGCTTGGTGCAGCCGGTGTCGGTCTGCCAGCTCGGCTTGGCGTCGTAGGCGGAGCAGCCGGAGCCGGTGCCCTCGGTGCTGGACGTCCTCCAGACGCTCTCGCTCCAGCCGCGGCTGTTGGAGGAGGACTTCAGGGCGGTGCCGCCGACGGCGGTGACGTACTTGGAGGCGGCCGGGTACTCGGCGCCGTAGCCCTCGTCGCCGGCGCTGGCGGTGATGGCGACGCCCGGGTGGTTGTAGTACTTGGAGTCGTACGAGGTGTCGGAGGACGACTCGGAGCCGCCGTAGCTGTTGGAGACGAACTTCGCGCCCAGCTTGACGGCCTCGTTCACGGCGGTGCCCAGGTTGGCGTCGCTCGCGGACTTGGCCTCGACGAGCAGGATGTTGCAGTTCGGGCAGACGGCGGAGGCCATGTCGAGGTCGAGGGAGATCTCGCCTGCCCAGCCGCTGTCGGCGCTGGGCAGCGAGGTGGTGGAGCCGGTCTGGCCGACCTTCTCGAAGCAGCCGTTGTCGCCGGTGCAGTCCGGCAGGCCGTAGTACGAGCGGTAGGCGGCGAGGTCCGCCTCGGCGTTCGGGTCGTCGTAGGCGTCGACGATCGCGATGGTCTCGCCGGAGCCGGCCGAGGCGGCGGCGTCGGCCAGGCCGTAGGCGTCCTGGAGGTCGCTCGGGCCGTACCCGGTCGGGGAGTCGGAGGCGGCCTTCGGGCTGACGGTGCTGGGCGCGATGCCCTTCTTGGCGGCCTGCTCCTCCTGGAAGGCGGTGGTGCCGCCGGTGACGCGCAGGGCGTGGCAGGACGCGTAGCCCTTCTTCGGGGTCGTGGAGCACGCATTGGTGTACCGCACATGGGCCTTGGCGACCTGTGCGGCGATGGCCTGTGCGCTCACGTGGTGGGCCGTCGGGGTGGCCGCGTCCGCGTGGGCGGCGGTGCCGAGTCCGGCGGCCACCAGTGCCGCGGTGGCCGCGGCGGCGGAGCTGATGCGGCGCCATCTGCCGCGTATGTGTGGGGTGGTGGGGGCGGGCGTACGCAACGTACAGCCTCCTGTGGATGGGGTTGACAGAGGCCTGCGGGCGGGGGACCACCGGTGTGAGGTTTCCGGTGGGGGCGGCGGCCCGCCACGACGATCGCTTGTTGAGTACGCGACAAACAAGTCAGGGCTTCGAATCCTGACTCCCGCCATACCGAAGGGGGTTGGCGGCTTACTGGTCGATGGCCGTGGGATGGAAGTGTGCTGGCCTGTGCTTGACCTGCGGCACAGGGTGGGCCCAGCTTGCTTCTGCGCGCGTAGAGGGTGGCCTGTCCCTGCGGGCGGCGCCGCCGGGCGTCAACGCGGGCGGAGTCCGTGCAGCAGCAGGTGGACGTGTACGTCCACGCCGGCCAGGGCCTCCTCCGCGTCCAGGGCGCAGCTGGCGATGAGGGCGGCGAGGCCGTGCAGGGTCGCGGCGGCGACCATCATGATGCGCTCGGGATCGCCCGGGACGATCTCGCCCTGGTCCTGGGCCTGCGCGATCATCCCGGTGAGGGAGGCCAGGGAGCGGTCGACGGCCGAGGCGAGCTGTGCGGAGCTGTCGGGGTCGTGCTTGCGCGCGAACATCAGCTCCAGGAGTTCCGGATTCTCGACGGCGAAGCCGAGGTAGGCCCGCGTCAGTGCCGTCATCCGCTCCTCGAGGGTGCGGCCGGGGTGCTCGGCGGCGGCGTCCAGGGTCCGGTTCAGGCGCTCGTACCCGTCCAGTGCGAGGGCGTCGAGCAGGGCCTGCTTGTCCTTGAAGTGGCGGCCGGGAGCGGCGTGGCTCACGCCGATGTCACGGGCCAGTTCGCGCAGCGAGAGCGCGCCGGCCCCCTTCTCCCGCAGGGTGCGCTCGGCGCTCGTGAGCAGGGCTGCGCGCAGGTCTCCGTGGTGGTAGGGGCGGCTCGCGGCTGACGGGGACATGCGGGACATGCGCACCATCGTATCCCGATGTTGACGTCGTCAATATAGTTGCCGTTGCCATCATTGTTGTCATTGACAGCATTGTTGGCGATGTCTACATTGGGCTGCATGGCTGAGACGACCGAAGCGCGCGGCAAGCGCACATGGAACGCGACCCACCTCCCCGACCTGGCCGGCCGTACGGCCGTGGTCACCGGCGCCAACAGCGGCATCGGCTTCGCGGCCGCGGACGCGCTGGCCCGGGCCGGGGCGCACGTGGTGTTCGCGGTACGGGACCTCACGCGCGGCGGTGCCGCGGCGGCGAGGGTGAGCGGCAGCACCGAGGTGCGCCGCCTGGACCTGGCGGACCTGGACTCGGTCCGGGAGTTCGCCGCCTCCTGGGACCGCCCGCTGGACCTGCTGATCAACAACGCGGGCGTGATGATGCTGCCCGAGCAGCGGACGAAGCAGGGCTTCGAGATGCAGTTCGGCACGAACCACCTCGGGCACTTCGCGCTGACGAACCTGCTGCTGCCGTACGTCACCGACCGCGTCGTGACGGTCTCCTCCGGCCTCCACCGCGCGGGCGACGGAGTGATCCACTTCGAGGACGTGAACCTGCGCGGGCGCTACTCCCCGTCCCGCGCCTACGCCCAGTCCAAGCTGGCCAATCTGCTCTTCACCCTGGAACTCCAGCGCCGCCTGGCCGAGGCGGGCTCGTCGGTGCGCGCCCTGGCGGCCCACCCCGGCTACGCGGCCACCAACCTGCAGAGCCACCACGCGAACCCGGTGGCACGGGCGTTCATGGGCCTCGGCAACAAGGTGCTCGCACAGGACGACCGCTCCGGTGCGCTTCCGACCCTCTACGCGGCCACCCAGGACCTGCCCGGTGCGTCGTACGTCGGTCCCGACGGCCTCGGGGAGATGCGCGGCACCCCGACGCTGGTCGGTCGCAGCGCGGCGGCGAGCGATCCGGAGGCGGCCCGGCGGCTGTGGACGCTCTCGGAGGAACTGACGGGCGTTCAGTGGCGGTCCACGACGGCCCGGACGTCCTGACTCCGGCTCCGGCTCCGGCTCCGGTGTCGGGAGGCGAGGCCCGTGGTGGCCTCCTCTTTCGGCCGTGATGTGTGGGCGACGAGGAAGAGCAGTGCGCCACAGGTGGCGACCAGGATCCAGCCCGGGCGGGACGCCTGGGGGAGCCCCGCCGGGCTGGTGGCCGTGACCAGGCCGCCGGCGAGAGCGATGCCGAGGGCGGAGCCGAGTTGCCGTGCGGTGGAGGTGATCGCCCCGGCCACGCCGGCACGGGCGGGCGGCAGTCCATTGACCGCGGTGTTGGTGATCGGGGCGTTGGCGAAGCCGAACCCGATGCCGATGAGCGCGTATGCGGTCAGCAGCAGGAGCACGCTCGTGTGCGGGGTGAGCCGGACCAGGCAGAGCCCGCCGGCCGTGATGAAGCCGCCGGCAAGGAGCAGCGGCAGCCGCGGTCCCGCGCGACCGACCATGCGGCCGGACCAGGGGGCGCAGACGGTCGCTCCGACGGCCATGGGCAAGGTCGCCACGCCGGCGGCCAGCGGCGTCCATTCCCGAGTGCGCTGCAGGTAGAGGGTGTTCAGCAGCAGGGTCATGTTCAGGGCGACGAAGACCGCCACCGCGCCCACGACGGCACCGCTGAAGACCGGGCGCCCGAAGAGCCGCAGATCCATCAGCGGATCACGTCGGCGGGACTCGACCCACACGAATCCGGCTGTCGCCACGGCCGCCCATGCGTATCCCGCCAGTGCGGCGGGCGACGTCCAGCCGATGCGCGGCCCTTCGATCAGGACGCCGACCGCGGCTGCGAGGACCATGGTCAGCAGCACCTGGCCGGGCAGGTCGAGCCGCCGGGCCCGCTGTGCCCGGGACTCCGGCACGAACACCGCACTGAGCAGCAGAGCGGCCGCGATGACGGGTGCGTTGATCCAGAACAGCGCCCGCCAGCCGAGCCCTGCGAGCAGCGCGCCGCCCGTGACGGGTCCGGCGGCCATGCTCAGTCCGAACACCGACGCCCAGATGCCGATGGCCTGCGCCCGTTCCTTCGGGTCCGGCATCGCGTTCACCACGATCGCGAGCGCCACGGGGCTGAGCATCGAGGCGCCGATGCCCTGCAGGGCGCGCGCCGCGATGAGTACGCCCGCCGACGGGGCGAGCGCGCAGACCAGTGAGCCCGCGCCGAACACGACCAGCCCCCACCGGAACACCCGGCGGCGTCCGAAGCGGTCCGCCAGTGCGCCGGAGGAGATCAGGAGACTGGCCAGGACGAGGGTGTAGGCGTCCACGGTCCATTCGAGACCGCGCGTGCCGACATCCAGGCCGCGCCCGATGGCGGGCAGACCCACATTGACGATGGTGGTGTCCAGGCCCACCAGGAACATGCTCAGGCAGCAGACGGCCAGTACCGTCCAGCGTCTGCGCGCGCTCAGCATGGGGGGAACAGGGTGTGTCGTCGCGGTCACGGTCTACCTCTGATGTCCGGGAACAATGCCCGGCAAGGCTCGGCCCGGGCGACGGCCGAGGCCCATCAATTTTGCGAACACTGCAAAACTGGGTCCATGAAGACAGGATCCAGGGACGCGGAGCTGGAGCAGATCCTCGACGGCATCGGGCCCCGGCTGCGCAGGCTGCGCCGGGAACGGGGACTGACGCTCGAGGCACTCGCGGCCACGACCGGGATCTCGGTCAGCACACTGTCCCGGGTGGAATCGGGCAAGCGGAACCCGACTCTGGACCTGCTCATCCCGCTGGCACGGGCGCACCACGTCGCACTCGACCAGCTGGTGGCGGCGCCGGCCAGCGGCGACCCTCGGGTGCATCTCCGGCCCCTGCGCAAGGAGCGCGGGAGCGTCCTCGTGCCCCTGACGCAGTACCCGGGCCGAGTGCAGGTCTTCAAGCAGGTACTGGCACCCCGCCGGCCGGAACTGGTCACCCACGAGGGCTACGAATGGCTCTACGTCCTCGCCGGTCGGCTACGCCTCATCCTCGGGGCGCAGGACTTCACGCTGCGGCCCGGCGAAGTGGCCGAGTTCGACACCACCGAGCCCCACTGGTTCGGCCCCGCGGACACGAGCGCCGTGGAGATCCTGCACCTGTTCGGTCCACGAGGAGACCAAGCAGTCGTCCGCGCCGGACCGTCCACAACCGATCCCGCCCCGCCGACCGTCCCAGACCCACCGTCGACAACGCCATGACCCGCAACAACCAGGGCACGCGGGACCGGCCGCAGACACCCGCGACTCTCCGGCTGACACCGTCGAGCGCCTGAGCGGCCGGCCGAGGTCCTGGCGCGGCATCGCCACGCGGTACGACGAGACCCCGGACAGCAGGTGACGCAGGCCACCGTCGAGCGCTGTCACACTCACGGACCGTGCGCGGTTCTACAAGCACCGCATCGACGCGGAAGTGAGAGGAGCATCGTCATGAAGGCCATGATCGTGTGTGTCTCCGTTTCGCACGGCAACACCCAGAAGGTCGCCGACGTCCTGGGTCACGTCCTGGAGGCCCCCGTCGTCACCCCGGAGCAGGTCGACCCGGCCGAGCTGTCCGCCTGCGACCTCGTCGGATTCGGGTCGGGGATCTTCTCGATGTCGTTCCATCCGGGCCTGCGCCGGTTCGTCCGCGCCCTTCCGAGGGAGCAGCGACGCAAGGCGTTCGTCTTCGCCACCAGTGGGTTTCCCGAGCCGCCGTTCCGTCCCTACACCCGCCCCCTCACGGGACTTCTCGAACAGAAGGGCTTCGAGGTGGTCGGCTCCTTCTCGTGCCGCGCGCTGGACACCTGGCTCCCGTTCAAGCCCGTCGGCGGTGTCAGGAAGGGACGCCCCGACGCGGCCGACCTGGTGGCGGCACGCACGTTCGCCGAAGGGCTGCGGGCGCAGGAGTAGGACAGTGAGCGGGAGAACCGTGTGCCCTGCGAGCCGCCGACCTCACCCGCGTGGTCATCCACTCGGAGACCGTCCACCCCGACGTGCAAGCCGCCAGGTCAGTCACCGGCCTTTTTGCCGAACCATCCGAGCGACCGGATGAGGAACGCGCCGGTAAAGAGGATGCCGAGAGGAACGATTTTGAACCAGACGGCATCGGCTTTCGCGGCCGCGAGCAGGGCGATGGCGCCGATGGCCAGCGCCAGGAGCACGAGCATGCCCAGAAGGACACGAATCCTGGAAACCAAGGGAGGACTCTCCAATGTTCAGACGGGCTCTATTGACCAGACAGCGTCCGCTCCCCGTTGGACCGCCGGCGGTGGTTGACCAGTAGGGAGGCAGCAAGCTCCCCGGTGTGACAGCACGGCTCCGTCAGGAAGCTCACGGGGCGAGTCTCCCAACGCTGGCTTCCAAAGACGCCAGTAGAACTACGGAATCGAATACGTAGGTTCACCGGCCGGCGTGTGTCGGGGAGGCCGGGTGTGAGAAGAGGGGACTCGTCCAAGCAGTCCTCACCCTCCACCTCAACGCCTCGAACTGAGAAGGCTCAGTACGGCGGGAGCTTCCGCCAAGTGCAGGAGCCGTTCAACGACCGCAAAAACCAAAAGAAGCGACGTGTAAGGGTGCAATGGATGGAACCTGTGGCGCTCCGGGCGTTTCGCTCGGTGTGCCTCATGTGGCATGCGCTGACTAGAGCACAACCTATGGGGGCGAAAAGTGGAACTGCCCCGGAAGGCGGGAGATATGAAGCTCTATCAGCGAATCGCGGCCATCGGTGTTTCCGTCGTTGCACCATTTCTGCTCAGCACGAGCAGCGCCCAGGCACAGGACAACGGTCTTCTCTCGCTGCTCAACGGGAACTCGATCACGCTCCTCTGCATCCCGGTGGGACAAGCGGGTCAGGGGAACAGCGTGAGTGGTACACAGAACATCAATTGCAGCCAGAGCGCCGGACAGACCTCGACTCCACCCGGCCAGCAGGGCCTCACGGGCTACGAGGTGGTGCCGAAGAACTTCGACGTCCTTCCCCAATCGCTCGGTGTCCCTTTCGAGGCGGACTGCCCCGCCGGCAAGAAAGTGACGGGCGGGGGAATCCGCTGGACCGGGCACAGCACGGACATCGGTGAGCACGACAACGGCCCGACCAACGACAGCACCGGGTGGGTGGTCAACGTATTCAACACCGGGAACAACACGTTCTCGGGCACCGTCTACGCCATCTGCGTCAACACCGGCACCTGATATCCGGGTCGTTGCCGGTCCGCGTTCGGATGATTGCACCGCACAGGTGCACGACGCGGGCGGAGATGCGGCCGGTTCACGAGGAATTCGACGCGATGCGCGCCGGTGCGGGTGCAGTACCGGCGCGCCGTTTCTGTCCGCCGGCTCCACGACAGCTCAGCGGCCCGCGACGTCACACGGCGAAGTGGTCGAACTCGCCCGCCTGGACGCCGAGGACGAAGGCGTTCCACTTGCCGCGGGTGGTGGTGACGACCGTGTCGGCGGAGCGGAGGTGGAGGGGAGTGTCGCCGCTGTCGTCGTGGAGGCCGGGGGCGGGTTCCTCCTTGAGCGCGGAGAGGAGGGCGCCGAAGGCGGCGGGGGTGGTGGTGAGGACCGTTCTGCTGGGGTCGGCGGATTCGGTGAGGTGGACGGTGCCGGGGGTGGTGGCGGCTATGTGTATGCAGGAGTCGCCCTCGCCGCAGTACGAGGACTTCTGCCAGGTGAGCTCGGACATCATGGGTTCCTTCAAAGGTCCTGGGCGATGGAGTGGATCATTTCCCGTGACTTCTCGGGGGAGAGTGCTTTGGCTTCCATCCGCTTCAACAGGACGCGGTACTTGTTCAGCTGCGCCTCGGCGTCGAGGAAGACGGGGCCGTGGGACTGGTCGAGGTGAACCGTGTCGAGCTGAGGGACGGGGCCGCGCGAGTAGTAGATCGACTGCCCTGACCCCGGGAAAGCCCCGGCGGCGAAAGGCAGCACCCTGACGGTGATGTGATCCCGCTCGGTCGCGTCCAGCAGGTGCCGCAACTGGGCTCGTGCAACGGCCGGCCCACCGAACTGCATGCGCAGGGCGGCCTCGTGGATGAGCACGAGGTACGGCGTAGGCGGGACCCGGTAGAGCACGGCCTGGCGTTTGATGCGGAACGAGATCCGGTGCTCGATGTCGGGCGGAGCGAGATCGGGCACGACCTGGCGGAACGTCTCGCGGGCGTGGTCGACGGTCTGGAGCAGGCCAGGGATATGCACGGTGATCGCGGTGCACAGGTGCGTCGCGTGGTGCTCGACCTCGGCCAGGTCGAGCAGTGAGCCGGGCAGGATCTCGCGGTACTCCTCCCACCAGCCGCGTTTCCGGTCACCGATCAGGCCGGCGATCGCCTCGACGAGAGCGTTGTCCGAACAGTCGTAGTGGCAGGCCAGCGCACGCACGCGCTCGTGGCTCACCCCGGCCCGGCCTGCCTCGATGTTGCTGATCAGGGTCTGCTTGGATCCGAGCAGTTGACCGGCCTCGGTGGCTGTCAGGCCTGACTGCTCCCGGAGTTTGCGCAGCTCGGTGCCCAAGCGGAGTTGGCGCCCCGTCGGATTGGCTCTCACGGGCTTGTCCTCCTCGCCGCCCCAACTGTCACTCACATGGGTGCATCTGAAATGGGTTTTAGCGAAATCGAGTAATGCATTACTCGGACGCCGCTACCTTACAACCGGGCCCCCACCCCAGAAGCGCACCGGATCGACGGACCGGCAGGCCACTGGGCACCCGGACACGACGCCTCAACCGCCTTCACCGACCGGAGACTTCCATGCCCACCGTAGCCCCGCCCTGGACCTACACCCTTCAACTCCCGCATGATCCACGCGCACCGGGGATCGCGCGGGCGACGCTGCGCAGCGTTCTTGCCGCGCACGATCTCTCCGCCCTCGCGCCCACCGCCGAACTCCTGGCCGCCGAGCTGCTCGCCAACGCGCATCTGCACACCGCCGGGCCCTACGCCCTGCGTCTGCTCGGCAGGGAGCCGGGGCGACTCTGCGTGGCCGTCTGGGACACCGACCCGCGGGTTCCGCCCGGCTTCTGCGCGGAGGGGGCCGCCGTGGCGCCGGACGACGCCGAGTCCGGGCGCGGGCTGCACCTCGTACGGGCGTGTGCCGATTCCTGGGGAGCGTCCGTGCTGCGCGAGCTGGGGGCGTCGAAGGGCGGGAAGCTGCTGTGGGCGGAGTGCCGTGGTGGGGGCGATCCGGCGTGACGCGCGGGGGGCGCGAGAGGGGGGCGCACAGTACCGTGGGGTGCACGCCTTACGCCTCTCCGGAGAAGCACAGCGGCCATAGGTAGGTTTCACAGGAAAATCTCAGTGAAGTCAGGGCGGGATTCTCACCTTCATGGGAGAGAGTGAGGCCTGATGAAGCGCATCTCACGCATCTGGCTCACCTCGCGTCCCGCCTTGCTGTGTGCTGTGGTGACGCTCGCCCTGACGTCGGCATCCGTGGCCGCCGCCTCGGACGGGCCGGGCCCCTTCGGGGTCACGGCCGTCGCCGACGTGACCTCACCGAACAAGCGGATCGGTGCGCTGTTCGACGCGGACCGGGTCGGCAAGCTGGCCGGCGGGCACTTCTGCAGCGCCTCGGTGGTCCACAGCCCGCAGCGCACGCTGATCGTCACCGCCGCGCACTGTGTGGACGAGGACAACGGCGATCTTGTCTTCGTGCCGGGGTACCGGGACGGCAAGGCGCCCTACGGGGTGTGGAAGGTGGGCAAGCGGTTCCTGCCCGACGGGTGGGCCAAGAAGCAGAGCGAGGACAGCGACATCGCCTTCGTCCACCTGGAAGAGGTCGGCGGGAAGCGGATCGAGGACGTCGTGGGCGGCAACCGGTTCGCGCCCGGGGTGGCCACCGGTGCCACCGCCGTGACCGTCACCGGCTATCCGGACTCCCGCGAGGCGCCCATCACCTGCACCAACAGGCCCGCCCCGCAGGGCCGCACACAACAGCGCATCGACTGCCCCGAGTTCACCGGCGGCACCAGCGGCAGCCCCTGGATCAACGGCGACCGCCAGATCGTCGGAGTGCTCGGCGGACACGACAAGGGCGGCACGACGGCGGACACCTCGTACAGCGTGGTGCTGCGCAGGGAAGCGGCCGAGCTGTACAGGGACGCGATCGGCGCCCGCTGAGAGCACCTCCCCCGGGACGCCTACCTGTGAAATGGCGCCACTTCGCGCCCAAATGGCCTTGAACGGCCTCCGCATGGGGGAAAGTTGAACCGTGCGGAAGGTATGGGTGATCGGTGGAGCGGCCGTCGGGCTCGGCATGGGCTTCGTCATGCTGCTCGTCATCGGGGTGTACGTCGTCGCCGGAAACCTCGTCAACAGCGCGACGACGAGCGGCCGCGGGCTTGCCAAGGGAGCCGTGCCGTCCGCCTACAAGCAGCTGGTGCAGCAGTGGGGCAATCTGTGTCCCGCGCTCAGCCCGGCTCTGCTCGCCGCCCAGCTGTACCAGGAGAGCGGGTGGAACCCGACGGTGGTCAGCCCGGCCGACGCGCGCGGCATCGCCCAGTTCATCCCGGGCACCTGGGCGACCCACGGCATCGACGGCAACGGCGACGGCAAGCGCGACATCTGGGACCCGAACGACGCGATTCCGTCGGCCGCTTCGTACGACTGCGAACTGGCGAGGTATGTGAAGACCGTCCCGGGAAACACCACCGACAACATGCTCGCCGCCTACAACGCGGGCGCCGACCGAGTCATAAAGGCGGGCGGCGTCCCGGGCATCAGCGAGACGCAGAACTACGTCCAGCGCATCCGCAGCCTGGAGAAGAGCTTCGCCGCGCCGGTCCAGCGGCTCGATCCCACCCGGCAGGCCGCCGGTGCCATCGGGTTCGCGCAGAGCAAGCTCGGCACCCCGTATCTGTGGGGCGGCAACGGCACCGCCGACCAGGGCGGCCGCTTCGACTGCTCGGGCCTGACCAAGGCCGCCTACGAGGCGGTCGGGATCACGCTTCCCCGGGTGGCCAACGACCAGTACAACGCGGGCGCGCACCCCTCGCGGGGGCAACTGCTCCCCGGGGACCTCGTCTTCTTCTCCGACAACCTCACCGATTCGCGGGCCATCCGGCACGTGGGGATCTACGTGGGCGGTGGATACATGATCGACGCGCCGCGGTCGGGGGCCGTGATCCGGTTCGACCCGATCGACACACCCGACTATTTCGGTGCCACCCGGGTCACCGAGGATGGCGCAAAAGCACTCCCCACCAAGGTGTGAACGGTCCGTGAACCTGCCCCCTGAGCTGCAATAACGAGTCTCTCTTCGATAACGTCTGCGTGATCATTCAGTGGAGAGTGGAACGTATTAACGGGGGCCGTGCGTTCCTGTTGACGTAGCCGAGCGGACGTCAGTGCGGCAGTGCAGCGGAAGCGGATCTACGAACCACGGGGGGCAGGAGCGACGCACACGAGGTGCGTCCGGGAAGACGACGAAGGGGCCGCAGCACCATGGCTGTACTCGCCGAATCCGGATCGAACCCCGACGTCGAACTGCTCTACGACATCAACGGCCTGGCCAAGGACGCGCCGCACGGGTTCGACCGGGTCATGGAGTTCGTAGGTGAGTACGGGCTGCTGCTCGCGATGGTGCTGATGGTGCTGTGGTGCTGGTGGTCGGTGCGCCGCCGGGCCGACGAGGACGCCGCGTCCTCGGTCGCCGCGCTGGTGTGGGCGCCGCTCGCGGCCGGCCTCGCGGTGCTGGTCAACGTACCGATCAGAGGATTCGTCGCCCGCCCCCGGCCGTTCAACGACCATCAGGGACTGGACGTCCTCGTCTCCGGCAAGACCGACTTCTCCTTCGTCAGCGACCACGCGACGATCACGATGGCGCTCGGTGTCGGGATGTTCGTCGCCAACCGCCGCTTCGGCATCGCGGGCATCGCGCTGGCGCTGCTGGAGGGCTTCTGCCGGGTGTACATGGGCGTGCACTACCCGACGGACGTCATCGGCGGCTTCGCGCTCGGCACGGCGGTCGCGCTGCTCCTGTCCCCGCCGGCGATGGCCCTGCTCACCCCGGTGATGAAGGCGGTGGAGCGGTCGCCGCGGGCGGGCTGGATCGTCCGGAGCCGCCGGGCGCCGGGCGAGCGGAGGGACGCGCTGGTCCCGGGCGCCCGCAAGCCGGTGGAGTCCGAGGAGCGCGACCTGGCGGCGTGAGTCCCGCGCACGACGGCGACCGCAGACCCGTCACGGCTCCGCCGTCACCCGCCGGAAGGCCGAGCTGGAGCCCCTGGCGTGAAGTGCCCCGGCAGGGCGCGCTCGGCAGGGCGCGCTCCGCACCGCGGTGCCCGGCCACGGCTGCTGGGACCGGGCCGGCACTTGCGCTGACGCCCCTGATCCCGAGATCCCGAGATGCCCGAGATCCCGATGCCGAATGGATCCGCATTCCTCCCTTTGGCTCCGTTCAGCTGGGCATGTCATGGCGGGCTCCTGCAGGCTTGAAGCGCAGAAGGATCCTGCCCGGGAAGGGATAGCTGTGACGAAGCAGACCACAGAGTTCTCTGCTGGTGGCTACGGTGACCACGAGACCGAATTCAAGACGCTGTTCGACACTCTGGGGTCTGCGCTGCAGAACTTGATCTTCGATGAAGCCGTGACTCCGGCGGCTTCGGCGGAGTCCGGGTCGGCGGGCCAGTTCTGCGCCGTCATGATCCTCGGCCACTCGGACCGTGTGGACACCCCCGGCCTCACTCCTGAGCAGCGTCGCGCCGACGAGCTGGCTGCCAGCACGAGCCGTGCCGAGAGTGCCAGAGACTGGCTGTTCGACCAGATCGCCGAGCTCGTGCTGGCGGCAGGAGGCATCGTCCCGGCCGACATCGCCTCCCTGCAGAACGTCGCTTTGCCGATCGCGGCATGTGGCTCCGCCGACCTGATCCACGTCACTCCCGCGAGTCCGGCCGAGCGAGCCGAGAACCGTCGGGTGCAGTTCTTCGTCTCGACCTTCTCGCCCGGTACACCGTGAACGAAAACGCGGTCGTCGCCAGCTGTGCCGGAGCCGTGCTCCAGAGCTACAGCCCCGGAGCCGTGCTCCGGAGCTACAGCCCCTGTGCGTAGGCGAAGAACCTCGCCGGGTCGTACTGCTTCTTCACCTTGGCCAGGCGCGGGGCCGCGTCCCCGTAGTACGCCGTGCGCCAGTTCGTCAGGGTCGGGTCCGTGTAGTTCTGGTAGGCCGCGCCGGAGGCGTACGGCTTCATCGCGGTGTGGGCGGAGGTGAGCCAGGCCTGGGCCGAGGAGCCGGTGCCCCCCGCGCCCCAGGACGCTATGTACTGCGCCAGCATGCGCGAGCGGCGGTGGACGAAGGCGGTCGCCGTCGGGCTGACACGGTTGACCGCGCCGCCCAGCGCGGTGAACGCGATGCTGCCCCCGCCGCCCCGGACCGAGCCGATCTGCCGCAGCAGGGTCTGGATGCCCGCCGAGGACAGGGAGCGGTCGAAGAAGTCGGAGCGGGCCGCGTAGGTCTCCCGGCCCAGGCGGCCCTGGGGGGAACGGCCGGGGGTGGAGCCCGGCAGGTGGCACTGGGCGTCCGTGGAGAAGGAGGAGCAGCCGGCGTAGATCTCCATCGCCTCCTCGTAGCCCCGGCGGCGCAGGGTCACGGAACGGGCGTCGGCGCCGGCCTTGTGCGCGAGCTGGTCCACCGCGTTCTGGAGTTCGCCGTAGGTGCCGAGGGAGAAGCAGGCCACCGAGATCGTCGGGGTGCCGCCCGGGGTGTTCGCCAGGTGCAGCGAGGACCAGATCTCGTCGGGCTGGGACGGTCCCCACTCCTGCCAGGCCTTGATCACCGTGGCGGCCTTGGACCACGACCAGGTCATGTACGCGGTCACCGCCTGCGGTGCCGCATGCGTCTTGAAGTGCAGCTCGGTGACGACGCCGAAGTTGCCGTTGCCCGCGCCGCGCAGCGCCCAGAAGAGGTCGGAGTGGTTGTTCGCGTCGGCGGTCACCTGCGTGCCGTCGGCGGTGACGAGCGTCGCCTGGGTGAGGCTGTCGCAGGTCAGGCCGTAGGCGCGGGAGGCGACACCGTGGCCGCCGCCGAGGACCAGGCCGGAGACGCCGACGGTGGGGCAGGAGCCCGCGGGTATGGTCACGCCCTTCGCGCCGAGCGTCCGGTAGACGTCGATCAGCTTGGAGCCGGCGCCGACCACCGCCTGCCCGCCGCTCACCCGGATCCGGTTCAGCCGGGAGACATCGAGGATCAGCCGGTTGTCACCGGAGGAGTAGCCTGCATAGGAGTGTCCGCCATTGCGTATGGACACCTTGATCTGATGTGCGTGGGCGTACGCCAGGGTCGTACGGATGTCGTCGGCATGCGAGACATAGGCGACCGCGGCGGGCTTCAGGCCGTCGAAACGGGTGTTGTACAGCTGGTGGGCCGTCTTCCAGGTGGTGTCGCCGGGGCGCACCAGAGGGCCGTCGAGGTCGCGGGCGAGAGCTGCCCAGTTCGCGGCGGCGACCTGACTGGTGGTCTTCAGGGCCGTACCGGAGGATGAGAAGGCGCGCGTCGAGGACCCGGCGGACGTGCCCGAGCCAGAACTGCATCCCGTCAGCGCGGTCGCCGCGAGTGCGGCCGCGCCGCCCGATATGAACGTTCGCCGTTGCATGTCCGTCGCCCTTCCTCGGCTCTCCTGGGACGAGACGACGGTGTGCGCACAGAGGTTCCCGTGACAGGTGAACGAGCGGCGAATACGTGTTCGTGCAACCCCCCTGTCGGAATCTCCATGTGCCCTCCCCGTAAGCATTCCGTGACCTAACCAGGCCGATGGCAGGGGTTCACCCTCCGTTCACTTATGGCCATCGGCCGCTTCACCTGATCTGCCTAATTTCGGCCCTACCCGATGCGGGGGCGGTCATGAACGCGCTCGCGCTCTCTTACTTGCCTCGCACGCCGCCCCTAGCGGCGGCTCCTGGAAGGAACTCCCGAAAGTGAAGCTTCAGCGCAAGAACCGGCTGCGCGCCCTGTCTCTCGGTGCCATCGCGGTCTCCGGCGCCCTGGCCCTGACGGCGTGCGGCTCGGACGACAACGGCAACAACAACGCCGGCGGCAAGTCCTCGGCGCCGGCCAGCGCGGGCTCCATCAAGTGTGACAACGCCAAGGGCCAGCTGCTGGCCGATGGCTCCTCCGCCCAGAAGAACGCGATCGACGCCTGGGTGAAGCAGTTCTCGCAGGCCTGTGGCGTGCAGATCAACTACAAGGGTGGCGGCTCCGGTGCCGGTGTCACCTCCTTCAACCAGGGCCAGCTCGCCTTCGCCGGTTCCGACTCCGCGCTGAAGCCGGAAGAGGTCACCGCCTCCAAGCAGGTCTGCAAGGGCGGCGAGGGCATCGACCTCCCGATGGTCGGCGGCCCGATCGCCCTCGGTTACAACGTCCCGGGTGTCGACAACCTGGTCCTGGACGCTGCGACGACCGCCAAGATCTTCGACAGCAAGATCAAGTACTGGGACGACGCGGCCATCAAGTCCCTGAACAAGGGTGCCAAGCTCCCGCACCTGAAGATCCAGGCCTTCCACCGCTCCGAGGACTCCGGTACCACGGACAACTTCACCAAGTACCTGATCGCCACCACCCCGGCCAACTGGAAGTACTCCGGCGGCAAGGCCTGGCAGGCGCAGGGCGGCCAGGCGGCCTCCGGCTCCGCGGGTGTGGCCCAGGGCGTCAAGCAGAACTCCGGCGCGATCGGCTACTTCGAGCTGTCCTACGCCAAGGACATGACCACCGTCTCCATCGCCACCGGCGCCAAGGCCCCGGTCAAGCCCTCCGTGGAGAGCGCCACCGCCGACATCGCGGCCGCCAAGGTCGTCGGCACCGGCAAGGACCTGTCGCTGAAGCTCGACTACGCGACCAAGGCCGAGGGTGCCTACCCGATCACCCTGGTCACCTACGAGATCGTCTGCGACAAGGGCAACAAGGCGGACACCCTGCCCGCCACCAAGGCGTTCCTCAACTACATCGCCTCCGAGGACGGCCAGAAGCTGCTGTCGGACAACAGCTACGCGCCGATCCCCGACGAGATCATCGCCAAGGTCCGCACCACCATTGCCGGCCTGAGCTGACCTGATCCCAGAGTGCGGCCCGGTTCTCCTGCGACCCGGGCCGCACCGTCCGGTGCACCGCCGCCCGGAGCCGGTCCCCGAAAGGGGATCGCCTCCATGGAGCCGCCCACCCAGTGGCTCCGCAGACCGGAGAACCTCGATGGACATATCAACAAAGACCACTGACGCACCCCCGCCCACGCCCGAGCCGGACGTGGCCAGGCTGAAGCGCAACGCCCGTGGCGCGACCCGCCCCGGCGACCGCATCTTCCTCGGCCTTTCCCGTGGCTCCGGCATCCTGTTGCTGGTGATCATGGCCGCGATCGCGGTCTTCCTCACCTACCGTGCCTCCCTCGCGATCAGCAAGGACCACGGCAACTTCCTGACCACCTTCGAGTGGAACACCAACCTCACGCCGCCGAGCTTCGGCATCGCGGTGCTGGCCTTCGGCACGATCGTCTCCTCGATCATCGCCATGGCCCTCGCGGTCCCGGTCGCCGTGGCGATCGCGCTGTTCCTCACCCACTACGCCCCGCGCAGGCTGAGCGGTCCGATCGCCTACGTGATCGACCTGCTCGCCGCGGTGCCGTCCATCGTCTACGGCCTGTGGGGCGCCCTGATCCTCGTCCCGCACATGCAGGGGCTGTACGGCTGGCTGAACGACTACCTCGGCTGGACCGGCATCTTCTCCTGGGACGGCGGCGCTCCCCGCGCCATGCTCACCGTCGGCATCCTGCTGGCGATCATGATCCTGCCGATCATCACCAACGTGAGCCGCGAGGTGTTCCGCCAGGTCCCGCGGATGCACGAGGAGGCCGCCCTGGCCCTCGGCGCCACCCGCTGGGAGGTCGTCCGCATGTCGGTGCTGCCCTTCGGCCGCTCCGGCGTCATCTCCGCCTCGATGCTCGGCCTCGGCCGTGCCCTGGGCGAGACCATGGCCGTGGCCACCGTGCTCTCCCCGAGCTACGACATCCAGACCAGCCTGCTCGACCCGGGCGGCGGCACCTTCGCCCAGAACATCGCCAGCAAGTTCGGTGAGGCCACCGAGCAGGGCCGCGACGCGCTGATCGCCTCCGGCCTGGTGCTCTTCGTCATCACCCTGCTGGTCAACGGCGCGGCCCGTGCGATCATCGCCCGCCGCAAGGAGTACTCGGGGGCCAACGCATGAGCACCGCAGCCGTCCGCCACAAGCGCGCCAGCACCCTGCGGGCCGCCAGCCTCCCGAAATGGACGCCGTACGCCATCGCGGCCGGCTCCCTCGCGCTCGGGATCGGCATCAGCGCCGCCGCCGGCCTGCAGAGCAAGATCCAGTGGGGTCTGATCGCCGCGATCCTGTTCGTCCTCGGCACCTACGGCATCGCCGCCAAGGTGGAGGGCCGCCGCCAGGCCAAGGACCGGGTCGTCACCTCGCTCGTGTGGGTCGCCTTCATGGTCGCCGTCGTCCCGCTGGTCTCCCTGATGTGGGTGACCATCTCGCGCGGCGTGAAGGTCCTGAACGTCTACTTCCTGACCCACTCCATGGGCGTCGTCGCCGACTCCGAGCCGGGCGGTGGTATCTACCACGCCATCATCGGCAGCCTGGAGCAGGTCGGTCTGGCCACGCTGATCGGCGCCCCGATCGGTGTGATGACCGCGATCTACCTCGTCGAGTACGGGCGCGGCCGCCTCGCGTCGGCGATCACCTTCTTCGTCGACGTCATGACGGGTATCCCGTCGATCGTCGCGGGTCTGTTCATCCTCAGCCTGATGCTCATCTTCAAGATGCAGCCGTTCGGCTTCGCCGGTTCGCTGGCCCTGGCCATCCTGATGATGCCGGTCGTCGTCCGCTCCACGGAGGAGATGCTCAAGCTCGTCCCCAACGAGCTGCGTGAGGCCTCGCTCGCCCTCGGTG
Organism: Streptomyces sp. NPDC007971; assembly: GCF_042958635.1. Classification (NCBI taxonomy): domain Bacteria; kingdom Bacillati; phylum Actinomycetota; class Actinomycetes; order Kitasatosporales; family Streptomycetaceae; genus Streptomyces; species Streptomyces sp. NPDC007971. Next base: position 27,517 of record NZ_JBIBJK010000002.1, read on the forward strand.
TGCCGAAGTGGCGGACCATCCTGAAGGTGGTCCTGCCGACGTCCATCGGCGGTATCACCACGGGCGTTATGCTGGCGATCGCCCGTATCGCGGGCGAGACCGCTCCGGTGCTGCTGCTGGTGTTCGGCAACCCGTTCATCAACAACAACCCCTTCGAGGGTGCGCAGGCGTCGCTGCCGCTGTACATCTACCAGCAGTATTCGCAGAGCGCGGGCGCCAACGCGGCCTACGACCGCGCCTGGGCGGCGTCCCTCACGCTGATCGCCTTCGTGATGATCCTCAACCTGGTGGCCCGCGGCATTGCCCGCTGGAAGGCCCCGAAGACCGGTCGCTGACCGCGGCCCCCTCAGCGACTGACTGGAAGTGAAGTACTAATGGCCAAGCGAATCGATGTAAGCGGACTCACCGCCTACTACGGCTCCCACAAGGCGATCGAGGACATTTCGATGACCGTCGAGCCGCGCTCGGTGACGGCGTTCATCGGCCCCTCCGGCTGCGGCAAGTCGACGTTCCTGCGCACCCTGAACCGTATGCACGAGGTCACCCCCGGTGGCCGCGTCGAGGGCAAGGTCCTCCTGGACGACGAGGACCTCTACGGCCCCGGCGTCGACCCGGTGTCGGTGCGGCGCGAGGTGGGCATGGTCTTCCAGCGCCCGAACCCGTTCCCCACGATGTCGATCTTCGACAACGTGGCCGCGGGCCTGCGCCTGAACGGCAGCTACAAGAAATCCGAGCTCGCCGACATCGTCGAGAAGTCCCTCAAGGGCGCCAACCTCTGGAACGAGGTCAAGGACCGGCTGAACAAGCCCGGCTCGGGTCTCTCGGGCGGTCAGCAGCAGCGGCTGTGCATCGCGCGTGCGATCGCCGTCGAGCCGAAGGTGCTGCTCATGGACGAGCCCTGCTCGGCCCTGGACCCGATCTCGACGCTCGCGATCGAGGACCTGATCGGTGAGCTGAAGGAGCGCTTCACGATCGTCATCGTGACGCACAACATGCAGCAGGCGGCCCGTGTCTCGGACCGCACGGCCTTCTTCAACCTCTCCGCCGTCGGACAGCCGGGCCGGCTGATCGAGATCGACGACACCGAGCGGATCTTCTCCAACCCCTCGGTCCAGGCCACGGAGGACTACATCTCCGGCCGCTTCGGCTGAGCCGGTGCGGTTCCTCCGCTAGAACCCCTCGCGGTGCTGCATGGCGGTGCCACCGCGAGGATGCAAAAGGGCCCGCCCCTGGTTCCCGGGGGCGGGCCCGCAGCATGTCACTCGGCCACTTCGGTCCGTTCCCACCAGCGGTAGACGGTGACCCGTCCGTCCGAGGTGTCCTCGTGCCGTGTGGTGACCTTGTAGTGCTCGTATCCGCCGGTGTGCGGGATCTTCAGCTCTTGGCCGGGGGGAACGATCGGCACGGTGGTGCCCGCCAGATCGTCCGGCCCGCCTTCGAGGAGTGCCTTGGTAGTCATATGTCCAGTCTTGCCACTGGGGCGACTACCGCATCTCGGGACCGTCCGGGGTGCTACAGCACCGTCAGCTTCACGATTCCGAAGGCGAGGGCCGCGACCAGGGCGGCGGCCGGCATGGTGATGAACCAGCCCATGACGATGTTCTTGGCGACGCCCCAGCGCACCGCGTTGACACGCTTGGTCGCGCCCACGCCCATGATCGCCGAGGTGATCACATGGGTCGTGGAGATCGGGGCCTTGAAGAGGTAGGCCGTGGTGAACATGATCGACGCGCCGGTGGTCTCGGCGGCGAAGCCCTGCGGAGGGTCGAGTTCGATGATCTTGCGGCCCAGCGTGCGCATGATGCGCCAGCCGCCCGCGTAGGTGCCCAGCGACAGCATCAGCGCGCAGACGACCTTCACCCAGACCGGGATCGGATCGCCGTAGGTCTCATGGCCGGAAATCACCAGTGCCATCACCACGACACCCATCGTCTTCTGGGCGTCCTGGAGACCGTGACCGAGGGCCATGCCGGCCGCCGAGACGGTCTGGGCGATGCGGAAGCCCCGCTTGGCCTTGTGCGGGTTGGAGCGGCGGAACAGCCACAGGATGGCCGTCATCACCAGGTAGCCGACGATCAGGCCGACGACCGGCGACAGGAACATCGGGATGACGACCTTGTCCAGGACGCCGTTCCAGAGCACGGTCGTGCCGCCCGCCAGGGCCGCGCCCACCAGGCCGCCGAACAGGGCGTGGGAGGACGAGGAGGGCAGGCCGTAGTACCAGGTGACCAGGTTCCAGATGATCGCGCCGAGGAGGGCCGCGAAGAGGATGCCCATCCCCTGGGAGCCCTTGGGCGTCTCGATCAGGCCCTCGCTGACGGTCTTGGCGACCCCGGAGCCCAGGAAGGCACCCAGGAGGTTCATCGCCGCGGCCATGGCGAGCGCCGCGCGCGGGGTCAGCGCACGCGTCGACACCGACGTCGCGATCGCGTTCGCCGAGTCGTGGAAACCGTTCGTGTACGTGAAGAAGAGCGCGACCGCGATGGTCACGATGAGAGCGAAGGTGTCCATCGACGCCTCAGGACTCCTTGACGGCGATGGTCTCCACCGTGTTCGCCACGTGCTCGAACGCGTCCGCCGCCTCTTCCAGGACGTCGACGATCTGCTTGAGCTTGAGCACCTCGATCGCGTCGTACTTGCCGTTGAACAGGTGGGCCAGCAGCTTGCGGTGGATCTGGTCCGCCTGGTTCTCCAGCCGGTTGACCTCGATCCAGTACTCGGTGAGGTTGTCCAGCGTGCGCAGGTTCGGCATCGCCTCCGCCGTCAGCTCGGCGGCCCGGGCCAGCACCTCGATCTGCTGCTCGACGCCCTTCGGCAGCTCCTCGACGTTATAGAGGACGACCAGGTCGACGGCCTCCTCCATGAAGTCCATGATGTCGTCGAGGGAACCGGCGAGGGAGTAGATGTCCTCGCGGTCGAAGGGCGTGATGAACGAGGAGTTCAGCTGGTGGAAGATCGCGTGCGTGGCGTCGTCACCTGCGTGTTCCGCGGCCCGCATACGCTCTGCGATCTCGGCCCGGGCAGACGCGTCCGCCCCGAGCAGTTCCATCAGGAGTTTCGAGCCCGTGACGATGTTGTCCGCGGATGCGGCAAACATGTCGTAGAAGCTCGTCTCCCTGGGGGTCAGACGAAAGCGCACGTGGGGTCCTCGGGGTGCTTCGGTTTCGGTCAGGCTGATGCTAGGCGCAACATCCGGCCACGGCTATCGGGCCGTCCCCCAGTGTCGCCCATGGGGCATGGTGATCAGCACAGGGGCGTACCAAGGGCCCTTTACCCAGCAAAATTCGTTACCATATACCCACCAGGGGTATGTATCCGCAGTTCGTCCCGAGATGGAGGCCCGCGATGACGACGACCGAGGCCGGCGCCACGCACGGTTACCACAAGCAGAAGGACGAGCACCTCAAGCGACTGCGCCGGATCGAGGGCCAGATCCGCGGCCTGCAGCGCATGGTCGACGAGGACACCTACTGCATCGACATACTCACCCAGGTCTCCGCGTCCACCAAGGCCCTGCAGTCCTTCGCCCTGCAGCTGCTGGAGGAGCACCTGCGGCACTGCGTCGCCGACGCGGCCCTCAAGGGCGGCGAGGAGATCGACGCGAAGGTGGAGGAAGCCACCAAGGCGATCGGCCGGCTGCTGCGCACCTGAGCCGGGGGCTCCCGCCCTGGCCGCCGGCACCGCCGGGACCTCAGGCGCCCGCCGTCTCCCGCTCCTCGGCCACCCGCAGCACCTCGTCGATGCTCTCCATGCTGAGCCGGTCCTCGGCGGCCGAGGCGGCGATGATCAGCTCTCCGCACAGGTCGATCTCGGCGAGGGCCACGTGGTCCTGAACTGCCGTACCGCGGACCGGAGCCACGTGCATCACCTCATCTCTGCCGTCACCACTTCCTAGAGTAGGCAGTGGTCTACACACCGCGCATGGCACGGACGGGCTAGTTCAAGAGTGGGGTTCCGGACTAGTGCGCAGGCTGGTTCTCGCCACCGCCGCCGCTCTCGTTCTCGGCGATCCGGCCCGCGTAGATGTCCTGCGGACGCGGCAGGCGCACGTCGACAGGGGTGCCGAAGCTGTACAGCAGCGTGGTCGAGGCGACCGCCACGCTGGCCTTCTCCCGGCCGTTGACGAAGCTGAAGCGCTGGCGCAGCTTGCGGATGCGGCCCTCGTCGTCCAGGTAGGCGTCGAACGGAACCTCGGACGAGGCGAACCCTCTCGCCGCCGCCCGCAGCGGCGCCCTGTCGTCGGCCGAGGCGGAGGCCGCCGCGGTGGTCAGGTCCGCGGTGCCCCGGTAGTGCCGCACCGGCGTCCCGGCGACCTCGGTCTGCCCCACGTAGGTCGCCCTGCGGGTCCCGCGCAGCACCTCGGCGGCCGTGTACGGGTCGGTCACGCCGCCGGTGACCAGGTTGCCGTCGGACAGGCTCGCGGTCTCCACCCGCACCCACTTGTCGGGGGGCACCCCCGCGCCGCGGTTCTTCATGAACAGGGCGCCCGGGGCGAGGAGTTCGGTGATGGGCCGGTGCTCGGAGGTGCCCGCCGGGTCCTCCGGCAGCACGACGGTCAGCCGGCCGATGCGGTGCCGGTAGTCGTAGACCCCCCTGCCGCGGATGGTGACCCGGGTGCCGCCGGTCGCCATCTCCATGGACGTGGTGGCCTTGGAGGTGCCCGCCCCGCGCAGGGTGTCGGCGGCGCGGTGCAGGGCGGCCACCGGGTCGCCGAGCGAGCCGCTCACGCCCTCCGCGGCGGCCCCGCTGCCGGAGCACCCCGTGGCACCCGCCCCGAGCCCGACCATGATCCCCACCGCGACGGCCGTCCTGCCTGCGCGCCTGTGCTGCTCCCGCCGATCCATCGCCTGCCTACCCCCAGCCGGTACGTCCGTCACGGGCCCCCTGTCGTTTCGGTTAACGACGAGTAGGGGGTGCCGTCACGCGCCGCCCGGGCCGTACCGAGGGCGGAAAATGGCCATACAACCTCTTTAACCGAGCGGGTCGGTAACGTTGTCACCGTGGTGCAGCAGGAGGGGCCGGAGGGAATCCGGCAGGGGCAGGAACACCTCACGACGACGACCGAGCAGGGCCGCTTCTGCCTGGCCCGGTGCACGTGCGGCTGGCGCGGCCCCGCCCGCCGGGCCCGCAGCCAGGCCCGTACGGACGCGGAGGGGCACCTGGCGGGCGGGTGAGAGCGCCTGGCGGGCAGGCTGAGGGCATCTGGTGGGCGCGTGAGGGCGCCTGGTGGGCGGTGAGGGGCGCCTCGGGCGGGGGATCCGCCCGCCCCTGGGCTCAGGTCTGTTCGATGGGGTGGCCGAGGGCGTCCACGAGTTCGCGGTCGCGGGGCTGGGTCAGCCGGCCGCGGGCCGAGCCGGGGGAGAGCCACAGGATGCGGTCCACCTCGGCGGTCGGGGTGAAGTGCCCCGTCGTCGCCTCGGCCGCCCAGTAGCGCACCTGCTTCGGGCGGCCGTTGGCCAGATAGTGCATGGTCGGCAGCTCGGGGCCGGGGTCGGCCGCGTACCCCGTCTCCTCCGCGACCTCGCGCAGGGCGCCGGCGAGCGCGGCCTCACCCCGCTTGAGCTTGCCCTTGGGATGCGACCAGTCGTCGTACTTCGGCCGGTGGACCAGGCAGATCTCCAGCCCGCCGTGCACCGGCGAGCGGCGCCACAGCACGCAGCCCGCCGCCTGGACCGTGGTGTCGTTCACACCGCCTCCTCGGGAGGGTTCAGGGTGCGCTGACCGTCTGCTTCTGCCACGCCTGCTGGAAGGCGAACCTGGCCGCCTCCACCTCGTGCCGCTGGTCGGCGTGGAGCACGCCGAGGGCGTACGCCGTCGCCGGGGCGATACGGGGGGTGCGGGCCGCCTGCGCTGCCGCTGCCGCCGCCTCGGACGCGTCCCGGTGCCGGTTCAGTGCCTGGCCCGCCGCCAGCAGTCGTACGTCCACCGGCGCGTCGCCCTCGCACAGCACCTCACGGGCGTACCGGTGCAGGCGCAGCAGCAGGCGGACCTGGTGCCAGGGGCCGTCCTGGGGGTGCGGGGACGGGTCCGGGGACAGGCCGTGGACCAGGGCCTGAGCGTTGTAGGGGTGGCCCGCGGTGATCAGGGGCAGGACGGCGACGGCGTCCGTGAGGCGCTCCTCGGCGGCGGCGGCCAGGGGGCGCAGACCGGTCGTGGGGGCGGCCGGGGTCAGGGGGACCTCGCTGGCGAGTACGGCGACCTTGTCGGCGACCGCGTGGAAGCGGGAGGAGCCGAGGGCCTGGAGAGCCGTGGAGTGGGCCCGGGTCCGGGCCAGCGTCAGCTGTCGCTCCAGCAGGGCGCCTGCTTTGGCCGCGCCGACCGTGAGGTTGCCGCGTTCGGGGGCAACCGTCCGGCGGGCCGGGCCACCGGAGTTCTCCAGTGCTGCACCCACCCGTGCCGCCCCGGCGGCACGACTGCCCGCGGCCGGGTCGACGACGAGCGCCGCCGGCACGGACTGCGCGGGGACGGCCGTGGAACCCGACAGACGGTGCAGCGCCAGCAACAGGCGTTCCAGGCGGGACTCGCAGGCGTGCTCAAGGCCCAACGTGCCGGAGAGCCATGCCAGTTCGGGGCGCATCTCCTCCGACCAGGTCGCGTCCAGGAGCGGACGGAACGTGTGCAGGCTGCCGCTGATGCGGCGGGCCGAGTGGCGCAGGGCGCGCGCGGCGTCGACGGACTCCTCCGCGCCGTTCGCCGGGGCGGAGCCGGTCTCCCGGTGCAGGCGCAGAGCGCGGAGGAACTCCGTGGCCTGGGCGCGCAGGTAGCCCGCGAGAGCCTCCCCCGTCACCGCCTTGGCCATCGGGTCCGTCGGGTCAAGGTGTTGCTGTGCCACGCCGGCGCCTCCGGGCGTCTATGAGCATCTCCTGAACGTTGCGCAGGGGCTGTCCGTCCGCGTCGGTCGCATGCCGGGTCCACTCGCCGTCGGGGCCGAGGTGCCAGGAGGCGGTGCCGTCGGACATGCCGGTGTCGAGCAGCCGGTTCAGGGCCGCCCGGTGGCCGGGGTCGGTGACCCGGACCAGGGCCTCTATCCGGCGGTCGAGGTTGCGGTGCATCATGTCGGCGCTGCCGATCCACACCTCGGGCTCGCCGCCGTTGCCGAAGGCGAACACCCGGGAGTGTTCGAGGAAGCGGCCGAGGATGGAGCGGACCCGGACGTTCTCCGACAGGCCCGGGACACCCGGGCGGATCGCGCAGATGCCCCGCACCCAGATGTCGACCGGCACGCCGGCCTGGGACGCCCGGTAGCAGGCGTCGATGATCGCCTCGTCGACGATCGAGTTGACCTTGATGCGGATGAAGGCCGGACGGCCCGCACGGTGGTGCTGGACCTCCTTGTCGATCCGCGAGATCAGGCCGTCGCGCAGGGACTTGGGGGCGACCAGCAGCCGGCGGTAGGTCTCGCGCCGCGAGTAGCCGGACAGGCGGTTGAAGAGGTCCGAGAGGTCCGCGCCGACCTGCGGGTCGGCCGTCAGCAGGCCGAGGTCCTCGTACAGGCGCGCCGTCTTCGGGTGGTAGTTGCCCGTGCCGACGTGGCTGTAGCGGCGCAGCGTGTCGCCCTCCTGGCGGACGACCAGGGACAGCTTGCAGTGGGTCTTGAGTCCGACCAGGCCGTAGACGACGTGGCAGCCGGCCTCCTCCAGCCTCTTCGCCCACTTGATGTTGGCGTGCTCGTCGAAGCGGGCCTTGATCTCGACCAGGACGAGGACCTGCTTGCCGGCCTCGGCGGCGTCGATGAGCGCGTTGACTATCGGGGAGTCGCCGGAGGTCCGGTAGAGGGTCTGCTTGATCGCGAGGACGTCCGGGTCCTCGGCCGCCTGCTCCACGAAGGCCTGCACGGACGTCGAGAAGGAGTCGTACGGGTGGTGCAGCAGGACGTCCCGGCTGCGCAGGGCCGCGAAGATGTCGGGTGCCGACGCCGACTCGACCTCGGCCAGGTCACGGTGGGTGCCCGCGATGAACTTCGGGTACTTCAGCTCCGGGCGGTCCAGGCCGTGGATGCGGAACAGGCCGGTGAGGTCGAGCGGACCCGGCAGCGGGTACACCTCGGCCTCGGAGATCTTCAGCTCGCGCACCAGCAGGTCGAGCACCTCGCGGTCGATGGACTCCTCGACCTCCAGGCGCACCGGCGGGCCGAAGCGGCGCCGCATGAGTTCCTTCTCCAGGGCCTGGAGGAGGTTCTCGGCGTCGTCCTCCTCGACCTCCAGGTCCTCGTTCCTGGTCAGGCGGAAGGCGTGGTGCTCCACCACCTCCATGCCCGGGAACAGCTCCTCCAGGTGCGCGGCGATGACGTCCTCGATGGGGACGTACCGGCCGGGCGCTGCCTCCAGGAAGCGGTTCAGCAGCGGCGGCACCTTCACGCGCGCGAAGTGCTTGTGGCCGCTGACCGGGTTGCGTACGACGACGGCCAGGTTCAGGGACAGGCCGGAGATGTACGGGAAGGGGTGCGCGGGGTCCACGGCCAGCGGTGTGAGGACCGGGAAGATCTGGTGCCGGAACAGCGTGAAGAGACGTGCCTGCTCCTTGTCGGTCAGCTCGCTCCAGCGGACCAGGTGGATGCCCTCCTCCGCGAGGGCGGGGGCGATGTCCTCGTGGTAGCAGGCGGCGTGCCGGGCCATGAGCTCGCGCGAGCGGGCCCAGATCATCTCCAGCACCTCGCGGGGCTGGAGGCCGGAGGCCGAACGGGTGGCGACGCCGGTCGCGATACGGCGCTTCAGACCGGCCACCCGGACCATGAAGAACTCGTCCAGGTTGCTGGCGAAGATCGCCAGGAAGTTCGCGCGCTCCAGCAGCGGCGTGTTCGGGTCCTCGGCCAGCTCCAGGACGCGCTCGTTGAACGCGAGCCAGCTGCGCTCCCGGTCGAGGAAACGGCCGAGCGGCAGGGGAGCACCCTCGTTCGGTGCCTCCTCGTACGCGTCGAGGTCGGCATCGATGTCGGGTTCCAGGTCGGAGACGTTCGCTGCCACGGTGAGTGGCCGGTGCGCGGCTATGGAGCCCACGGAGGGCTGGGGGTGCTGGGCCTCTGCCTGGGTGTCTTGCTGACTCATGACCCCATTCTTCCGCGCCAGGGGCGATACGGGCGCGTCGGAACGTGCGGGTGGGAGCGTCACGACCCCGTTCCTCCCGGGCCCCTCGGGGGGCGGCGAAGGCTCTGGCACGGCGGGCTTCATTGGCCGAGCGTCGCAAGCCTGGCTGAATCAATGGTTACGGCGACATGACGTGCGGGATATCGCAGGGCGGCTCGACGGCGTATCCGTCGTGAAAGTGACCGGCCGCCGCGCTCCCGGGCCGCCCGGTGCGGAGCGGGGCAACGGCCCTGGTCATCGCGTGGCGGGCCGCTCACCCGCCGTGGTGCGGCACGGGCCGGGGACGGCCTTCGGGGCAGCCATCACCCGTCCGGGCCACGACCGCTGCCCGCCGGGACTACGACCGTTCCCCCGTCCAGGCTACGACCATCCCTCGGCCGGGCTACGACCGTGCCCCCCGTCCGGGCTACGGCCACCCCCTGACCTGGGCCTGCGTCACGTCTCGGTGCGGTACATCAGGTCGGTCTCGTACGTGGTGAACCCCAGCCGCTCGTACACCGAGACCGCCGATTTGTTGTCGGCGTCCACATAGAGCATCGCCGTCGGCAGGCCCTGCGCGGCCAGGTGGCGCAGGCCGATCGTGGTCAGGGCCTTGCCCAGGCCGCCGCCCTGCTCGCCCGGCCGGACCCCGAGCACGTACACCTCGCCGAGCCCCTCCTCGGCGTGCACCTTGGTCCAGTGGAAGCCGACCAGCTCCCCGGACCGCTCGGCGAGGAAGAACCCGGCCGGGTCGAACCACGCCTCGCCCTTGCGGTCGTCCAGGTCGCGCTGGGTCAGCGAGCCCTGCTCGGGGTGGTGCGCGAAGGCGGCCGCGTTCACCGCGAGCCAGGCCGTGTCGTCCTTGCCGGGCACGAAGGCGCGCACGCTCACGCCCTCCGGCAGCTGCGGGTCGGGCAGTTCCAGGGCCGCCAACGGCCGCCGCATCTGGCGCAGTTCACGGAACAGGGTCAGCCCCAGCACCTGGGCGAGGTGCCGGGCGGCGGAGTGCCCGCCGTGCGCCCACACCCGCAGCCGCTTGCCCGAGGCGGCCAGCAGCGCCGAGCCCAGCGCCCGGCCGTGCCCGTGCCCGCGGTGCGCCGGGTGGACGACCAGTTCGGCGGCCGGCGCCTCCACCGGGTCGGTGTCCTCCAGCTGGGCGTAGCCGACGAGTTCGTCCCCGACGGTCAGCAGCAGATGCGACACGCCGTCGCGGGCACCGCCGCGCAGCTGCAGACGTCCCTGCTCGGACACCGGCTGCTGTCCGTCGACACGGGCGGCCTCGGCGAGCAGTCCGAGCACGGCCTCGGCCCGGCCCGGGCCGAGTTCGGCGAAGGTCTCGATGGAGCGGGAGGGAAAGGGCCGTACGGCGTCGTCGCTGCTCATGCGTACGAGGGTACGGGGCGTGCGGGGTGAAGGGGCGACAGCGCAGCGGGTAAAGGAAAGGGCAAAGGGAAACCAGGATGTAACCATGAACACCCTGTCGCGCTACGCGCGTTGACCCTAGGCTGCGCCGCGAACGGGCCAAGGCCACCGTCCACCCACAGGGGGGTCCCATGTCAGCCACGCCGCGGCGCACCAGACGCCGCACCTACGCCGTTCTCGCGACGACCGCCGCACTCGCCACGGCCGCCGCCCTGGCCGCCGCGCTGCCCGCGCAGGCACACACCGGCCACGGCGACCACGGCGGACACGGCCGGCCCGGCCGCTACCAGGACGTCCAGCTCCTCTCCTTCAACGACCTGCACGGCAACCTGGAACCCCCGGCCGGCTCCTCCGGCCGGGTCTCCGAACTCCAGCCGGACGGCACGACGAAGACGATCGACGCGGGCGGCGTCGAGTACCTCGCCACGCACCTGCGCCAGGCCCGCGCGGGCCACCCGTACTCGGTCACCGCGGCCGGCGGCGACATGGTCGGCGCCTCCCCGCTGCTGTCCGGCCTCTTCCACGACGAGCCCACCGTCGAGGCGCTCAACAAGCTGAAGCTGGACGTCACCTCGGTCGGCAACCACGAGTTCGACGAGGGCGCGAAGGAACTGGCGCGCCTGCAGAACGGCGGCTGCCACCCCACGGACGGCTGCTCCACCGACAAGCCGTTCAAGGGCGCGGACTTCCCGTACCTGGCGGCGAACGTCCAGGACGAGAAGACGGGCAGGCCGGTCCTGAAGCCTTACTGGGTGTGGAAGAAGAAGGACGTCAGGATCGGCTTCATCGGCGTCACCCTCAAGGGCACCCCGGACATCGTCTCCGCCGACGGCGTCAAGGGCCTGGCCTTCAAGGACGAGGCCGAGACGATCAACAAGTACGCGAAGGTGCTCCAGCGCCAGGGCGTCCGCTCGATCGTGGCCCTGATCCACGAGGGCGGCTTCCCCGCCTCCGGCTCCTACAACTACGACTGCGACTCCCCGGGCGCGGGCAGCGGCATCTCGGGCCCGATCGTGGACATCGCGAAGAACGTGAGCCCGGCGGTCGACGCCCTGGTCACCGGGCACACCCACCAGGCCTACGTCTGCACGGTCCCGGACCCCTCGGGCAGGCCCCGCATGGTCACCTCGGCGGCCTCCTTCGGCCGCCTCTACACCGACACCACGCTGACCTACGACCGCCGCACCGGCGACGTCGTGCGCACCGCCGTGAAGTCCGCGAACCACGTGGTCACCCGGGACGTCCCGAAGGCCGCCGACATGACGGACCTGATCTCCCGCTGGAACACCCTGGCGGCCCCCATCGGCAACCGGCCCATCGGGCACATCGCCGCCGACATCGACAACACCGGCACCGAGTCCCCGATGGGCGACCTGATCGCCGACGCCCAGCTCGCCCACGGCCGTGAGCTGGACCCGAGGACCAGCCTCGCCCTGATGAACCCGGGCGGCGTGCGTGCGGGCCTCACCTACACGGCCAAGGGAGCCGAGGGGGACGGCGTCGTCACCTACGCCGAGGGCTTCACGGTCCAGCCCTTCGCCAACACCGTGAACCTCCAGGACCTCACCGGAGCCCAGCTGCTCCAGGTGCTCAAGGAGCAGGTGAGCGGGCCCAACGCGGCGGCCCCGAAGATCCTCCAGCCGTCCGCGGGTCTCACCTACACCCTGGACATGACCAGGTCCGGCGCGGACCGCGTCGTCACCGACTCCGTCCGGCTGGGCGGCGCCCCCCTGGACCCGGCGGCCACCTACCGCGTCGCCACCAACAGCTTCCTGGCGGGCGGCGGCGACGGCTTCCCGACCCTGGGGCAGGGCACGAACGACCTGGTGGGCGGGGATGACCTGGGCGCCCTGGTGAAGTACCTGACGGCGAACTCCTCGGCCGCCTCACCGATGGCGCCGCCCGCGGCGGACCGGATCAGGATCGTGCAGTAGAGCCCGAGTGGCTGCCGCCGCGGTTGCGGCATGACCCCGGGAGCCGGTCCCGGGGTCATGCCACCGGGGCCCCCGCGGAACCGGCCCCTGCGGAACCGGCCCCTGCGGAACCGGCCCCTGCGGGGCCGGCCGCGCCGGGGCCGGCCGGCCCCGGCGCGGGAACCTGGGACTCCCAGCGCCGGTGCAGCACCGCGGCGAGCACCGCGAAGGTGCCCAGCGGAAGCCCCAGGAACAGCAGGAGCGTGGGCGGGTCGGCCGAGGTGCACAGCAGCACCACCCACAGCAGGAATGCGCACAGGAGGGCGACGAGCCCGCCGGTGACCGCACGCTCCCACGCCTTGCGGTGCCCGGCCCGCCGCCGGATCAGCGCCTCCACCTCGGGCCGCCGTTCCCAGGCCGCGCCCCGGTGCAGGGCGGCGGCCCGACGCAGCGCGGCGACCTCGGTGGGCGGATCGTCCAGCTGCAGGTCGTCCATGTGCGGGAGCACGAAGCGCCGGCCCTCGGTGTCGTACAGGTACGTGATCCACTTGCGGGCGGACCTGGCGGCGTTCGGCACCGGCTCGGCCCGGATGTCGTAGATCTCGTGCCAGGCCCGGCCACGCTCGGTCACTGCCCGGCGTGCGGTGATCCCGCGCGCCCCGACGAGCGTGCGGCCGCGCCGCATGTACAGCGCCAGCTTCGCGATCCCCACGAGGTAGAGCGCGGCGAACGACACCGGAACCCACAGGGGGAGGGTGTGGTCGTGCCACATACGGAAGAAGCCGTTCAGGCTCAGCAGCCCCAGGACGAAGACCATGAGAAGCGGTGACCGCCTGTGCTTGCGGTACTCGCGCTCGATCCCGCTTCCGACCTCGTCCACTTCCGCCCCCGACGCTCTGTCCGTACACCTGTGCGCAGGGATCGTAGAGCGGGGCGCCGGGGGCGGGAAGGCGGGGTGCCGCTGACGGGCGTGAGCGCAGTGCGCCGTGGGCGGCAGCGTGGGTCGCGGCCGCCGCCAAAGGGCCGCGTGTCCTGTACTTCGACGACGGCAATGGCCGGCTCGTCTACACCTTCGTGCGACGCTCTGAAGATCCGCAGATCCTGGTGTTCGAGGTCTTCTGGCAATGACCGCGCAGGGTGGGCGCCTACGGCACCTCCGGCGGCGCCGTAGGCGCCCCCGGCAGCCGTACCGTCGCCACTGTGCCGCCGCCCTCCGCGTGGTCCAGGGCGACCTCGCCGCCCGCCTGCCGGACCGTACGGGCGACGATGGACAGGCCGAGGCCCGAGCCGGGCAGGGCGCGGGCGCTGGGGGAACGCCAGAAGCGGTCGAAGACGTGCGGGAGTTCGTCGGCGGGGATGCCGGGGCCGTGGTCGCGCACGGTCAGTTCGCCCTCGCTCAGCTGCACCTCGATCGTGCTGCCCTCGGGGCTGAATTTCACCGCGTTGTCGAGGATGTTGACCACCGACCGCTCCAGCGCGGAAGGCTCCGCCCGGACGTACCAGGGCTTGAGGTCCGCCGTGATCGTCAGCTCGGGGCCGCGCAGCCGGGCCCGGCGCAGTGCGGACTCCACCGTGTCCTGGAAGGGGACGACCTCGACGCGTTCGCCGCGCTGGCTCTCCGAGCGGGACAGCTCCTGCAGGTCGCCGATCAGCGACGCCAGTTCCGTCATCTGTGCCGTCACGGAGGCGAGGAGTGCCTTGCGGTCCTCGGGCGGGAGCGGGCGGCCCGTCTCCTCGCTGCGGGTGAGGAGTTCGATGTTGGTGCGCAGGGAGGTGAGAGGGGTGCGCAGTTCGTGGCCGGCGTCCGCGATCAGCTGCTGCTGGAGGTCGCGGGAGCTGGCCAGGGCGGTGGTCATCGAGTTGAAGGACCGGGAGAGCCGGGCGACCTCGTCCTCGCTGTCCTCCTCCACGGGGATGCGGACGGCCAGGTCCTCCGTGCGGGCCACGTGCTCCACGGCCTCGGTGAGCTTGTCGACCGGACGCAGACCGGCGCGGGCCACCGCGAGACCGGCCGCACCTGCTCCTACGACACCGATGCCGGAGACTAGGAGAAGGACGAGAGCAAGGTCGCTGAGCGTCTTCTCGGTGCCGCGCAGGGGGACGGCGGCGACGAAGGCCGCGTGGCTGCTGGCGTTCGTGAGCGGATCGGTCAGGGTCAGGGGCACGGTCAGTACCCGTACCGGGTTGCCGTCCGCGTCCGTGCCGTTGCGGAAGACCTCGTAGGTGACGGGCCCGGTCCCGGAGCTCTTGATCACGTTCAGGTCGCTCCGGGCGACCTTGACGCGGCCCAACGAGGTGCCGAAGAGACAGACCTTGCCGTCCGGCCTGACCACCTGGGAGTAGGTGTTCTGCCAGCCGCCCCGGTGCTCCGGGGACTGCCTGCAGTCGGTGAGGGCGTCGACGACCTGGGCCTGGAGCTGTCGCTGCGGCATGGCCACCGCCTTGTCCAGGTCGGTCTTGAGCTGGTCGTACAGCTTTTGCTGCACGATGAACCAGCACGTCACCGAGACCGCCGCCACCGCGAACGCCACCGCCGCCGCGACCAGCATCGCCAGGCGTGTCCGGATGGGCAGGACCCGGTACCTGCGCAGGAGCTTCTTCACTCCGCGCCGCCCTGTCGCAGCACGTACCCCACGCCCCGGACCGTGTGCACGAGCCGCGGTTCGCCCCCGGCCTCCGTCTTGCGGCGCAGGTACATGACGTAGACGTCCAGCGAGTTGGACGAGGGCTCGAAGTCGAAGCCCCATACGGCTTTCAGGATCTGCTCTCGGGTGAGGACCTGCCGGGGATGGGCCATGAACATCTCCAGGAGCGTGAACTCCGTGCGGGTCAGTTCCACCTGCCGGCCGGCGCGCGTGACCTCCCGTGTCGCGAGGTCCATGCGCAGGTCCGCGAAGGAGAGCGCCTCGTCCTCCTGCGCCTCGGCGGAGACGGACGCCGCATAGGAGCTGCGGCGCAGGAGTGCACGGATACGGGCGAAGAGTTCGTCCAGCTCGAACGGCTTGACCAGGTAGTCGTCGGCCCCCGCGTCCAGTCCCGTCACCCGGTCGCCGACCGTGTCGCGGGCCGTGAGCATGAGGATCGGGGTCATGTCCCCGGTGCCCCGGATCCGCCGGGCCGCCGTCAGGCCGTCCATGCGGGGCATCTGGATGTCCAGGACGACCAGGTCGGGCCGGTAGGCGGGGGCCTTGTCCAGCGCGTCCGCGCCGTCGACCGCGACCTCGGTTTCGTACCCCTCGAAGGCGAGGCTGCGCTGGAGCGCCTCGCGCACGGCGGGCTCGTCGTCGACGATCAGGATGCGCAGGGGGTCACGGTCGCCATCGGCGGGGCTCATCGCTCGCGATTCCTCGGGGTGCGGTGGTCGTGTGGGCGGAGTGTCCCTCAGCCTCGCACGTTTGCGGGCTGCCGGGCATGCAGGCCGGGCTAGGCCTGGAGCGCGGCCAGACCGTGGACCGTGTTCAGGCGGCGCAGCGGCACCTTGCGGCGGTGCCGGCGGTCGGCCGAGGTGCGCAGGCCCATCATCTCGGGGACGCGCGGGACCTCCGCGGGGCGGGGTACCGGGGTGGGCCGGGGCGCCGCGGTCGACGCGTGCAGTTCGTACGCGACCGCGAGGGCCGGGGAGAGGGCGGCCGGACCGGTGCCGGCGCCCTGGTGGGAAACCTGCTTGATCATGACGTACTCCCTGATGTGCGGGGGATCGATCAGCTGGTGGAGCCCGCCCGCAACTTCGCCAGGTCGGACTTGACGGTGTTGACGGGGATCGCGAATCCGAGGCCGACGCTGCCCGCGTCCGAGGACGAGGAGGCCTGCGAACTCGACGAGTACATGGCCGAGTTGATGCCGATGATGTGGCCGCTCGCGTCGATCAGTGCACCGCCGGAGTTGCCGGGGTTGAGCGAGGCGTCGGTCTGGATGGCCTTGTACGTGGTCGTGGACGAGCCAGTGTCGCCGTTGAACTGGCGGCCGCCGAACTGGAACGGCCACTGTCCGTCGCCGCTCTGGTCCTGGCCCTGGCTCTCGTCCGTGGAGACCGTCACGTCACGGTCGAGCGCGGAGACGATGCCGCTGGTGACGGTGCCGGTCAGGCCCTCGGGGGAGCCGATGGCGACGACCGTGTCACCGACCTGGACGCCGCTGGAGTTGCCGAGCGCGGCGGGCTTGAGGCCGGAGGCGCCCTTCAGCCTGATCAGCGCGAGGTCCTTGGAGCTGTCGGTGCCGACGACCTCGGCCGGGTAGCTCTTGCCGTCGCTGGTGCGCACCTTGATCGTGCCGGCGCCGGAGACGACGTGGTTGTTGGTGACGATCTCGCCGTTGCCGGTGATGATGACGCCGGAGCCGGTGGAGGTGCCGTTGGAGAGGGTCGCCTGGATCTCGACGACGCTCGGGCTGACCGCGGAGGCGATCGCGGCGACGTCGCCCTTCTTGCTGGAGGGGACCACGTTGGTGGTGGTGCCGGCCGAGGTGACCGTGTCGTTCCCGGCCAGCTCGCGGAAGGCGTAGGCCGTGCCGCCCCCGACCGCGGCCGCGACGATCGCCACCGCCGTGAGCAGGCCGACCGGTCCGCGGGCGCGCTTGCGGTTCGGCGCGGGTGCGGGCGTGGGCGTGGGCGACGGAGAGGGCACGGGCGTGGCAGCGGGCATCGGCGTGGTGGCCGTTGCCGGGTCCGGGACCGGGGCCGCCGCCGGGTGGTACGCCGGAGGGGGCGGCCACTGCGGGTTCACGGGAGCGGAGTAGTGCTGCTGCTGCGCGTAGGGACCCTGGGGGTGCTCGTACTCGTACTCGCCGCTGCGGCGGATGCTCTCGGTCATGACAAACAGCCTTCCCTGCCACCATGAGAGCTTCCTGAGTGCTCCCTGAGAAGCCCGGCAGAACCTCGTTTGCCCGATATAAGGACGCTTCTCGCAGCTTGGGAAGGGCTCTCACCCGTCCTTCATGAAGGGCGGCCCGGCCGGAGCACGCGACGCTCTGGCGCATGGGGCCCATGGGGTGCATGTGGCGCATGCGGAGCGACCGGCTCGGCCGGCGCACGAAGCGGCCGGCCGTAGTCCGGTGGGTTCGGCCGCAACCCGACGGGTTCAGCGCGACGGGTTCAGCCGCAGCCGCAGCTGGTCCGCACGACCAGCCGGGACGGGAACGTCTTCAGCCGCTCGCGCCGTGAGCCCGCCACCCGGAGCCCGTCGTCCAGGACGAGATCCACCGCCGCCCGCGCCATCGCCGAGCGGTCCGAGGCGACCGTCGTCAGCGGCGGGTCGGCGAGTGCCGCCTCCTTGATGTCGTCGAAGCCGGCCACCGCGAGCTCGCCGGGCACGTCGATGCGCAGCTCGCGCGCGGCCCGCAGCAGACCGATCGCCTGGTCGTCGGTGGAGCAGAAGACCGCCGGCGGCCGGTCGGGACCGGCGAGCACCTCCAGGGCCACCCGGTAGGCGTCGTAGCGGTTGTACGGCGCCTCGAACAGACGGCCCTCGGTGGTGACGCCCGCCTCGGCCATGGCCCGCCGCCAGCCCTCGACGTGGTCGGAGACCGGGTCGCCGACGGCCGGCGTCTCGGCCGTACCGCCCATACAGGCGACGTACTCGTAGCCGTGCTCCAGCAGGTGGCGTACGGCGAGCTGGGCACCGCCCATGTCGTCGGTGACGACGGCGACGTCGTCGATGGCCTCCGGGCGCTCGTGCAGCAGCACCACCCGGGCGTCCCAGGCGTCGATCTCGGCCGCCGCGAGGTCGTTCAGGGCGTGGGAGACGAGGATCAGGCCGGCCACCCGCATGCCGAGGAACGCGCGCAGATAGTGAACCTCGCGTTCGCCGATGTAATCGGTGTTGCCGACGAGCACCATCTTCCCGCGCTCGGAGGCGGCCTGCTCCACCGCGTGCGCCATCTCGCCGAAGAAGGGCTGGCGGGCGTCCGGGATGATCAGGCCTATCAGGTCGGTGCGGCGCGAGGCCATCGCCTGGGCGACCCGGTCGGGCCGGTACCCCAACTCCTTGATCGCCGCGAGGACACGCTCGCGCGTGGCCGGGGCGACCGGCCGGGGTCCGTTGTTGATGACATAACTGACGACGGCTGTGGAGGTTCCAGCCAGCCGTGCCACGTCATCGCGAGTCACCTTGGCCACGCGCGGAGTCTACGCGGATGGACCCGCTCTGGGCAGGGCTTATCGCATGCCGACTGTGCGGAAGCAATGCCCGCCCAAAGCGGTGTCCATGCCTCCGCTAGGCGTCCGCGTGGAGCTCGGAGCCGTCCAGGACGGCAGAAGTGTCGGCATCGTCCGCCTTTGCCCGGCCCGCCTTGGACTTGGTGTCGTCGCCGGACCGGTCGCCCTTCTCGGGCGTCACGAATCGATAACCGACGTTGCGGACGGTCCCGATCAGCGACTCGTGCTCGGGGCCGAGCTTGGCGCGCAGCCGCCGTACGTGCACGTCCACGGTCCGGGTGCCGCCGAAGTAGTCGTAGCCCCAGACCTCCTGCAGCAGCTGGGCGCGGGTGAAGACGCGGCCCGGGTGCTGGGCGAGGTATTTGAGGAGCTCGAACTCCTTGAAGGTGAGGTCGAGGACGCGGCCCTTGAGCTTGGCCGAGTAGGTCGCCTCGTCCACGGACAGGTCGCCGTTGCGGATCTCCATCGGCGAGTCGTCGTTGACGATCTGCTGGCGGCCCATGGCCAGCCGCAGCCGGGCCTCGACCTCGGCCGGGCCGGCCGTGTCGAGCAGAACGTCGTCGATGCCCCAGTCGGCGGTGACGGCGGCCAGCCCGCCCTCGGTGACGACGAGCACGAGCGGACAGCCGGGGCCGGTGGAGCGCAGCAGCTGGCACAGGCTGCGCACCTGCGGCAGATCACGGCGCCCGTCGATGAGGATGACATCGGCGCCCGGGGTGTCGACGAGGGCGGGTCCCTCGGCCGGAGCCACCCGCACGTTGTGGAGAAGCAGGCCGAGCGCGGGGAGCACCTCCGTCGACGGCTGGAGGGCGTTGGTCAGGAGCAGCAGAGAACTCATACGTCGGTTCCTCCTCGGTCCCTGCGAGGACTGTGCGGACGGGCACTGCTCTGCGATCCCGAAAGCCCGTACACCGGCGGTTTCCCGCTTCGTATACAACGCGTCCGAAAGCACAAAAGGACCCGGGGGCTTCGCTGCCCGAGTCCTCTGCCCAGCAGAATAGCCCACATGAGCAACCGCCCGGCAGGTCAAGCGGCACGTTCCACCGATCGTCCGTATGGCGAGACAGGCAGAAGGGCGCCTATCCGGACGTTCCTGCGCACTGCCGACGGGATCGCGGTCGATTCCGTATACAACCCGGGCACGGTCGTATACGAAGGCGCACCGGACACCTCCCGTCCACTCTCGGGCGACCTCGTGTTCGTGGTCGCCCACGGTTTCACCGGGGACGTCGACCGGCCACATGTACGAAGGGTGGCGGGCGTGCTGGCCCGTTACGGGGCCGTCGTCACCTTCTCCTTCCGCGGGCACGGTGCCTCGGGCGGCCGCTCCACGGTCGGCGACCGGGAGGTGCTGGACCTGGCCGCCGCGGTCCAGTGGGCGCGGGGCTTCGGGCACGCGCGCGTGGTGACCGTCGGCTTCTCCATGGGCGGCTCGGTGGTGCTCCGGCACGCGGCCCTGCACCCGGGCGCGGTCGACGCGGTGGTCTCGGTCAGCGCCCCCGCGCGCTGGTACTACCGGGGCACGGCTCCCATGCGCCGCCTGCACTGGCTGGTCACCCGCCCCGAGGGCCGCGTGGTCGGCCGCTACGGCCTGCGCACCCGCATCCACCACAGGGACTGGGACCCCGTGCCCCTCTCCCCGGTGGAGGCGGTGCCGGGCATCGCGCCGGCGCCGTTGCTGATCGTGCACGGCGACCGGGACGGCTACTTCCCCCTGGACCATCCCCGGATGCTCGCCGAGGCGGCGGGCGGGCACGGCGAACTCTGGCTGGAGTCCGGCATGGGGCATGCCGAGCACGCGGCGGACGACGGGCTGCTGGCCCGGATCGGGGACTGGGCGCTCGCACAGGCGGGCTAGCCTGACCCCGACCATCTTTTGTTCTTTCCTGCCGTCGATTGAGGAACCAGATGCCCAAGGTCACGGTCCGGTACTGGGCCGCTGCCAAGGCCGCGGCCCAGGTCGCCGAGGAGCCGTACGACGCGGCCACCCTCGCCGACGCGCTCGCCGCCGTGCGTGCGCGACACCCCGGTGAACTGACGCGCGTCCTGCAGCGATGCTCCTTCCTCGTCGACGGTGACCCCGTCGGGACCCGCGCGCATGAGACGGTACGGCTGGCCGAGGGCGGCACGGTCGAGGTGCTCCCGCCGTTCGCAGGAGGGTGAGGCGATGAGCGACCAGCAGTATCAGGGCGGCCCGTACGAGGGCTACGACCCCTATCAACAGCAGCATCCGCAGCACCAGCCGCAGCACCAGCAGCCCCAGCCGCAGCACCAGTCCCACCAGCAGCAACAGGCGCATCCGCAGCACCAGTCCCACCAGCAGCAGCAGGCGCAGCAGGCCTGGTCCGCGTACGACCAGTACCCGGCGCAGGCGGGACAGTACGAGCAGCCCGGGTACGACCCGCAGCACACCCAGCAGTGGCAGGGCCAGACCTGGGAGACGCAGACGCACGGGACGATGCCGGCGGCGCAGGAGACGGCGTACCCGCAGCCTCACGACGCCTACCAGCAGCAGCCGCCCCACGACGCGTTCCAGCAGCAGCCGTCCCACGACGCCTACCAGCAGCAGTCGCCTCACGACGCGTACCAGCGGCAGGACTACCAGCAGCAGGGCTATCAGCAGCCGGCCCACCCACAGCAGCCGTCGTACGGAGCCTTCCCGGCGTCCGCGCCCGAAGCGGGAACCGCGTCCGCAGCCGCCCCCTCGCCGGCCGCACCCGCTCCCGAAGCCGCACCCGCGCCCAGACCCACGCCCAGACCTGCGCCCACACCCGCGCCGCAGCCGTACGCGTCCCCGGTCCAGGAGCCGGCCGCCGAGCCGGCGTCCGACGCGGGCGATGCCGGCTACGGCCCCGCCACCCTCGCCGGCAACGCCCGCGTCACCGACGCCCAGCGGGCCCGGGCCGAGGGCCGCTCGCCGATCATCCCGCCCGGCATGCAGCCGGCGCTGCTCACCGCGGTGCTGGGTGTGCTGCTCGCCGTCTCGGCGCCCATCGCCTCGTGGGCCCTCGTGGTGCCGCTGGTGCTGCTCCAGGCCGTCATGGCGGCGGGCTGGTTCCGGCTGAACGGCATGTGGCCGGCCCGGCAGGGCATCGCGCTGGCCTTCGCGGGCGGGCTCGCCGCGGACGTGGCGGTCCTGGCCGCGGGCCGCGAGCACGCGCCGGCCGCGATCCTCGGCCCGCTCGGCATCTGGGTCCTGCTGTCGCTGGTGCTCCAGCTGCGCTCGCACGCCTCGCCCGACGAGCGGATGTACGGCCTGATGGCGACGGTCGTCTCCGCGGCCCTCACGGTTCTGGCCACGGGCTACCTCGGCGCCGAGCCGCACGCGGTCTCGGTGGGCGCGTCGGCGGTCGCGGTGGCCGTCCTGGCCCGCGCCCTGCCTCTGCCCGGCCCGGCCTCGGTCGTGGTCTCCCTGCTCGCGGCGGCGGGCGCGGGGATCGCGGTGGGCGGCACGAAGGGTGCGGCCCTGGGGGCGGCGGCAGCGGCCTGCGCGCTGATCGGCCACCGGGTCGCGAGCTACGACTACCCGTCCCGCTTCGTCCACTTCACGGCGGGCGTGGCGCTTCCTCTCTCGGCGGCGGCACCGGTGGTGTGGACCCTGGGCCGCGCCCTGGGCTAGCCGCCGCAGGGGTGTGTCCCTCTTGCCGGGTGCAGGTCCGTCGTGGCTCGTCGCGCAGTTCCCCGCGCCCCTCACGGCGTCGCGCCGAGCGACTTCCCAGGGGCGCGGGGAACTGCGCGAACGGCCTCCACGCACCCGCACCCGGCGGGCAGTCCGCACTCCTGCGGCGAAACCCCGTACCCGGCCTTTCCCGCGGCGCCCTGTCACAAGTGATCCACAAACAGAACCCGGCCGAGCCCCGCAGGGTTACCGTGGCGTAGCCGTACACCGCCGACCCGGGGGAAACACCACATGCGCGCCCTGCGAATAATCCTGATCCTCGTCGTGATCCTGGGCGGGCTCTTCGTGATCGTGGACCGGGTGGCCGTGTACTTCGCCGAGGGCGAGGCCGCGGACAAGCTGAAGACGACCGAGAACCTGGCGTCGACCCCGGACGTGAGCATCAAGGGCTTCCCGTTCCTGACCCAGGTCGCGGACGGCTCCCTGGACGACGTCGAGGTCGGCATCAAGGACTACGAGGCGGCCACGGGCACCGGCGGCAAGACCATCCGCATCGACGACCTCAAGGCCGACATGAAGGGCGTCGAGTTCTCCGGCGACTACAGCTCGGCCACCGCGGCCACCGCCACCGGCACCGCGACGATCGCGTACGACGAGCTGCTGAAGACCGCCAAGTCCGAGCCGACGCCGGTCGCCCCGGGCGTCACGGCCCGGGTCGTCGGCCTGTCCGACGGCGGAAACGGCAAGATCAAGGTCGCGGTCGACGCCACGGTCCTCGGTACCAAACTGCCCAACCCGGTCTACGTCCTGAGCACGGTCACCGTGGAGAACGACAAGGTCAAGGTGCACGCCGACTCGCTGCCCGCGCTCGGCGGCGGGGCCATCGCCGAGGACCGCGTCCGCCGGATCACCGACTTCCAGCAGGCCGTCGACCAGCTCCCCGGCGGCATCAAGCTGGACAAGGTGGAGGCCGCCGAGAAGGGCGTGGAGATCACGGTGAAGGGTTCGGACGTCAAGCTGGCGGGGTAGTTTCCGACCGCTGGGGAACCGGTGGGACCAGGGGCGTCCGACAGGCGAGACGCCCATGTCCGCACCGCAGATGTCCGGACCGGTACAGGCGCCCGGAGGCCGTCGTGCGACGGCCCGGGCGCCCTTTCCATCCCACAATTCGGACGATCGCGTCTCAGGATGCGACATGCCGGTGACACGCCCGCCCGGACGTCCCTACGATCGTGGCCATGCGGTACTCGACAAGCGTCCTCCAGCCGCGGGGACAGGCGGATCTCACGAAGCGGCGGGCAGTGGACCTGTGCCGCGTTGCCGCCATGCTCTGTCGCCCCTTCTGAGCGAAATTCTGCGGGTGATCCCGCGGATGCCGCATTCTCGGCCGCCCTGTCTGGAAGGGCACCCGTGCGCCGCTCGGGCCCGAGCGCGCACCCTCTGAACTCGCACGCCCCGCCGTAACTGCCCCGGAGGAGAAAGAGCATGAGCCGCAGCGACGTCCTGGTCGACGCCGACTGGTTGCAGGAGCGCCTGGACGACCCGACCATCGCCATCGTCGAGGTGGACGAGGACACGTCCGCCTACGAGAAGAACCACATCAAGAACGCGATCCGCATCGACTGGACCAAGGACCTCCAGGACCCGGTCCGCCGCGACTTCATCGACCAGGAGGGCTTCGAGAAGCTCCTGTCGAAGAAGGGCATCGCCAACGACACGCTGGTGATCCTCTACGGCGGCAACAACAACTGGTTCGCCTCGTACGCCTACTGGTACTTCAAGCTGTACGGCCACGAGAACGTCAAGCTCCTCGACGGCGGCCGCAAGAAGTGGGAGCTGGACGCCCGCGAGCTGGTCGACGGCTCCGAGGTGCCCGAGCGCGCCACCACCGGCTACAAGGCCAAGGCGCAGAACACCGCCATCCGCGCCTTCCGCGACGAGGTGGTCGCCGCGATCGGCTCGAACAACCTGGTCGACGTCCGTTCGCCCGACGAGTTCTCCGGCAAGCTGCTCGCGCCGGCTCACCTCCCGCAGGAGCAGTCGCAGCGTCCCGGCCACGTCCCGACCGCGAAGAACATCCCGTGGTCGAAGAACGCCAACGACGACGGCACCTTCAAGTCGGACGACGACCTCAAGGAGCTGTACGCCCAGGAGGACGTGGACCTCGCCAAGGACACGATCGCCTACTGCCGCATCGGTGAGCGCTCGGCCCTGACCTGGTTCGTGCTGCACGAGCTGCTCGGTCTCCAGAACGTCAAGAACTACGACGGCTCCTGGACCGAGTACGGCTCCCTCGTGGGCGTGCCGATCGAGCTCGGCGCCGGCAAGTAACCCATCCCGACCGACCTTCTGGTCAGACCCCTTACGGAGACAGACATGTGTGGAGCGAAGGCCGGCGGCCCGGACGCCTCGACGATCAAGCCCGGTGAGACCACGATCCAGGGTCAGGTGACCCGCGACGGCGAGCCGGTGACCGGCTACGTCCGGCTGCTGGACTCGACCGGCGAGTTCACCGCGGAGGTTCCCACCTCCGCCACGGGGCAGTTCCGCTTCTATGCGGCGGAGGGCACCTGGACCGTTCGTGCCCTCGTCCCCGGTGCCACCGCCGACCGTACGGTCGTGGCTCAGCAGGGCGGTCTCGCCGAGGTCGCGATCGCGGTCTGAGCAGCCTCAAGAACCGGCCGAAGGGCCGCACCCGCCGGGTTGGACGCCTGGGGTGCGGCCCTTCGGCCCGTCCGGACCTACTCTGGACTCATGTTGGCTCGGCGACGTCATCTGTACTTCGCCATGATGGGGACCTGCATCGGTCTCTTCGTCCTGGCCTGGGCGGTCGTGCGCCTGTGGTCGGTTCCCGCGGCGGTCGGGATGTGCGTGGTGGCCATGGTGATCCCGCCCGTGGCCGCGATGGTGGCCAACCGGCGCGGTCCCGAGGACCGCTGGTGGGACGACCCCTCGGGTGACCCGCAGTCCGACGAGTGGTGGGACGAACTGGACGGCAAGAAACGGCCGCGCCCCTAGGGGGACATCGGAATCAGCCGGCGCAGGCAGTGGACCGCCAGCTCGGCCGGTGACCCCGGCCCCTCGACCCCGGCGTCCGTGCCCGCCCACGTCTCCAGCGCGATCCGGATGGCATCGGTGGCGGCTGCCGCCACGAGCCGTACCTCCAGGGGTCCGCCCCGGCCGTCCGACAGGCGCGCGATCACCGGGACGAGACGCTCCTCGGACTCCTGGTTCACCCGGTACCACACCGCGCGCAGCGCGGGATCGTCGGCGACGGCCCGCAGCAGTCCGCGCGTGCGCAGCAGCGCATCGGCGGCCTCCGCGTCCGGCGCCGCCAGCGCCTGCTCGACCGCGGTCCGCAGTGCAGGGCCCAGGGCCGTGCCCGGTTCCGTGGCCTCCAGCAGCGCCCGCCAGCGGTCGGCCCCCACCGTGAGCAGCGGACTGACGGCGTCCTGCTTGGAGCGGAAGTACCGGTAGAAGGTCCGCAGCGCGACCCCCGCGCGCCGGGCGATCTCCTCGGCCGTCGTGGCGTGCGGGCCCTGGGTGGCGAACAGCTCCGCCGCCGCGTGCGCGATGTCGAGCTGGGTGGCGGCCTTGCGGCGCTCGGTCAGGGACGGGGACGGCTCGGTGCTCACCCCAGCAGAGTACGGCGTGCAACCTCAGTGCGGCATGATGTGACGAGATGGCAAATCGTGCCACTTAGGCGTAACGTGAAGCGGCATCGAGGCGCCCGGCGGAAGAGAGCAGGCGCCATGACGGTCCGCCCGGACAGCGGCGGCGCCGGGTTGGAGAAACACATGAACCGCTACGACGGCCGTCGCGCCTTGGTCACCGGCGGCGGCTCGGGCATAGGCCAGGCCACCGCGCTGCGGCTGCTCGCCGAGGGCGGCACCGTCGTGGCCGCCGACGTCAGCGAGCGCGGCCTGAGGGACACCGCCCAGAAGGCCGCCGCCCACGCGGACCGGCTCACCACGCTCGTCGTCGACATCGCCGACGAAGCCTCCGTGCGGGCCGGGGTGGCCGCCGCGACCAGGGCGCTGGGCGGCCTGGACGTCCTCGTCAACGCGGCCGGCATCCTGCGCTCCTCGCACACCCACGAGACCGGTCTCGACGAGTTCGAGCGCATTCTGCGGGTGAACCTCGTCGGCACGTTCCTGGTCATCCGCGAGTCGATCCCGGCGCTGCTCGACGGCCGGGACGCCGCCGTCGTCAACTTCAGCTCGACCTCGGCGACCTTCGCGCACCCCTATATGGCGGCCTACGCGGCCAGCAAGGGCGGCATCCAGTCCATGACCCACGCCCTGGCCGCCGAGTACGCCGGGCGGGGCATCCGGTTCACCGCCGTACAGCCGGGATCCATCTCCTCCGGCATGACGGACGGCAGCGGAGCCAGCGGACAGAGCGCCGGTCCCGGGCTGCCCGAGGACGCCGACATGCGCCTGTTCGCGAAGCTCTCCCCCGCGCTCGGGCAGGGCTTCGCCGGCCCGGAGACCGTGGCGTCGGTCGTCGCGATGCTGGCCTCGCAGGACGGCAGGTTCATCACGGGCACGGAGGTCCGCATCGACGGCGGCACCCACTTCTGAGGCACGTCCTGGGCCGGTCAGTAGACGAGGGCCTGCGTCTCGTCCCCCAGCGCCTCCTGCACGAAGACCTGTGCACCCGCGATCCGTACGCCCTCGATGACGTCCTTCTCGGTGATCTCCCGCCGGGCGGCGCACTGCGTGCACAGCGTGACGCGGCCGGCCGCGAGGACCGAGTCGATCAGGTCCGGCAGCGGCGCCGCATGCGGCAGCTCGAACTCGGCGGCCCGCCCCGGCAGCGCGAACCAGGACGACTCCCCGGTCAGCCACAGGGAGACGTCGACCCCACTGGCCACGGCCACCGCGGCCACCGTGAACGCCTGCGAGCAGCGCTCGGGGGCGTCCGCCCCGGCCGTCACCTTGATCACAAGCTTCTTCTGCATGACCGAATCGTAATCAACACCTTTACAACTCCCTTCGCGGGCCGCGGGTCTCCTGTGCGCGCGCATAGATCATGTGCGCTACACGTTCTGTGGGGGGACGTCTTGGAAGTGCCAGAAAGACCGGAAGCTCCGGTACACCGGCGTGGCCGCACCGCCGCGCTGATCGCCTCGGCCGCCGCCCTCGGCGTCGTCGCGGGCGTGTGCACCGGCTATCTCGTGCAGGCGGACCGCCCGCCCACGAAGCTGCCGTCCCTCTCCCAGCCCGCCGTCCGGCAGGCCCATGGAGACGTGGCGGTGCTGACCGCCGCGCAGGACCGCCGGGTGAAGACGGACGGCGACCTGCGCAAGCTGCTGCTGCAGCGGCCGCGGGCAGCACGGGCGACGGCCTTCACGGACTCCGACGGCTGGATGGACCTGGCCGACTACGCGGGCGCCTTCGACAACCCCGCCCAGGCCTTCGGCCGTCAGCTCGGAGACGACTTCCGCCGAGCCGCCGTCACCAGCTGGCACATCGGCACGTACTCCGTCGAGATCCGGCTCGTGCAGTACCGCGAGGAGGTCAAGCTGGCCGCCTCGCAGCATGTGGAGGACCAGCAGTACTGGTCCGAGCGCAGGCCCGACACCGACAGCCGGGCCGTGCCCGGCACCGGCGACGGCATGGTGTGGGTGCACCACCGGCCCGACACCGAGCCGGGCTATCTGCCGATGTACCAGGCCGAGGCGCTGGCCTCGCGCGGCGACCTCGTCATGGAGATCTGGGTCACCGACACCAGGCCGGTCCCCGAGAAGAAGATCATGGACCTGGCGAAGCGGCAGGTGTCCCGTCTGTGAGCGAGCTCAACACCGATTCCCCCACCGGGCAGCCTGAGCAGCCTCCGGCCGGGCAGGCCGTGCAGTCCCCGGCCGTGCAGCCGCTCGCCGAGGACCCCGCCGAGCATCCGGCCGAGCGCTCCACCGGGTTTCCTGCCGCGTCCCCCGGTCAACTCCCCCCGAAAGGCACCCTCCGCCGCCGCCGTACCGCCGGCGTGCTCGGGGCCGCCCTGCTCGCCCTCACCGTCGTCGCCGGGGTCGGATTCACCGCCGTGACCGTCTCGGGCGCCGACCGTGATCCCGGCAAGCCGGTCTGGACGTTCCCTGGGGCGCAGGCGAAGAGCAAGGGGAACCAGCAGGCCCCGGGGCTGCGCGGAATGCTGCTGCCGTTCGACCGGAGCGCCACCGGATATACCCGGGGGCCGGACATCGGCGGCTTCGGCTCGGACGCCGAGCTGGACGGGGCCGAGGCCACCGCCCTGCGCAAGCAGTCGATCCGCGGTCTGCCGCCGCAGACCCGGCGGAAGCTGGAGGAGATGATCGACAAGCAGCACATCGTGGGCATGGCGATGCGCAGCTACCAGCGCGCGGACACCTGGTCGGTCTCCCAGAAGCACGCCTTCACCATCAGCTTCCAGCTGCTGCAGATGGAGAACCGCACCTCGGTGCGCGACCTCGCGGCCGGCCAGCGGGAGACGTTCACCGCCCTCCAGGTGTTCCGCAAGGGCCCGGCGATCCCGGGTCACAAGAACGCGGCCTGCTTCCTCACGCCGAAGGGCGACGGTGAGAAGCTCGCGCGCATGTTCTGCTCGGCCTACGCGGGCAACGTGCTGGTCGGCGTCAACGTCTCGGGAAACCGTTCGCTCGACACCAACGCCCTCGCCCTCTTCGTCGCCCGACAGCTCGACCGCATCAAGGACCCCGGGGAGTCCGTATGACCCAGCACCAGCGGACCACACCTGCACCCGGGACACCGGAGCCCCGAGCGACGGAGCCCCGCCCCCTGGAGTCCCAGGCGCCGGAGGCCCGAGCGCCGGAGGCCGGCCCGGCCGTGGTGGAGCCGGAGCAGGACCCGGTCACCGTGGTGCCGGATCCGACCCCGGTCACCGTGGAGCCGGAGCCCGCCCCGATCACCGGTGAGCCGGAGCCCACCCCTTTCCCCCTGGAGTCCGCCGCCGGTCGCAAGGACCGCCGCCGGCTCCGGTCCGTCCTGCGGTGGGCCGCTGCCGTCGTCGTCTTCGCGGTGGCCGGCGGCGCCACGGCGTACGGCGTCACGCAGATGAAGCGGGACGACCTTCCCGGACTGGCCACCCGGTCGGACGGCCGCTGGGACTACCCGCAGATCGTCCACCCGCCGCTGCCCGCCGGCAGCCCGGCTCCCTTCGCCGACACCAACAGGGCCACCGCCCACTACGCCGACCTGCGACGACTGGTCCTGCCGGCGCCCCGGGGCGGCACGGCGGACAAGGCGCTCGCCGGCGACCACGGGTGGGTCGAGCCGAAGGTCTTCCTCGCCGAGTACGCCTCCAAGGAGGACCGGGACACCCTGGCCGGCGAGTTCACCGACCGCGGCCTCAGGCACATCGCCGCCCGCGGCTGGACCATGCCGGACGGCACCCGCACCCGTATCTACCTGCTCCAGTTCGACACGGGTCTGGTCGCCGGAACGGTTCAGCAGGACCACTTCTCCGGCTACGACCAGCCCGCCCACGCCCTGCGCGGGGCACCCCGCTCGACGATGGACGAGCAGTTCCCGGAGCGCGCCCAGGTCCCCAACGTGCTGCACTACGCGTACGACGAGTCCCGGCCGTACGGCGCCGAACAGGTCCGGCAGGCCTACGTCCTCTCGGGCGACGTCCTCGGACTCGTCGTGCAGTCCCGCAAGGGCGGCGCGAAGGCGGTGCCCTTCCAGCAGACGGTCGTGCTGCAGGAGCAGCTGCTCGGCTGAGGCCCACCTCGGAAGGAGCGCGGTGCCCCGGCCGCGTAAGCTGGGGCCCGGCTCTGTCGTACGCCCACCCTCGCTCAAGGAGCATCCGTGGAGATCTTCTTCGAAACCCTGCTGGTCCTGGTCTGCGTCGGCGTTCTCGCGTTCGCCGGACTGACCGTGAAGAAGCTGTACCAGGGCCAGCGCTGACCCCCACCTAGGAACTGCCGCTCATGATCGAGATTCCGTCCGACCTGCACAAGGACCTCGTCCCGCTCGCCTTCCTGCTCGGCACCTGGGCCGGCGCGGGCGTGCACGACTTCCCGGGCTCCGAGAAGTGCAACTTCGGTCAGGAAGTCACCTTCAGCCACGACGGCCGGGACTTCCTGGAGTACCACTCGCACACCTGGGTGCTGGACAACGACGGCAACAAGGTCCGCCCGCTGGAGTCGGAGTCCGGCTTCTGGCGCATCGACGCCGACCGCAAGGTCGAGGTCACCACGACCCGCGACGACGGTGTCGTCGAGATCTGGTACGGCGAGCTGGCCCATCAGAAGCCGCAGATCGACCTGGCCACGGACACCATGGCGCGCACGGCCGCATCCGCCCCCTACTCCGGCGGCAAGCGGCTGTACGGCTACGTCAAGAGCGACCTGATGTGGGTCGGCGAGAAGCAGACCCCCGAGGTCGAGCTGCGCCCCTACATGTCGGCGCACCTGAAGAAGGTCGTCACCCCGGAGGAGGTCGAGCGCTGGGCCAAGGCCCTTCCGGACGACCTTCCGGACGACGGCATCGCTTTCTTCAAGTAGTCCTAGACTCTGTGGTGTGGTGA
This sequence comes from Streptomyces sp. NPDC007971, assembly GCF_042958635.1. Classification (NCBI taxonomy): domain Bacteria; kingdom Bacillati; phylum Actinomycetota; class Actinomycetes; order Kitasatosporales; family Streptomycetaceae; genus Streptomyces; species Streptomyces sp. NPDC007971. Next base: position 58,213 of record NZ_JBIBJK010000002.1, read on the forward strand.
GCACCGACTGGAAGAGCGACCTCAGGCAGCGCGGCTACCGGCTGACGCCGCAGCGGCAACTCGTGCTCGAAGCCGTGGACACCCTGGAGCATGCGACCCCTGACGACATCCTCGGCGAAGTGAGGAAGACGGCGTCGGGGGTCAACATTTCCACCGTCTACCGCACGCTGGAGCTGCTGGAGGAACTGGGCCTGGTCAGCCACGCCCACCTCGGCCACGGAGCACCCACCTACCACCTCGCCGACCGCCATCACCATCTGCACCTGGTGTGCCGCGACTGCGAGAACGTCATCGAGGCGGACGTCGAGGTGGCCGCGGACTTCACGGCCAAGCTGCGCGAGCAGTTCGGCTTCGACACCGACATGAAGCACTTCGCGATCTTCGGCCGCTGTCAGGCCTGTTCGCTCAAGGGGTCAAGTACCAGGTCGTAGGCTTACCCATATGAAGAGCCCCCTGCTGTCCCTGCCCGGCGCCGTCCCCGCCGAGGGAGTGGACGAAGGCGTCGCCGCCCACTACGGCGACCTGTTCCGCGAACAGCGAGCCCTTGCCGACGGCACCGGTTTCGTCGACCTCTCCCACCGCGGGGTGGTGACCGTCACCGGTGAGGACCGCCTGAGCTGGCTGCATCTGCTGCTCACCCAGCACGTCAGCGACCTGCCCGTGGGCGAGGCCACCGAGGCGCTGATCCTGTCCGCGCACGGGCACATCGAACACGCCCTGTACCTCGTGGACGACGGTGCGACGGTCTGGGCCCATGTCGAGCCGGGCACCCAGGAGGCGCTGATCGCGTACCTGGATTCGATGAAGTTCTTCTACCGGGTGGAGGTCGCCGACCGCACGGCCGACATCGCCGTGGTGCACCTGCCGGCCGGCTCGATCGCCGAGGTGCCCGAGGGTGTCGTCGTACGCGAGACGGCGCACGGCCGTGATCTCTTCCTGCCGCGGGCCGGTCTGGAGGACTTCGCGGCGAAGGCGGGTCCCGCCGCCGGTCTGCTCGCCTACGAGGCGCTGCGCGTCGAGCACCATCGCCCCCGCCTCGGCTTCGAGACCGACCACCGCACCATCCCGCACGAGCTGGGCTGGATCGGCACCGCGGTCCACCTCCAGAAGGGCTGCTACCGGGGCCAGGAGACGGTGGCCCGGGTGCAGAACCTGGGGAAGCCGCCCCGCCGGCTGGTCTTCCTGCACCTGGACGGCAGCGAGGTCCATCTGCCCGCGCCGGGCACGGAGATCCGGGTCGCCGGCGAGGGCCCGGACGGACGCAAGATCGGTTTCGTGACGACCTCCGTGCGCCACTACGAGCTGGGACCGGTGGCCTTGGCGCTGGTCAAGCGCAACATCCCGGTGAACGAGCCCCTGGTGGCCGGGAACACGGCTGCCGCCCAGGAAGTCGTCGTGGAGCCCTGAGGGGCAGGGCGGGCGGGAGTACTGCCGGGACCCGTGTGAGAGGGGCCCGGCAGTTCTCGGCTCAGCGCGGCACGGCGATCCGCGCCGCCAGCGTGAAACCGGAGCCGCTGATCGTCGCCGACGTGCCCAGCGCTTCGAACGTCCCCGGCATCAGGACCAGCACCACGATGCCGGCCGTCAGGGCCGCGACGGCGATGATCACCGCCGCTATGGCGTTCGACATGGGTAACCGCGCGACCGCCCTGCGGCCGTCCTGCTCGTCCATCCTCCGCTCCCTTCCTTCGTCAGCCCAGGTGAGGGGTTGAGCACGGGACAAGCGGTAGCAGCCGCGTGTTCCGTGTCCGGAGAGATGCCCGCGGAAAACCGGAGCCAGGCATTCCAAATTGGCGGATAATCAAAATCGCACGGCTGCGGGAGGGGTGCTGCGCCGTTGGGCGTAGCAAAGGCGGGGCCCGCTGCTACAGGCCCCGTCCGTCATCCGACTCACCTGGGCTGACAGGGGGTCGAAGTGAGGGTCCGCCATCTCGTAGGAGTTGGCAACCAGCTCAGTTCCAGTTGTCCCCACTTGGTCGGCCCATAAAACAACTCTCGAACAACTCGCCCGGGTGCGGAGGAAGTTGTAGCGTTTGGCCGTGCCCCGGAGCTCGTCAGATCTCCAGGAGTACGGTGAACGGGCCGTCGTTCGTCAGGGACACCCGCATCTGTGCCCCGAACCGGCCGGTCGCCACCGTCGCGCCCAGCGCGCGCAGCCGGGCGACCACCTCTTCCACCAGCGGCTCGGCCACATCGCCGGGGGCGGCCGCGTTCCAGGTGGGGCGCCGGCCCTTGCGGGCGTCGCCGTAGAGGGTGAACTGGCTGATGACGAGCAACGGGGCATCGATGTCGCTGCACGACTTCTCGTCCTGGAGCATCCGGAGGGACCAGAGCTTGCGCGCCAGTTGGGCCGCCTTCTCCTTGGTGTCCTCGTGGGTGACCCCGACGAGGACGCACAGCCCCTCGCCCTCGATCGCGCCCACCGTCTCGCCGTCCACGACGACGCTCGCGCCGTCCACCCTCTGCACCACCGCTCGCATGCGGACCATCATGCCGGGTGCCCCGCGCACCGTCACCGGGGGCCCATTATTGATCCTTACCCCCCCATCTGGGGCCGTTCGGGGGCACTCGGTCACATAGCGGCCACTTGGGGTGGCACGATGCTTCCACACGCCGGTCGAGGGGACGGTCATACGCACCATGAGCACACCGAGCACCAGCGGGCGGCTGGAGACACACAGGCCGCCCGCACAGCGCGGCGACAGCCCGGCCGGGCCGTCGCTGCCTGCGGAGCCGCCCGAGCACGACCTCGCCCGGCTGAGCCTGCCCGAGCTGCGGGCGCTGCGCCGTGACGCCCAGCGTGACGAGGCGGACCTCAGTTATGTGCGGCGGCTGCTGCAGGGCCGGATCGACATCTCGCGCGCGGAGCTGGCCCGGCGCGGCCGGGCCGCCGTGCCGGCGCCCGCGGACGCCTCCGTGGTGGAGCGGCTCCCGGAGATCCTCACCGACGCGCCGGCCCGCCAGCGCTCCTCGGCCCGCCATGTCACGCTCGGTACTCCGCACAACGAGGAGTACCGGCGGCTGGCGGCGGAGATGCTCGCCGAGGTCGAGCTGTCGGACCTGCAGGCCCGGACCGATCTCGAACTGACCACGGCGATGGGCCGCCTGATCCGCTACGAGCAGGAGGTCTCCGGGCGCCGCCAGCGGCTGCAGAGCACTGCCGACGAGTGCAGCGGGGAGATCGCACGCCGCTACCGGGTGGGCGAGGCCCAGGTGGACGACCTGCTGACCTGACGGGTGAAGCCGACCCGGTGGACGAGGGCCCTGCCGACCGGGCGGGCCATCTCCCGCCGACCGGGCGGGTGACCACGAAGACCGGGCGGGTGACCTCCCGCCGACCGGGCGGTGACGACCTGCCGATCCGGCGGGGAGCGGCGGGCCGGCGAAATCCGCGCGACACCCCCCGGGCCGGATGCCTACGGTGGCCTCATGACCAACGACGTGCGTGCCGTCACCGAGGCCGAGTTCGAGGACTGGCAGCGTGCCCTGAGCACCGGATTCCTGCGGAAGCCGGTGAGGGAGCCCGAGCATCTGGAAGCGCGCCGCCGCCACGTCGAGGGCCGTCTGCTCGGCGCCTTCGACGGGAGCCGGTGCGTGGCGACCTACCGCTCCTTCGCCCAGGAACTGACCGCGGTGGGCGGCACGCCCGTCCCCGCGAACGCCGTCTCCAACGTCACGGTCACCCCCACCCACCGCCGCCGCGGCCTGCTGACCCGCATGATGGACCGGGACCTGGCTCAGGCGAAGGAGCGCGGTGACGTCGTCGCCACCCTGATCGCCGCCGAGTACCCGATCTACGGCCGGTACGGCTTCGGTCCGGCGACCTGGACGACCCAGTGGACCGTCGAGGTCCCCCGCGCGGGCCTTGACCCGCGCTGGTCCGGCCCCCGGGACGGCGGCCGGATCGACCTCGTGGACGGCGAGGACGTGCGCAAGCTCGGCCCCGAGCTGCACGAGCGGGTGCGGCGCGCGCAGCCGGGCGCGGTCAGCCGGAGCGAGCTGTGGTGGCAACTGAGCACCGGGGCCGTCCGCTTCGGCCCCAACTGGACCGAGCCGTTCTACGCCGTCCACCGCTCGGCCTCCGGCGAGGTCGAGGGCCTGGTGGCGTACAAGGCCGACGACAACTGGCGCCACAAGCAGCCGCACAACACCGCCGACGTCGACTGGCTGATCGCCGCGACCCCGGCGGCCGAGCGCGCCCTGTGGCACTACCTGTGCTCGATCGACTGGATCACCCAGGTCAAGAGCGGCTGGCGCGGCCCGGACGACCTGCTGCCCCTCCTGCTGCCCGACCCGCGCGCGGCCCGCGTCACCGACCAGGCGGACTGGCTGTGGGTGCGGATCCTGGACGTCGTACGGGCCCTGGAGGCGCGCACGTACGCGACGACGGGCTCGCTGGTGCTGGAGGTCGTGGACGGCGCCGGACTCGCCCAGGGCCGGTATCTGCTGGACGCGTCCCCCGACGGTGCGTCCTGCACCGTGACCGGCCGCAGCCCCGACCTCGTCCTCGACGCGGCCGAGCTGGCGACGCTGTGGCTGGGCGACGAGTCCGCCTCGCGGCTGGCCGCGCTCGGCCGGGTGCACCAGGAGCGGGAGGGTGCGCTGCGCACGGCCGACGCGCTGCTGCGCGGGTCGAAGCGCCCCTGGTGCCCGGACATCTTCTGACCTCCGCCAACTTTCTCCGCTCCGAGCCAAGTTGTTCGAGTTGGTCACCATCTGCCGAACAACTCCCCTGAGTTGGCGCGAAGTTGTACCGTTCCCGTGTGGAGCCGGAAGGTGTCGCCCGCAACGGGTGGCAGAGTCTGCGTCCGTCGTACAGGGAGATGGCGGACGAGCTGCGCGCCCGGATCAGGTCCGGCGTGCTCAGGCCGGGACAGCGCATGCCGACCCAGGCGGAGCTGGCCGAGGAGTTCGGTGTGGAGCGCGGTACCGTGCGCCAGGCCCTCAGGGTGCTGGCGGGCGACGGTCTGCTCAGCAACATCACCAAGGGCAGTCCGCCGCGCATCGCCGAGCCGGCCCCCGTCCACGCCGGACCCCGGCCGACGAGCGAGGGCCTGCCCTCCCGGCTGACCGAGGCGTTCTCGGCCCCCGCGGTCCGTGTCGACGCGGTCTGCCTGACCGCCGAGTCCCTGATGCTGGCGCTGAGCGAGCCGATCCGTCTCGTCCACGAGGGTCGCGTGCGTCCGGAGTCGGTGGACGTCCGCATCCTGCTGCCGTCCAGGGACATCTACCTCGCCTTCCCGGTCGCGGTGGACGGCGAGGACGAGGACGGTGCGGTCCACGGGCGCTGGCTGGCCCAGCGCAACGCCCAGGGGCTGGTCCTGCGGCACAACCTCCTGGCCCTGCGCTCCACCCACGGGATCGACGTGCGCGTCACCTTCCGGGCCCTGCCGTTCACCCCGCCGGTGAAGGTGTACCTGCTCAACGGCGAGGAGGCGCTGCTGGCCTACTACATGGTCACGCGCCGCGCGGAGGCGGGGGACGGCGGACCGCTGGACATGTACGACGTGCTGGGCGCGCAGTCCCTCCTGTTCTCCTTCGACCGGCGGACAGGGCACCGGGACGCCGCGTTCGTGGACCAGTCGCAGATGTGGTTCGACGCCCTCTGGGAAACCATCACCACGGACCTGACACTCTCCTGGTGACCCCTGAGCTGACCGAACTGATCGCACGGGCCCGTGTCGTCGTATGGGACTTCGACGGGCCCATCTGCCGCCTGTTCGCCGGGCGCACCGCGCGACGGGTGGCCGCCGAGCTGACGGCAGTGCTGGAGCGAGCGGGCCTGTCCGGCCTGCCGGCCGACGCCGGAGCGGAGACGGACGGCCCCCTGGCGGTGCTGCGTGCCGCGCACCGCCGGAACCCGGACGCCGAGCTGCTCGCCGAGCTGGAGGAGCTGCTGGCCCAGGAGGAGCTGCGGGCCGTGTCCAAGGCGCTGCCGACCGCCTACGCCGATCCGCTGATCCGCACCTGGACGGCCGTCGGCGCCCGGATGGCCGTCGCCACCGACCACTCGCCACGAGCGGCCGGCGCCTATCTGGCCGGCCGGGGCCTCGCGGAGTGCTTCGCCCGGCGGGTGTACGGCCGTGACCGGCTCCCGCACGGCCTCAAGCCGGACCCGTACAACCTGAACCGCGTCCTCGACGGCACGGGAGCCGCACCGGACGCCGCCCTGGTCCTCGGCGACTCCCCCCTCGGCCTCGCCGCGGCGCGGGCGGCCGGTGTGCCGTTCCTGGGCTGTGCGCGGGGCGAGGACGAGGAGCGGCGGCTGCGGGCGGCGGGCGCCCCCGTGGTCGTGGGGTCGCTGGAATCCGTCCTTGCGGCGCTCAGAGCGCCGGCCAGTCCCAACTAGGCTGTCCGGCAAGGCGGTTGGTACGACCGCACGGGCGGATCGCGCTCACCCGTACGTCTGGACGGGCGTGTCGGGCCTTGCCCGCGGCCCGGCGGCCGCCCAGGCTGGGCGGGGTACCCGCGGCCGGGCCCCTTCGGTGGCCGGGGCGTACGGAGTGCGGGGCGAGCTGAGGAGTGGACAAAACGGCATGGGCGGTGAGCACCAAGATGTAGAGGACGCCTGGGAGCGGCTGACGGACGCGGGCTGCGTCCTGTTCGACTTCGACGGCCCCATCTGCCGGCTCTACCCGCGCGGCGCGTCCGTGGAGTGGACCGACAAGGATCCCTACCTGGTGCTGCGGGAGGTCCGCCGTGCCCGCGCGGAGAGGGACCTCGGCGATCTCGTCGAGGACATGGACGCGAAGCTGACCGGGTTCGAGCTGGCCGCCGTACCGTCCGCGCTGCCCACCCCCGGCGCGGGCCAGCTGATCACGTGGCTGCACGGGCGTGGGTCCCGGCTGGCCGTCGTCACCAACAACGCCGCCCGTGCGGCGGACCGGTACCTCCGGGACCACGGGCTGCGGCCCTGCTTCGAGGCCGTCCACGGGCGCAGTGCCGATCCCGGCCTGATGAAGCCGCATCCCGATGTCCTCCACCGTGCGCTGCGGGGCCTCGGGCTCCCGCCGGAGGAGGCGGTCATGATCGGGGACACGCCCGCGGACTTCGACGCTGCCGAGCAGGCCGGGGTCCGCTTCATCGGGTACGGCCGCAACACCGAGAAGCGGGGGCGGCTGCGCGACGCCGGGGTGAAGGTCGTCCTGGGCTCCTACGGCCCCCTGCTGGAGCTGGCGCTGCACGGGGGACCACGCGGGGGCAGCACATCCCCTTCCTGGCCGGACCCGCGCCGGGCACCATGAGGTGACCGCGCCAAGGCGCTTGCCAAAAGGGGGATTTGGTGGCGGAAAGCACGCTGAGAAGCAGGTGGTCGGCCCGCTGGGAGCGGGCCGAGGGCGCACTGACGAGGATCGTGCTGCTGGCCGTCTTCGTCGTCGGCCTGATCGCGCAGTTCGTCAAACCGGTGGGCGATGCCCTGCAGGGCAAGGTGTACATCAGCGCGGCCCTGCTGAGCCTGGTGGGATTCGCGCTGTACAGCGAGGTGCGGCGGCTGAACTCGGGCAATGAGGGCCTGGAGGAGAGGCTGGAGGGGCTGGAGCGTTCCCTGGCCGCTCAGGAGGACCAGCAGTCGGCGGCCCGTATCCGGTTCGATCCGAAGGACGTCAAGGAGGAGCTGCGCCGCGCGCTGTGGAGCGGGGAGGACGTCACGCTGTCCACCCTGTCCTTCACGGGGGAGAACTTCGCCGGTCTCAAGCAGTTCCTGGGAGAGCTGCCCCCCAACACGGAGCGCAGGGTTCACCTCCGGATCCTCGTACCCGACTTCGAGCATCCGATCGCGCTGCCCGGACTGATACGGGCGGACGGCACCCTGTACGACGCGGCCGGGTTCCGTGCCCACCTCAGGCGCAAGATCTCCGAGTACCAGGAGGACCTGAAGGTGATGGAGGGCCGGATGGGGTATCGCCGGCAGGGGAGGCTGAAGGTCGAATTCGCGGTGCTGCACGTGGCGCCGATGCTGAAGCTGTACGTCCTCAACGAGGATCAGGTGATCGAGGGGCAGTACGACAAGTTCGAGCGGCGCCCCGACGTCTACAGCCCGGGCGGGGGCTCGGACGAGCTGCTGGACATCACCGGGCACGTGGCGCCCCTCCTGCGCTGGCACCGGGACGGCGGGCCGCTGGCCCGGGAGATGCAGCGCTGCCGCCGGGCCCAGTTCGAGGAGTACTGGAAGAGCGCCCGCATCCTGGCACGGACCGTTCCCCACAGCCCCGGGCCCGCACCCGCACCCGGGCCCGCACCTGACCCCGCACGCGCACCCGCACCCGGCACCGCTCCCGGCCCCGCCCCCAGCGGCAGTCAGGGCCCGCAGCCCCCTACTGCGTAGGCTCGCCCCATGGAAGAGATGGGCCTGCGCGAGCGCAAGAAGCAGCGGATGTACCAGGACGTGTCGGACATCGCCGTCCGGCTGTTCATGGAGCGGGGCTTCGACGCCGTGCCGGTCGCGGAGATCGCCGCCGCGGCCGGGATCTCCAAGCCGACCCTCTTCCGGTACTTCCCGGCCAAGGAGGACCTGGTCCTGTACCGGATCGCCGACCACGAGACGGAGGCCGCACGGGTGGCCGCCGGGGCGGCCGACCCGCTGGACGCGCTGCGCCGCACCTTCCTCGACGGGCTTGAGCGGTGCGATCCGGTCACCGGGCTGAACGACCATCCGCAGGTGCTCGCCTTCCACACCCTGCTGTACGGCACGCCCGCCCTGGTGGCGCGGGTGTACGGGTATCTGGAGCGGTCGGAGGAGGCACTCGCCGAGGCCCTCGGCGGCGGCCTGGACGCGCGGCTGGCCGCGGGGCAGATCATCGCCGTCCAGCGGATCCTCGCGCAGGAGAACTGGCGGCGGATCGCGGCCGGCGAGGCCGTGGACCGGGTGCGGGCGGACGCGGTGCCCGCGGCCGAGCGGGCCTTCGGACGGCTGGCGGCGGCGCTGCCGGGGTTCCGCGGCCTCACGGATGAGAGTCGGTAACGTATTTAACTCGGTTGCATTTTCTGGGTACGGTGGGGCCATGACGTCACCCCGCCCTGCTCCCGAGGACATGGAAGCCGCCCTCCACGGCGAACGCGCCTACCACGACACCTGTGCCGCCGCCTTCGCCGCCATGGTCGACGGCGCCGCCGAACAGGTCGTCACCGGCGAGGACGTCTCCGCATCCGGTGCCGACGCCGAGGTCCTCGGCTACCAGCTGCGCAGCCGGGCCAAGGCGCTGCGCGAACTGCCCGAGGGGCCGCTGTTCTTCGGGCGGCTGGACTTCGCCGCGACCGACCCCGGGCACGGCGGACAGAGCTACCACGTCGGCCGGCTCCGGATCACCGAGGACCCGGCCGCCCCGCCCCTCGTCGTCGACTGGCGGGCTCCCGTCTCCCGCGCCTTCTACCAGGCCGGCGCGCGCGATCCGCAGGGCGTCGAGGTGCGGCGCCGGTTCGGCTGGGCGCCGGGCAGCCGGGGCGACTCCGCCGGCCTCACCGGCCTGGAGGACGAGCGCCTGGGCCGGGGCGAGTCCCGGGTCAGCGGCATCGTCACGCGGGAGATCGAGCGGCCCCGCGTCGGCCCGATGCGGGACATCGCCGCCACCATCCAGCCCGACCAGGACGATCTCGTACGCGCCGGCCTCGCCGCCTCCGTCTGCGTCCAGGGCGCCCCGGGTACCGGCAAGACCGCCGTCGGCCTGCACCGCGCCGCCTACCTGCTCTACACCCACCCCAAGCGGATCCAGCGCTCCGGCCTGCTGATCCTCGGCCCCAACCGCACCTTCCTCGCCTACATCGCCGAAGTGCTGCCCTCCCTCGGCGAGAACGGGGTCCGCCAGGCCACCCTCCTGGACGAGATCGCCCGCCACCCGGTCACCGGGACCGACCCCGCCCCCACGGCCACCGTCAAGCACGACGCCCGCATGGCCGAGGTGCTGCGCCGGGCGCTGTACGCGCGTGTGAGCGCCGAGGGCGTGACCGATCTCGCCGTACCGGACGGCTCCTACCGGTGGCGGGTCACCGCGGCGGAGCTGGCCGCCGTCGTCGAGGAGGTCCTCGCCGAGCAGCCGCCGTACGCGACCGGGCGGGAGCGGGTGCGCACCCGGCTGGTACGGCGGCTGCTGGAACAGGTCGAGCGGCGGGCCGGGCCGCCGCCGAACGCCTGGGTGCGCCGGATCGAACGGGTGCGACCGCTGACCGCCCGGCTCGACGCCGTGTGGCCGAAGGCCCGGCCCGAGGAGGTCCTCGCCGAACTGCTCGGCGACGGCGAGGCGCTGGCGCGGGCCGCGGACGGGCTCCTGGACCCCGCGGAGCAGGCCGCGCTGCTGTGGCCGCGCCCGCCGCGCTCGTACAGGTCCGCCCGCTGGTCGGCCGCCGACCTCGTCCTCCTGGACGAGCTGTCGGGGCTGATCGAGCACCCGGAGGGGTACGGCCACATCGTCGTGGACGAGGCGCAGGACCTCTCGCCGATGGAGTGCCGGGCCATCGCCCGCCGGGCCGCCTTCGGTTCGCTGACCGTCCTCGGCGACCTCGCCCAGGGCACCACCCCGTGGGCCGCCCGCGGCTGGGACGTCCAGCTGCGCCACCTCGGCAAGCCGGACGCGGCCGTGGTGCCGCTGACCACCGGGTTCCGGGTGCCGGCCGTGGTGGTCGGGCTGGCCAACCGGCTGCTGGACCGGCTGGACGTGGCGGTGCCCGCCGCCCGGTCGCTGCGCACGGACGGCGAGCTGACCGTCCGGCCCACCGGCGACGTGCCCGGCACGACCGTGACGGCCGTACGCGAGGCGCTCGCCCGTGAGGGATCGGTCGGGGTCCTCGCCGCGGACGCGGACGTGGCCGCGCTGCGGGACGCGCTCGCCGCGGCCGGCATCCCGGCGGCGGGGCCCGAGGACCTGGGCGCCCGGGTGGCCGTGGTGCCCGCGAGCCTCGTCAAGGGCCTGGAGTACGACCATGTCGTCGCCGTCGAACCGGCCGCCGTCGCCGAGGCGGAGGAGCGCGGCGCGCACCGCCTGTACGTGGTGCTCACGCGCGCGGTGTCCCGGCTCGACGTCGTGCACGGGCGGCCGCTGCCGTTCTGACGGCCGCCCGTACCGGGTCGGTCACCGGCCCCGCCGGGCCGGCCGCCGTCCGTGCGGGGTCAGCGGGCGTCCAGCGTCGGCACCAACTGCTCCTCCTCGTACGCCAGATGAGCCTCCAGCGCGGCCGTGAGGCGGTCCACCTCGGCCCGGGCGGCGGCAGGGTCGGGGTGCTCGCCGGACACCGCGCGCCGCAGGTCCGCCACGAGAACCGCGACCCGGTCGTGCTCCGCACGCAGCCGCTCCAGAACGGGGGCCAGCTGCGGATGCCGGTCGGCGAGGAACGGGAACAGCATGGTGTCCTCGCCGGCGTGGTGGTTGTGGAGCCCCTGGCAGAGGGTGAGGCAGTTGACGCGGAGCTGGGCGCCGAGCGTGGAGCCGCCGCCCGCGGCCATCTCCTCGCGTATCAGGGCGAGTTCGCGCCGGAACACGTCGTGGACGAGCCGGATCGCCTCGCCGGGGGAGTCCGCCGCGATGTCCCCGGGCCCGCCCTGGGTGATGTTGTACAGCGCGACGACGGGGATCACCCGGTCCGTCTTGTCCTGGTACGCCTGCCAGCCCGGGTCGGCCTCCACCGCCCGCGCGAACGCCAGGTCGCGCTCCTCGCCGGTGAGCACCCCGGCACGGGCCCGGTAGGTGAACACCCCGCTCTCGACGGTCACTTCGGGGTGGACGAGGAGGTTGCGATACCAGTCGGGGTGGCGGGGCGAGCCGCCGGCCGAGGCGATGACGAGCACTCGCTCGCCACCGTCGGGGAGATGGCCGACGGGGGTGGTGTGCGGGGCACCGGTACGGGCGCCGGTGGTGGTGAGCAGGAGCAGCCGTGCGCCTTCGAAGGGGCCGCTCAGGCGGCCGTGGTGGGCACGGAACTCGTCGATGATCTTCTGGTTGAACGCGTTGGGCACTCTGTCTTCTCTCTCTGCGGCTGGTTGCTTGCTTCGGTGCGCAGAGAAAGCGGCGGGCTTCTCGCCCGCGCGGACCTCACTCAGAGGCCGGGTACCCGACTCGCTCACGGCCCATGGCCGACCCGGCAGTCATGACCGTCACGCTACCGTCCCCCTCCTGACTGATGCCAACGAGTTCCCGGACCGGTTCCAGGGCGAGTCCCAAAGGAGGCGGCCGAGAGCCTCGACGACTGGGAGAGGTCACACCGCGCCCGGATCGACGCGATCCTCGCCGAGCGGGGCTACGAGGGCTGATCCTGGACGGTGATGCTGCTCTTCCTCGACGTCGACGGCCCGCTGATCCCGTTCGGGGCGGCGGACCCCGCCTACCCGGTCTACGACCAGGGCCTCGCCCCGCCGCCGGGCGCCGACGCCCATCCACTGCTGTGCCGCATCGACCCGGCCCTCGGCCCGCGCCTCGCCGGGCTGGGCTGCGAACTGGTGTGGGCCACGACCTGGATGGACGACGCCAACACGGTCCTGGCGCCCTGGCTGGGCCTGCCCCCGCTGCCGGTCGTCGAGTGGCCGGACGAGGACGAGCCCCCGGACCTGCTGCACTGGAAGACCCGGCCGCTGGTGGCCTGGGCGGCCGGGCGTCCCTTCGTCTGGATCGACGACGAGGTGACCGAGGCCGACCGGGCTCCGGCGGTGTGGTTGCGGCGTTTGCCGGTGCTCAGCTCAGGCGGGCTCGCAGGAGGCAGAATTCGTTGCCTTCGGGGTCGGCCAGGACGTGCCAGTGCTCCGTGCCGCTCTGGCCGACGTCGGCCGGGCGCGCCCCGAGCTTCAGGAGGCGTTCGAGTTCGGCGTCCTGATCGCGGTCGGTGGCGTTGACGTCGAAGTGCAGCCGCAGCTGTCCCGCCCTGGGCTCGGTGGAGGGGATGAAGACCAGGGTCGGCTGCAGTCCGCCGAACCCTTCCCGTGGTCCGATCTCCACCACGCCGTCCTCGGTGTCGAGCACGACGAAGCCCAGCACCTCGCACCAGAACGCCGCCAGCCGCTGCGGATCCTGGCAGTGGACTACAAGTTCGGAGATGCGACAAGCCATGATCGGCACCCTAGGGGACGTCAACTGCGCGCGGCCAGCCATTAAGCGGCCCAGGGCCGCACGCCGACTACTTCAGGTGCCGGCCGAAGAACCGGTCCCCGTCGTCCACCTCGAACCACGGGGTACCGGCGTGCCCGCCCAGATTGGCGTGCAGCGTCTTCTCCTCGGTGCCGAAGGCGTCGAACAGGTCCAGGGCCCGCTGCCGGGGGTTTCCTTCGTCGTCCCACTGCAGCAGGAACAGCAGCGGAACGGTGACCTGCCGGGCCTCCTCGCGCTGGGCGCGGGGCACGAAACCCCCGGCGAAGAAACCGGCGGCCCTGATGCGCGGTTCCACCACCGCCAGCCGAATGCCGATGGCGGTCATCCCCGAGTACCCGACCGGGCCGCCGATCTCGGGCAGCGAAAGGAGGGCGTCCAAAGTGGCCTGCCATTCCGGGACCGCCTTTTCGACCAGCGGGCCGACGAAGGACTCGAAGATCTCGTCGACCGGCTCGCCGGCCGCCATCGCCCGGCGGAGATCGGCGCGAGCCTGCTCGTCGACGGCGGAACGGGGCCGGTCGCCGTGCCCGGGGTGGTCGATGGCGGCCACCGCGTAGCCGTACTGCGCCGCGGAGTGCCGGGCCCGGGCCACCAGCCGCGGTTCCCGCTTGTGCAGGCCGCCGTTGTGGCCGATCAGGATCAGCGGGGCAGGTGCGGATCCGGACGTCCACAGGAGGCCGGGGATCTCGCCGAGGGTGAATTCGCGTTCGAGGACGCCGTCGTCGAGGCGCTGCTCGGAAGTGAATCGCATGGTCGTGCCTTTCGGGAGTGCTCTGGAACGGCGCTCCCGGACGACCTATCGTCCGACCGCGACCCCGGAGGGGAGCACCCATGTCGATACTGCGTTCACGGGTACCACCCCCTCGTTCTCCGGCACGGCCTGGGGAAAGCTAGCAGTGGTCGCCGTGGCCGGCCAACGGGTTTTCGACAGGAGCAGGCGGCCCAGGCCCGGGACGGGACGGACATCCGGTGTGGGGTGGGCGGGTGAACCCTTCGCGTGGCATGGCGCACTATTGCAAGCAGGTGCTTGCAATAGTTAGCGATGGTGGGGCAAGGTGGAGGCATGGCATCGCTCAACGTCGGCAATCTCGGTGAGTACCTGCGCGAGCAGCGGCGCAACGCCCAGCTCTCGCTGCGGCAGCTCGCCGACGCCGCCGGGGTGTCCAATCCGTATCTGAGCCAGATCGAGCGCGGGCTGCGCAAGCCCAGCGCGGAGGTGCTCCAGCAGGTCGCCAAGGCGCTGCGCATCTCCGCAGAGACGCTGTACGTCCGCGCCGGCATCCTCGACGCCGAACGGGACCGGGACGAGGTGGAGACCAGAGCGGTCATCCTCGCCGACCCCACGCTCAACGAGCGGCAGAAGCAGGTGCTGCTCCAGATCTACGAGTCCTTCCGCAAGGAGAACGGATTCGGGATCGGCGACCTTGCCGAGGACCTCGGCGAGGCGGCTGCGGAGGAAGGATCCGGCGACACCGATGTCCCGAGCGACACCGCCGTACGCGGCACCCGCACGGCCGGCGGCAGTGATGCCGGTCCGCGGCGGACGGCCGGATAAGCCGGACCTCGACCATTCAGCCCCGGCCGCAGCACCGCGGACCACACCCACCTCAGCCGAACGCGAATCCGGGAGGACCATCACCATGGCCATCACCGACGACCTGCGCAAGACCCTCAGCGACCCGACTCCGCTCTACTTCGCCGCCGGCACCGCCGACCTCGCCCTGCAGCAGGCCAAGAAGGTGCCCGCCCTGGTCGAGCAGCTGCGCGCCGAGGCCCCGGCCCGGATCGAGGCCGTGCGCAACACCGACCCGAAGGCCGTGCAGGAGAAGGCCGCCACCCGGGCCAAGGAGGCCCAGGCGACCCTCCAGACCAAGGTCAACGAGTTCATCGGCACCCTCGACGTCGACCTGAAGAAGTTCGGCGAGAACGCCCAGGACCTCGCCCTGCGCGGGGTCGGCGTGGCCGCCGAGTACGCCGTCAAGGCCCGCGAGACCTACGAGAAGGTCGCCGAGCACGGCGAGCAGGCGGTCAAGAACTGGCGCGGCGAGGCCGCCGACGAGATCGAGGAGCTGGCCATCGCCGTCGAGGGCAAGCCCGAGGCGGTCGAGCCCAAGGAGGAGCCGAAGCCGGCCGAGGCCAAGGCCGAGCCCGCGGAGAAGAAGCCCACGGCGAAGAAGACCCCGGCCCCCCGCAAGGCCACCGGCGCGAAGAAGACGACCCCGCCGGCCAACTGAGCACGGCAGGCCGGACGGATCCGGGCCGGGCACCATGGGGGTGTCCGGCCCGTTCTATGGGTACGGTGGCGGCGTACGGATCGGGAGAGAGCGGGCGGTGGACAGCATGCTGATGTTGGGCTTCGCGGGGTTCATGGGGATCTTGAAGATCGTCATGATGGCCCTCGCCGCGTTCGGGCTCTTCGACGCCGCGTTCCGGCGCGAGGACGCCTTCCGTGCGGCCGACAAGCAGAACAAGGTCTTCTGGCTGATCATCCTCGGCATCGCGCTGGTGGTCAGCTGGCTGTTCTCGCTCCTGTCGATCCTGCCGATCGCCGGCGTGGTCGCGTCCATCGTCTACATCGTGGACGTACGCCCCGCGCTCAAGCAGGTCGGCGGCGGCAGCGGCTGGGGCCGCCGCCGCGGCGGAAGCAGCAGCGACGGCCCGTACGGTCCGTACAACGGCGGCCGCTGACCCGTCCGGCGCCCGGGGCGGCTATGGCACGCGGTCCAG
Organism: Streptomyces sp. NPDC007971; assembly: GCF_042958635.1. Classification (NCBI taxonomy): domain Bacteria; kingdom Bacillati; phylum Actinomycetota; class Actinomycetes; order Kitasatosporales; family Streptomycetaceae; genus Streptomyces; species Streptomyces sp. NPDC007971. Next base: position 74,007 of record NZ_JBIBJK010000002.1, read on the forward strand.
CAGGACCACGGCCACGTCGTCCGTCAGCTCGCCGCCGTTGAGGTCGCGGACCTCGCTCACCGCGGCCCGCAGCAGATTCTCGCCGCGCAGGCCCTCGGCCAGCTGGCGGCGGACGAGGTCCACCATTCCGTCCTGGCCGAGGCGCTCGCCGCCCGTCCCGACCCGGCCCTCGATCAGGCCGTCGGTGTAGAGCATCAGGCTCCACTCGGCACCCAGCTCCACCTGCATCCGCGGCCAGCGGGCACCGGGGAGCAGGCCGAGGGCGGGGCCGTTCTTCTCGTACGGCAGAAGCCTCGCGGCCCGGCCGGGGCGCGCGATCAGCGGGGACGGATGGCCAGCCAGGCACAGGCCCGCGCTCCGGCCGTCCGGGGCGATGTCCACCGTGCACAGCGTCGCGAAGATCTCCTCGTCGGCGCGCTCGTGCTCCAGCACCTCCTGGAGCGTGCCCAGCAGCTCGTCCCCGCACAGCCCTGCCAGGGTCAGCGCCCGCCAGGCGATGCGCAGCTCCACGCCGAGCGCGGCCTCGTCCGGGCCGTGGCCGCAGACGTCGCCGATCATGGCGTGCACGGTGCCGTCGGGGGTGCGCACGGCGTCGTAGAAGTCGCCGCCGAGCAGGGCCCGGGAGCGGCCGGGACGGTAGCGGGCGGCGAAGCGCAGCGAGGAGCCCTCCAGCAGCGGCGTGGGCAGCAGCCCGCGCTCCAGACGGCGGTTCTCCTGCGCACGCAGGCGGCCCTCCGCGAGGCGCCGCTCCGCGGTGTCGGAACGCTTCCGCTCCACCGCGTAGCGAATGGCCCGGCTGAGCAGACGGCCGTCCAGTTCGTCCCGGAACAGGTAGTCCTGGGCGCCCACACGCACCGCTTCGGCGGCGCGTTCCGCGTCGCCGGAGGCGGTCAGCGCGAGCACGGCGTGCCGGGGCGCGAGCGTCAGCACGTGCTTGAGCACGGCCAGCTCGTCGTCGCCCCCGCTGCCGCCGGGGGCCGGCAGCGCCAGATCCAGCAGGATGCAGTGGACGTCGTCGGTGAGCAGCCGCTCGGCCTCGGTGAGGTTGCGGGCGGTGCGCACGCGGATCGGCTTGCCGGAGGAGTCCAGCAGTTCGGGCACGATCGGCGAGCCGGCCGGATCGTCCTCGATCAGCAGCAGGGTGAGAGTGGCGCCGGTGGCGGCGCCGGTCGCGGCGCCCCTGTGAACCTCTTCCTTGAGGGGGCCGCCGTGGGTGGCAGTCTGCGCCTGACCACTCTCCACGGCCGGGATCGCTCTCTGCCGCGGTACGGGTACGGGCATCGTCTGGTTCCTTCCCTCCCCCCGAGGGCATGGTGGGGCGAGGGACCTCGACCCACCGGTCGGCCGACCATAGCGGTAGAGACCACCTCGATGGAATGGTGTGAGCCGGGTCGCTCCGGTGCAGGCCCCTGTCATATGCCGCGATCCGTACCGCAGTTGGACAGGGTGCCGCGGGAACGGGGATGACGAAGGTCACGTATCGCCCCGTTTTGTGCGGAGGTTGGGCGTGCGGTGGGTCACACGGTAGGTGCGCGGAGGGGCCCGGGAGCGGCCGTGGGGGCCGTCACATGACCCCGCTCACGCGGCCGTCGCGCGGCCCGCCGATGCCTCCGGCTCCCCGTGAAGCCCGAGCGCCCCGGCCCTGCGGCGCGCTCACGCGTCCGGCCGCACGACCCCGAGGATCGGCATCGAGCCCGCGCCCGCGACCGTGACCGTCCGCCCCGGTCGCGGGGCGTGGATGATCGCGCCGTCGCCCACGTACATCGCGACGTGGCTGGCGTCGTCGAAGTAGATGATGAGGTCGCCGGGTCGCATGTCCTTGACGTCGACGTGCCTGAGCTGCTTCCACTGCTCCTGCGAGGTGCGCGGAATGGGGTGGCCGGCCTTCGCCCAGGCCTGGGAGGTCAGGCCCGAGCAGTCGTAGGAACGAGGGCCCTCGGCGCCCCACACGTACGGCTTGCCCAGCTGGGCCGTGGCGAACTCGACCGCCTCCTTGCCCTGCTCGGAGGCCTTGTCGCTGACCTCCTTGAGAATGCCGGTGTCCAGCCAGGCGGTCTGCGCCTTGTGGGCGGCCTCCTCCTCCAGCTTGGCGAGCCGCTCCTTCTCCTTCTTCTCCAGCCGGGATTCGAGCTGCTCGGCCTCGGTGATCTGCTGCGTGATCCTCTTCTTGGCGGCGGCCTTGGCCTTGCGGCCCGCCTCCAGCTTCTGCCACTCGGCCGAGGCGTCGTCGGCGTAGCTCTGCAAGTCCTTCTGGGTGCGGGTCATTTCGACGATCAGCTTGCTGGTCGCCCGCTGGCCGTTGAGTACCGTCCCGGCCCCGTCGATGAACTGCTGCGGGTCGTCGCTGAGCAGGAACTGGGCGGTGGGCGGCAGTCCGCCGTTGCGGTACTGCGCCCGGGCCGCCGCGCCCGCCTGGTTCTTGAGCCCGTCGAGCTTCTTCTGGCCCTCGACGATCTTCTTCGCCAGGTCGACGATCCGGGCGGACTGCTGCTTCGCCGCCTCTTCGGCCGCGTTGTAGGCGTCGGTGGCCACGGCCGCGTCGTGGTAGAGCCCGTCGAGCTTCGCGCGGACCTTTTCGAGGTCCTTGCCGGGCGGGGGCGCCGGGGACGCGCTCGGCGTCGCGCTCGGACCCGGTGTGGGCTTCGGGGCGGCGAACGCCGTGCCGGGCGCGGCCAGCACGGTCACCGCGCACACCACGGTCACGGCGGCCGTGAGCAGTCTGCGCTTGCCCGTACCCATACGTCCCCCAACCTGATTTACCGTCAGTAACTTGTGGTCGCCCGAGGGATCGTGCCACGGCCAGGCGCAAAGGGACAGAGGTCGTCGGAAGTCGGATTTTCGCCCCGCCCGCTCCGTACGCTTCCCCCGCCCCCTCCGCGTACTTCCCCCGCCCTCACCGCTTACGACGATCACCTCGCCGATGTGACGAACGACGCGCGGACTTCGTTCCCCTGGGCTGAGGGGACGTCGGGGCCCCAGGGTGCTCCGGCGGCCGGCGGGGCCGGTGGGGACGGGTTCCGGCGGGGCCGGTGGGCCAGGATCCGGTGAGGCCGGGGCTCAGCGGGCGCCCGGCGCCAACGCCCCCCAGGCCACGGTCACTTCGCCCTGCCGCCAGCGGGCCGGCGAGTCCGTCACCGGCCAGTCGGCCCGCAGATCCCGGACCGTGCGGATCCAGCGCTGGCGGGCGCCGTAGGAGGCGTAGGGCGCGGCGGCGGCCCAGGCGCGGTCGAAGTCGCGCAGGAAGGCGTGCACCGGCTCGCCGGGGACGTTGCGGTGGATCAGTGCCTTGGGCAGTCGTTCGGCGAGGTCCGAGGGGCGTTCCAGGGAGCCGAGCCGGGTCGCGAAGGTCACCGTCCGCGGACCCTCCGGGCCGAGCGCCACCCACACGTGCCGCCGCCCGATCTCGTCGCAGGTCCCCTCGACCAGCAGCCCCCCGCGCGAGCCGCCCGCCGCCGGGGCGAGGCGCGCGCACAGCCGTCGCCACACTTCGGCGACCTCGTCCTCGTCGTACTGCCGCAGCACGTTGGCGGCCCGGACGAGCATCGGGCGCCCGCCCACGGGGACCTCGAAGCCGCCGTGCCGGAAGGTGAGGCCGTCACGCTCGTACGGCCGCGCCGCCGCGACCCGCTCCGGCTCGATCTCGATGCCGACCACCCGTACGCGGGGGGCGACGGTGCGCAGGCGGCCGAGCAGTTCCACGGCGGTCCAGGGCGCCGCCCCGTACCCGAGGTCGACCGCCACCGGGTCCTCGGTGCGCCGCAGCTCGGCACCGTGCACGGCCGCGATCCAGCGGTCCATGCGCCGCAGCCGGTTGGGGTTGGTCGTCCCGCGCGTCACCGTTCCCACGACGGGGGTCCGCCCGGTCGAGCGAAGCCGGGAGTGGGGGAGGGGCGTCGCGCGGGCTGTCATGCCTACGAGGGTATGCGGGCGCCGGGGGCCGGGTTCCGCCTTGTGCCACCGTGTCCCTGCGCCTCCCCGGAGCCGGGGCCCCTTGCCTCCGTGGGGCCGGGGCCCGTGCCTCCGTGGGGCCGGGAGCCGTGCCTCCTGGTGCCGGGAGCCGTGCCTCCTGGTGCCGGAGTTCTCTCCCCCTGCACCACCGCGATCGAACGGTTGACCGATCGATGGTCATGATTTGGTAAAGGTGCTCGCGCGGGAAATGGAGGCGTGCCTGTCCGCTGTTGCACCACCGTGGAGGGCACGGACGGTCCTCCGTTCGGCATGCCCGCAGCAAGGAGGAACGCCACGTGAGCCAGTACGTCAGCAGGCTCGGGCGACGCTCTCCGGTGGCTCCCTCGCGGCTCCGGCTGCACCGCAGGCCCCGCCGTGTCGCCATGCTCTCCGTACACACCTCACCGCTCCACCAGCCCGGCACCGGTGACGCCGGCGGCATGAACGTCTACATAGTGGAGCTGGCCCAGCGCCTGGCCGCGATCAACATCGAGGTCGAGATCTTCACCCGGGCCACGGCGGGCGGCCTCGCGCCCACGGTCCAGCTCGCCCCGGGCGTCCTCGTCCGGCACGTCGACGCGGGCCCCTACGAGGGCCTCGCCAAGGAGGAGCTCCCGGCCCAGCTGTGCGCCTTCACGCACGGTGTGATGCAGGCCTGGGCCGGACACCGCCCCGGCTACTACGACCTCGTCCACTCCCACTACTGGCTCTCCGGCCACGTCGGCTGGCTCGCCGCGCAGCGCTGGGGCGTCCCCCTGGTGCACGCCATGCACACCATGGCCAAGGTCAAGAACGCCAACCTGGCCGACGGCGACACCCCCGAGCCCGCCGCCCGTGTGATCGGCGAGACACAGATCGTCTCCGCGGCCGACCGGCTCATCGCCAACACCGACGAGGAGGCCGACGAACTCGTCCGGCACTACGCCGCCGACCCCGCCAGGGTCGCCGTGGTCCACCCCGGCGTGAACCTCGACCGCTTCCGTCCCGCCGACGGCCGCGCCGCCGCCCGCGCCCGCCTCGGCCTCCCGCAGGACGCGCTGATCCCGCTCTTCGCGGGCCGCATACAGCCCCTCAAGGCACCGGACGTCCTGCTGCGGGCCGTGGCCGTCCTGCTCGACGAGCGCCCGGAACTGCGCTCCCGGATCGTCGTGCCGGTCGTCGGCGGCCCGAGCGGCAGCGGCCTCGCCAAGCCCGAGGGCCTGCAGAAGCTCGCCGCCCGGCTCGGCGTCGCCGATGTCGTACGGTTCCGGCCGCCGGTGGGCCAGGAGCAGCTCGCCGACTGGTTCCGGGCCGCGTCCGTCCTCGTCATGCCCTCCTACAGCGAGTCCTTCGGCCTGGTCGCCATAGAGGCGCAGGCGGCCGGGACACCGGTGCTCGCGGCGGCGGTCGGCGGCCTTCCGGTGGCCGTGCGCGACGGCGTCACCGGCTTCCTCGTGGAGGGCCACAACCCGGCCGACTACGCGCGCGAGCTGAGCCGTTTCGTCGACGAGCCGGCCCTGCCGGCGCGCATGGGCGCGGCCGCCGCCCGGCACGCACAGTCCTTCGGCTGGGACACGTCGGCCGCCGCCACCGCCGACGTGTACACGGCAGCGACCCAGGCGCACCGCCGTCGCGTACGCTCCCAGCATGGGTGACGTGGACAAGGGCGCGCAGGTCGTCGAGGGTTTCCTGAAGGACGCCGAACTGGAGTGGGAGAGCCCCGAGCCCGGGAACTACGTCGTCAAACTCCCCGGGACCCGCAAGCTCTCCACGACCGTCAGCCTTCTCGTGGGCCGCCACACCCTCTCGCTCAACGCCTTCGTCATCCGCCACCCCGACGAGAACGAGGCGGGCGTCCACCGCTGGCTGCTGGAGCGCAACCTCAAGCTGTACGGCGTGAGTTACGCCGTCGACCGCCTCGGCGACGTCTACGTCACCGCCCGCCTGCCGCTGACCGCCGTCACCGCGGAGGAGATCGACCGCCTTCTCGGTCAGGTCCTGGAGGCGGCCGACGGCGCCTTCAACACCCTGCTGGAGCTGGGTTTCGCCACCGCGATCCGCAAGGAGTACGCCTGGCGGGTGTCCCGGGGCGAGTCGACGCGGAACCTGGACGCGTTCGCCCATCTGACGCGGCGCACGGCCGACTGACCCCGGGCCGACTGACGCTCAGGACGGGTCCGGGTGCGGCGTCGCGCCGCCGTCCCCCTCGTCGAGCTGATCGGCGAAGGCCCCAGGGCATCGGCCAGTTCCCAGCGTGAACTCGAATCCGACAGGCTGACCCGGCATCACCCCTTCCCCGTCAGGGGGCGGCGGTGGCATGCTCACCGCCAACGCACTCCTGAACGTCGTTCATATCCCTGAATGCGAAGGGGCGGCCGGACATGAAGCACGGGCACGTCAGCAGACGGACACTCCTCGTCGGCGCCACCGCCGTGGCCCTGGGCACGGCAAGGGGCACGGCGGCCGCGGCCCCGGGCGAAGTACCGTCCCTGTGGCGGGAATTCACCCGCACGCCCTTCACCCATCCGCAGATCCCGTACGTCGGCCGGGCGGGTCACCGTGCCGGAACCCGCCGCCTGCCCCGCCCTCGGACCGTCGCCGACGTCACCGACCACGGCGCCGTGCCCGACGGCACCACCGACTGCGCCCCCGCGATCAACCGTGCCATCGCCGCCGCCGCAAGGGCCGGCGGTGGCGCGGTCACCATCCCGCCCGGCACCTTCCGCATCGACGGCCTGATCCACATCGGCGCCTCGAACGTCGTCCTGCGTGGCGCCGGCAGCGGCCGCACGACCCTGTACGCCACGAAGAACCTCACCGAACTGATCGGCGTCTACGGCTCCCGCTACGGCGGCGACAAGTCAGCCTGGTCCTGGGCCGGCGGTCTCATCTGGCTCGCCCCGCAGGCCCGTTGGGACTCCCTGACCGCCGCGGTCAAGGCGCAGGCCTGGCCCTTCGAGGGCTGGACCGGCAACCGGCGCGACGAGTGGACGGCCCTCACCGCCGTCGAGCCGGCCCGCCGGGGCGAGTGGAGCGTCACCGTCGCCGATCCCTTGGCCCTGCACCCCGGCCGGCTCGTCCTGCTCCGCCTCGCCGACGACCAGGCGCACACCCTCCTCCAGCACATGGCGGGCGACGGTCCCGGACCGGCGTCGTACCGCTGGGACGACAAGACCAAGCTGCTGTCCTACGTCCCCTACGAGTGGCCGGTCCGCATCACCCGCGTCCACGGTCGGCGCGTCACCCTCGAACGCCCGCTCCCGCTGGACCTGCGCTCCGAGTGGAACCCTCAACTCACCACGCATGTAACCGAGTTGACGGGGTCGGGTGTCGAAGGCCTCACGCTGGACGTGCGGGAGACCCCGATGTCACCCCATCTCCTCGACAAGGGCTACAACGGCGTGGTCCTGCAGTGCGCCTACGACTGCTGGGTGGACGACGTGACGGTCCGCAACGTCGACAACGGCTTCGGCCTGGTCGCGGCCTCCGCCTGCACCCTGCGCCGCACCCGCGTCGCCGGCCGCGGCTCGCACCACCCGTACTTCTGCCGCGAGGGCTCCCACGACAACCTGATCGAGGACTTCACGATCGAAGAGCGCACGGTCCCCGCGCCGGCCGGCACCCAGCTGCACGGCGTCAACGTCGAGGGCCTGTCCTCCCACAACGTCTGGTCGCGCGGCGAGATGCAGATGGGCACCTTCGACTCGCACCGCGGGCTGCCCTTCGCCGACGTGCGCACCGACATCACGGTGAACAACGACGGCCGCCACGGCGGGGACGCCAGCGCCGGTCCCCTGTTCGGCGCCCGCTTCACCCACTGGAACATCAGGGTCACCAACGGCCGGGCCGGCCTGATGAAGATCGACGGGCTGGCGCCCTGGTCGGCGACGGCGGGCCTGAACGAGGTCCACGAGTTCGACCAGACCGACGTCCCCGACTTCACCGGCGATCTGAACTCCCGCCTGGAGCTGTACGGCACCACGGACGCCGTACGCCCGCGCAACCTCTACGACGCCCAGCGCGCACTGACCCGGTAGCGCCCCGGAGTCACCCCCACCAGCCTCTTGAAGTGCCGGGTGAGGTGGGCCTGGTCGCAGAACCCGGTCGCCGCCGCCACCTCGCCCGGCGCCAGCCCGTCCAGCAGCAGCCGGCGGGCCCGGCCGACCCTGCGGGAGGTCAGGTACTGGTGCGGCGCGATGCCGTAGGCGGTACTGAACGCCCTGACCAGATGGGCGGGATGGGCGTGCAGCAGCCGCGCGGCGTCGGCGAGGACGAGCCCCTCGCCGACGTGCTCGTCGAGCAGCTCGCGCAGGGAACGGGCGAGGGCGGGGTCGGGGCGCCCGGTGCCGTTCTCGCGCCGCCGCAGATGATCCCGGAGCCGCTCGCCGACGAGGGCCAGCCGGCTCTCGGCCTCCAGCTCGTCACCGGGGCGCCCGAGCGCGGCGTGCACCTGCCCCACCCGCAGTCGCAGCACGGGATCCCTGAGGTCGGGCCCGTCGACGGCCGGACCGATCAGCTCGTCCCCGAGGTGGCTGCTGTCGAGGTACAGCACCCGCTTGCGGAAGCCGTGCGGGGTGGCGGGGGAGCCGTTGTGCGGGACGTGCGGCGGCAGCAGCGACACGGTGTCGTGCGGGGTCCCGTGCTCATGCCGGTCCAGGTCGTACCGTACGGCCCCGTCGTCGACGATCAGCAGCGTCCAGGCGTCGTGGACGTGCATCGGGTAGGCGTACTCGGGGATGGGGGTCCCCCCGGGTCGAGCGGTGCCGAGACTTGGGGGGGGCGTGGAAGACCTCCACGACACCCGGGATGCGCGGGCGCCAGGCGCAGACGTCGGGCTGAGCTGCGGCGACCACGCAAAAAACGTACAAGACCACGCCGTACGACGACAGGCAGTCTCACCCCATGAACACCGAACAGCGACCCGACGTACCTGCCGAACCGATCCGCTTCGAGACCAAGATCGCCGTACTGCTGCGTGAGGACCTGGAGCCCTGGCAGCGCCTGAACGTGACGGCGTTCCTGGTCAGCGGCCTGGGCAGGCAGGTCCCCGAGGTGATCGGCGATCCCTACGAGGACGCGGACGGGGTCTCCTACCTCCCGATGTTCCGGCAGCCGGTGCTGATCTTCGAGGGCACGAAGGAAACCCTGAGGACGGCGCACACCCGGGCTCTCGCACGGGCCCTGCCGCGTGCGGTGTTCACGGCCGGCCTCTTCGCGACGGGCAACGACCGCGACAACCGCGCGGCGGTGCGGGCGGTGGCGACGGCGGACCTGGATCCCGTCGGGCTGGCGGTGTACGGGCCCCGGAACGGGGTGGACAAGGTGCTGAAGGGGGCGCGGATGCACCCGTGAGGGGCACGGATGCATCCGGGGCCCCTGGGGCTGTCGACAGCCGGTGAGGCCGAGGGGGATTGCCGGGACTGTTGCTGCTGATGCTGCTGCGGCAGGCCGGGGCTGTCAGTGCTTGGGCATCGGACGCTCGGCGGGTGCGGCGTGCGCGTGCCGCGGCCGGGTCTTGGCCGAGATCTGGCCGACGAGTTCCCCGAAGCAGACCAGGGCGGTGACCGGCGGAATGCCGAAGATGACCGGCGCGAGCTGGGCGTGCGACCAGTTGCTGATGCACAGCGCCACGGCCATGGCCGAGGCCGCGACCACGACGCACCAGGAGCGCCGCGCGCTCCGGCGCTGGACGGTGGCCCGCAGGACGGAGAGAGCCGCCACGAACCATGGCCCGTACACCGTCAGCGGCCAGCACTGCGCCAGCCTCACGGGCAGCACGGTCGAGGCGATCCCGCGCAGCTGGCCGTAGGAATAGGAGACCGACCATCCCAGCATGCACACGGCGCACAGCGAGACCATCGTGATCAGGACCGTGACGTACGTCGTGCGCCGGCCGCCGTCGAGGAGATGGGACTCCTGGCGGAGACGCCGGCGGTTGTTCCTGCGACGGGACGGCGTGGCCGACGGAGTGGCGGCGGGGGTGACGGGGGCCGTCGTGGACAGTATCTGGGCCAGCTCTTCGACCGGGTCCCAGTCGTTCGGCGCGATGTCCGTTTCGGGGACGGTCCAGATCTGGTCGTAGAGACCGGTGTCTTCGTAAATCCTGTCCATCGATAATCCCTCTGGATCCCCTCCGTGCGCTCCGTCAGGAGGCTCCATACAGATCTGCCATGGCCCGGCGGTATTCGGTTTCCATTCTGTTGATCTTATTCAGGAAATCGTGGAGCAGGTCGGCGGATGACCTGATCCCCGCGTCGCCGTCCCAGTGAAGTGCGGTCGTCGGATGATCCTCTGTTGCGTGCCAGTCCAATCGCGTCACGGTCACCTAACGAAGGTGGGCGGAGGCGGGGGTGTCGGGCATTCGGGGGAATGTCCCGTGCATACCGAATGCCTACCGAATTTAAATGCCCGGTCCCGATGGAGCGTCAGAACGGCGCGGGATGTGGGCACTTTGCGCCTGTATGCGCCCCCGTGAGCTGGGGCTCCGCCCCCGGCGTGGCGCCATGTGCGCCGTCTGTTCGGGTGCTTGTGCGCAAGCCGACGCGTTTGGCGCCGGGGACGGCGGCATATCTCTGGCGAGCACACACCGATCGAAGGAGAATCTCATTATGCGTGCACGCACCGTGCTGGCCGCCGTCGCATTTGCCGGGACCCTCATGCTGGGAGGCGCGGGCCAGGCCCTCGCCGACGACAACGACGACATGGGGAGCGCCAGCGATTTCGGGACCATCTCCCAGCCCGCGGCCGACTTCGGCCAGCCCGCGTCCGGTTTCGAGCAGGGCGCGTCGGGTGCCGAAAAGGGTGCGTCGGGTATCGGGCAGGGCGGTCCCGAGTTCGCGCAGCCCGGGTCCGGGCTCGGGCAGTCGGGGTCCGTTTTTGATCGGGCCTTCACCCGCTGAGCGGGCGGGCTGTTCGGTCCTTCCCGCACTGCCCCGCACCGTGCTGCGTGATGCTCACGGTGCGGGGCAGGGGACTTTCCGGACGGTGAAGCCGTCCGGTGCGGTGGTCTCAGACCGTCCCCTGCGGCACGGTCCGAGGTGCCGAGGCGGACTGCCGCCGAGCCGGGACCGGCTCTTGCGCCGGCAGGCCGCGCATGAGGACGCCGTATCCGACGCCCGCGACCGTCCCCACCACCGCGCACATCCCCCAGAGCCACTGCGCCCCGAACCGGTCGATGACGGTGCCGGACATGAGCGGCGCGATCAGCGAGGCGGCGGACCACGACAGCGTGTACATGCCCTGGTAGCGCCCGCGGCCGTGCACCGGCGACAGCCGTACGACGAGCCCGGTCTGCGTCGGCGCGTTCACGATCTCGGCGAGCGTCCACACGCACACCGTGAGCGCGAAGACGCCGACCGATCCCGCGAAGACCGTGAGCCCGAAGCCGTAGCCCGCGAGCAGGGACGAGACGACCAGCAGGGTGCGCGGGTCGCGGTGCTCGATGAACCGCGTGACCGGGATCTGCAGAGCGACGATCAGGATGCCGTTGACCGCGATGGCCAGGCCGTAGTCGGCGGGCGAGAACCCGGCCCGTCCCATGGCGACGGGCAGCCCGACCGAGCCCTGCTGGAAGACGAGGGCGACGAGGAAGGACAGCCCGACGACGGCCATGTACCGCCCGTCGCGCAGCACGGTCCCGAGGCTGATGTCCGCGTCCGCCTCCTTGGCGGTGGCCGTGGGCCGCGACTCCGGCAGCTTGACGAAGACGACGATCGCGCACGCCAGCGTCATCCCGGCCTCGATCAGGAACCCGGCGAGATAGCTGAACTCGGCGATGAACCCGGCGGCCATGGAGGAGACGGCGAAGCCGAGGTTGATGGCCCAGTAGTTGAGCGAGAACGCCCGCACCCGGTCCTCGGGCCGGATGATGTCGGCCATCATCGCCTGCACGGCGGGCCGGGAGGCGTTGGAAGCCATGCCGACGACGAACGCGACGGCGGCGATGGCGACCGGGTCGTGCACGAAGCCGAGCAGCGCGACGGAGGCGGCGGTGGCGGTCTGCGCGATCAGCAGGGTGGGCCGCCTGCCGAGCCGGTCGGCCATCACCCCGCCGCCCAGCGAGGAGACGACACCGCCGAGCCCGTGCAGGGAGGCGACGAGGCCGGCGTACGAGGCGGAGTACCCGCGGTCGAGGGTGAGGTAGAGCGCCATGAAGGTGGCGACGAAGGCACCCAGCCGGTTGATGAGGGTGCTGGTCCACAGCCACCAGAACTCACGGGGGAGCCCGGCGACGCTCTCCCGGGCGGCTCGTCTGAGACGGGCGACGGACATGACGGGACCCCCCGTGGGTACACAGTGAAGTAAGTGGCTCAAGCGGTATCGGCAACTTACATGCGCGAGGTTGATCGTGGCCACTCAATTAACAGAAGCCGTCAACTGTCCGGCTGCCGGGCACGCGCTCCGGGGGCCTGAATGCGTGGATTACGCTCTGGGGCATGGCCGACGCACCGTACAAGCTGATCCTCCTCCGCCACGGCGAGAGCGAGTGGAACGCCAAGAACCTGTTCACCGGCTGGGTGGACGTCAACCTGAACGAGAAGGGCGAGAAGGAGGCGGTCCGCGGCGGTGAGCTGCTCAAGGACGCCGGCCTGCTCCCCGATGTGGTCCACACCTCCCTCCAGAAGCGTGCGATCCGCACGGCCCAGCTGGCGCTGGAGTCCGCGGACCGCCACTGGATCCCGGTCCACCGCACCTGGCGCCTGAACGAGCGCCACTACGGCGCCCTGCAGGGCAAGGACAAGGCGGCGACGCTGGCCGAGTTCGGCGAGGAGCAGTTCATGCTCTGGCGCCGCTCGTACGACACCCCGCCCCCGCCGCTCGCCGACGACTCCGAGTTCTCCCAGGCCGGCGACGCCCGCTACGCCTCCATCCCGCCGGAGCTGCGCCCGAGGACGGAGTGCCTGAAGGATGTCGTCATCCGGATGCTCCCGTACTGGTACGACGGCATCGTCCCCGACCTCCTGACCGGCCGCACGGTCCTGGTCGCGGCCCACGGCAACAGCCTCCGCGCCCTGGTCAAGCACCTGGACGGCATCTCGGACGCGGACATCGCGGGCCTGAACATCCCGACGGGCATCCCGCTCTACTACGAGCTCGACGCCGACTTCAAGCCGCTCACCCCGGGCGGCAAGTACCTCGACCCCGAGGCGGCCGCAGCGGCCATCGAGGCGGTCAAGAACCAGGGCAAGAAGAAGTAGGTTGGGCGATCATGCCTCCCACCTGTGCCTATGGCGCGGATGGGAGGCATTTTCGTGCCCTGGAACCTCCCTGGAACCTCACCCCTTGTGATCTTGTGGCCTGAGTGCCTTTCCGAGTGCCTTCCGGGCCCGGTCCCGGCTGCTCGGCATGAGGTGCGCATGCGGACGCTGCCCTCCGTCTCCTACGGGCGGCCCTGACCAGCGGAAAGAGGTTCATGGGAGACCGAGCGTGACCGGACGCTAAACATTTTGTTTAGCGTCCGCAGGGAAAGTGCAGGTCAGTAGCGGTGAGCGATGCCCGGCGGACCCTGCGGACGCTGTCCGCGCGAGCGCAGCGAGCCGCCAAAGGTCGTGCGGCCGTAGGCCGTTCCTTCTGCCCTGACGGCCATCTGCACGGGTGCAGCCTGTCGTCACCGTTCCGTCACAAGTAGTCGCCGCACGGAACCCTGCCGCTCTCCCGCCCTGTCTGCACTCACGTACCACGACCACGCGTACCGCGGGGCAACAACCGACGACCGAAACCCGCGGACGAGACGACTCAGGGGGACGACAGCATGCGTCACAGCAACGGCATTCGCAGGGCGGCTCTGGCGACGACGGCGGTCACGGCCGTCGCGGCGGCGGTGACCGGCATCCTGCCCGGCACCGCCATGGCGGCGAGCACCACCACCTCCACCCCGCCGCCCGCCTGCCCGGCCTCCGCCCTCCAGGTCAGCGCCTGGCAGGCCGTCCACCGGCCCGTCGGGACCGGGACCGGGGCGGCGGTCGTGCAGTTCACCAACGTCTCCCGGAGGACGTGCGTCCTGAAGGGCCATCCGACGGTCGCGGGCGCCGGCAACGGCTCCCCCGCCCACAACACCCCGCTCAAGGTCACCCCCACCGGCAGGGCGGCCACCGTGACGGTCCGGCCGCACGGCAAGGCGTGGGTGAAGCTGACCTTCGTCCAGGTCCAGGGGGAGGCCGACGGCTACTGCGTGTCGGGCAAGGACCCGGTGACGTATCCGACGATGGTCATCGGGCTGCCGCACTCCGGGAAGCACCAGGTCGCCCTGAACGACGGGGTGTGGGCCGAGTGCGACAACAAGGTGACCGTCACCCCGGTCTCGGCGGTCAAGCCTTCCTGACCCCCCGTCCCCACAAATCGAGCAGCCTGCATGACGATCGCAAGGCTCTGACCTACACGTTTACGAGGAACTGCACATAAGTGCAGGTCAGCGACTCAGCGCATCTTCGGTGCGCTGAGTCGCTGACCTGCGGTGATCAAACTCCGATGACACAAACTCGCGTCCGTCAAAGTCCGATGGCAAACGGTCAAGATCCAGTGGCACGGGACAGGGGGTAACCGTTACGGCCCCTGTGAGGGGGGTGTGACGAGCCTCTGTTTGGGAGCGTCACACCTGCGCCTGCCTAAGGGTTTGGGCGTGACGCGGCCGTCACACCGTTACGGTGTGACGGCCGCCGTTAGGGCTTCTGCCGGAGGCTGGCGTGGAGACCGGAGCCGGGACCTGTCTGGAACCTCCGAGGTACAAGCAACGACAGACAACGACCACCAACAACCGCTCAACCGCAGGTCGGTCGTGGTGGGCCCCCGCTGATCAGCGCCAAAAAACGGGCGGTCGAAACCCAGGGCAAGAAGAAGTAACTCTCGTGATCATGCCTCTGATCTGCGCTTTCGGTGCGGATCAGAGGTATTTTCACGGCCTGGGACCTCCCTGCAACCTCAGCCCGTGTGATCTTGCGGGTGGAGAGCCTGCCCGAGAGCCTTCCGGGCGCGGTCCCGGCTGCTCGGCGTGAGGTGCGCGTACACCGTCGCTCTCCCGGCCACGCTCGCGCGGGAGCGCCCCGCGGCGCGTGGCTGCGGGGCGCCTTGTGGGGTTCAGTCGACCTGCTCCCCGTCGTGCGTACCGCCCATGCAGTAGTTGCCCGCCTCGTTGATCGCGGGCATTCCGCCGCCCTGCTTGCACTGAGAAGGGGTGACGTAGGACGGGGCACCCTGTGCGGTGGCGCCGGCGGTGGCGGTGCCTGTGAGGCCGAGTCCGGCGAGGGCTGCCGTGGCGATGACGGCGGCGAGGATTCGTCGAATGCGCATTTGATTCCCCTTTCAGGGATTGCCTCGGTTGGGGCACTAGTCAGCTTGATCTGACGAAGAGAGCACCCCGGCCGGGTGGGTGGTCTCTTCGTTGTGCCGGAGGGGGCGGCGTCCGCAACCGGCCCCATGCCAAGAGCCGTGTTGACTTGCGGAAACGCGAAGCTGCCTGGTCCCGCTTCCGACCTGCAGTTCCGGTCGGTCACGGACCGGACCGCGTTCACGCGACCCCAGAGCGGCAGGCCCGCCCCGCCGGGCGGGACGCGGCCAAACCTCCCCGCCCAACGTGGTCATGGAGTCCGATGCCTGTCTGCAGCCGTCGGCGGTCGGGTCGGCCGACGGCGTCCACGTCGGTCAGCGGGTGCGGAGACTGCTGGTGTACACGTCCGTACGGTTCTGTGGTGCGCCGGAGTGGGTCTCGGTGAGCACCGCCCGTACTCCCCTGCCGTCTGCCACCAGGCCTTGGTAGTCGCCGAGGAAGTAGCCCCCGGCGAACGGCGCCTGCAGCCAGTCGAAGACCCGCGAGATCCGTCGTTCGGTCCGGAGCTTCGGGTTTCCGTGCTGCAGCGTGGCCAGTTGGTAGGCGGTGGGCAGGGTGGTGGTGTTGCCGGGCTGGAGGAAGCGCAGGTCGTAGTAAGTGAGCGCCACCGTGCCCCGCTCGGCGACCGCGATCGACGGTGAGAAGGCCGGAACGCCCCTGGGGCTGATCAGCTCCGGGGTCCCCCAGGTGCGTCCGCCGTCGGTGGACCGCACCAGCTGGACGGAGTCGAACTTTCCACCGGAGAAGTCCGAGCCCTCGTAGGCCATGTACAGCGTGCCTGTCCTGGGGTCGACGGCCGGGCTCGGCAGGGTGGCCGCGGCGCGCAGCAGTTTGGTGGGCTCGTTCGGGTCGACCTCCGGTACGGAGGTGTCCCGGGCCACGGTGACCGGGGCGCTCCAGGTCTCTCCGGCGTCGGTCGAGGTGACCACCTCGTAGCGCGCTTCGACGACGGTGCTCAGGTCGTCGGAGTGGGTGATCCGGTCGAAGAAGTCGTACAGGGTGCCGGTGCGCCGGCCGGCGACGATCAGATGGCCGATGGTCTGGGTGTTGGGCACGGTGCTGGTGTCGACGAACGGCCGGGCCCTGCTCCAGGTGCGGCCGCCGTCGCGGGTGAGGGAGATGTAGCCGGGACCGTCGAGGGAGCTGGGGCCGGGTGGGTCGTTGTCGAGACGGTCCCAGACCTGGTAGGCGGTGCCCTCGCGGATCGGGTCGGCGGTGAGTGAGGGCTTGTCGTTGAAGAACGGCTGCTCGTCGACGTGCGTGGTGGTGAGGTTCTGCCAAGTGCGGCCGCCGTCGCGGGACGTGACGGCCAGGAGGGCGCTGCGCGTGCTCTTCGTGAAGTCGACGCCCTCCCCGCCGGCGTAGACCGTGCCGTCCGGTCCGGTGCTCACCCAAGGGTCGGTGGCCCGTTCGAAGTCCGCGCCGCCCGGGGCGCACAGGCTGAACGGCAGCGTGCTCCGGTGGAAGGTGTGGCCGTCCGTGGTCCAGCCGGCCGCCAGGCCACGGGCGCCGCCGTCGTTCCAGCGGTCCTGCTGGAACACGGTGACCACGCGCTTGGGGGCGCGCGGATCGACGGACAGGTACGGCTCGACCTCGGTGGCCGGGTAGACGATGCTGTCGGGGGACCTCGCTCCGATGGTGCACTTCGCGTAGGGGTCGCCGTGGGACACCTTGACCGGTGGTGTGCCGTCCGGGATCCGGTCTGCTGCGGCGGGAGTCGCGCCGGTGACCGTGACGAGCAGGAGCACGGCGGTGGTGACGGCGGTCAGGGGCAGGAAGACGCGCATGCGGGATCTCCTCCGGGCCTGTCGGCCGGGGTCCGGGACCGCCGTCATCGGGGCGGCCTGGGGCGCGGAGGCGTAGCGGAACGCGAGGGTGGGGTGACTCCGCTTGGTCCTTTTCGGCGTTGCAGCCGGTGCCCTTGATGGGCCGAACGACGGAGTCATCCCCGGGGTCGTAGAGGAGCACGGCGGAGCCGACCGGCGGGTGCACCGTGTCGGTCGGCTCCTCGGTCGTGCTGTTACGGCGCCGTCTCGTAGGTCCCCGGAGAGAGTCGTGGGCCGCGTGCCGGTTGGCGATGCCGGCGGGGTCGGCCTTGGCTCAGACGGGTTGGTGGAGCGGGATGACCTGCTGGACCTCTTCCACGTTCAAGACCTGCGTCGACACCGAGTGTCGACAACGCTCGTGATCAATACAGCTGAGACATCCGAATCAATGAAGCCAGGAAATGCGAACGACCTCGTCGGTCACTGCATGACGACATGGACGAGGTCGTTCAGGACGGCGGCGAGCGCGGTGTTCAGGACGGCGCGGACCGTTTCGAAGCGGTGACGGCCTCGGCTTCGAGACGGTCGGCGTCCACCATCGGGAGTGCCGCGGTGCCGAGACGGGCGCGGGCGATCCACCCGACGGTGGACCGGGTGCCGTCACTCCCTACCCACCGCGCCGGGTACACCGGCCGGACAGGTTGCCCAGCGTGCGCCGACCGGTCAAGTGATCGCCTGCCTGGTCCCGTCGGGCAGCGCGCAGGCGTCGCCGGCGTAGGGGAGTGAAACGATCTGTCCGCCGGCGGCCGTGCAGTCGTCTCTGGAGATGTTCGGAGACGAGGCGGCCGTGGCGCTGACAGCGCCGACGGCGCTCACGCCGGCAAGGGTCGCAGCGGCCAGGGCGAGGCCCAGGATTCTTCGCACGCGCATGACTTCCTCCTCCTTCCAGGCGCCTTCGTTCGGCCTTCGGGAAGGACAAGTCCCAGGGCGACGGCGCCCTCTTACTCAGCATGGGCGCTCCGCACGAGGCCCGCGAGGCGAGGCGAGGCTGGGCGCCGCGCCCGGGCGCCTCCGGCCGGTGCCGGCGGGCGGCTGCCGCGCGCGGTCCTCTAACGCGGTTCGTGGGCCGCCGCCCGGCAGGCACCGGTCGCGGCGCCGCCCGCCACTCCGGCCCCGGTCAGCCCGGTCACACAACTCTGCAGGTCTCCGACCACGCCACGGCTGCAGGCCGCTGTGACGGAGTCGGAAGCGGTGGCACCGGCCAGTTCGGCCATCCGTGTGCAGGCGGGGATGTCCGCCCGGACCGCGGGAGCGGCGAGGACCGCACCACCGAGGGTGAGGGTCAGGCCGGTGAGGGCACCGGCGATACGGGTCGACGTGCGCATGGGACGCACCTGCCTTCCGGGTTGGTCGCGCGGTCCTGGTCCCGGCGGGCCGGATCCACGCGGTATGGCCGCCTGGCGACGCTCGGTGAGTGGTGCCCCCGGCCGGCGGGCTCACAGACCGACCGCACGATTCTGCGTCGCATCCCTTGAGCCGCACCGGACATGGTCGCCAGGCCGACGGAGAGGGCCCCGGACCGGATGAGACGCACTCGGACCTCCACTCGCGGGCCCCTCACTCCAGCGTCGCATCCTCTTCCCCGCCCGTCCTGGGCACCCGGGAGAACGAAAACCGCGTCTGGATTTCGGCGTTGGCCGGCCGCGCGAGCGTGGGGCCCGGCGGAGCGTGGGACCGGCAGTCGTGGCCCCGTCCCGGACCGTGGCCTACTGGGCGTCCTCGTTCCGGCCGTCTTCGAAGACGAGGAGCGGCTTGGCGCTGTGCGCGGGTTCCTCGGCGAACGAGATGGCTTCGGCGAAGCGGTCGAGCGGGAACGGCCGGCCTCGGGGGATGCTCAGCACGTCATCAGCGACGAGGCTGCGAACCTCGGACAGCGCGCGCAGAGCCTTTGCGGGTGAGGCAGTGCCGAACCAGCGGTTCAGCCAGAAGCCACGGACCACCTTGGTCTCGTAGATGACCGAGCGCGCCGACAGCGGGATCGTCAGCGCCGCCGGGTCGGTCTGCCGATGGGTGGACAGGGCGCCGTAGACCACGGTCTCTCCTCCCGGAGCCAGTGCCTGGGACACCTGGGCACCCACGTGGCCCGCGACGCAGTCGACGGCCTTGCGTACGCCGGCCGGTCCCGCAATCTCAGCCACACGCTGCAACAGGTCCTCGTCCTCGGTGCAGATGACCTCGTCGCCGCCCAGCGCCTTGATCTCCTCGACGGCATCGCGCCGCCGCACCACATTGATGGTGCGAATCCCCAGATGCCCGGCCAGCTGGATGACGAGCCGGCCGACGGTGGAGCCCGCGGCCGTCTGCAACAGCCATTCCCCCGGCTGTACGTCGAGTTCGCGAGTCACCAGGAGCAGCGCGGTCAACGGGTTGACGGCGAGCTGGCAGGCGCTGGAGTCGCTCAGACGGTCGGGGACCGGCAGAAGTCTGTGCGTGTCGGCGACAAGGTATTCCTGCCAGGTGCCGGCCACCTTCGGCCCCGGTACCGCCGGGACGGCTACGGCCACCACACGCTCGCCGGTCTTCAGCCCCGCGGTGTCCGGGCCCAGGGCCTCGATTCGGCCCACGCATTCCATGTTGCCCCCGACGGCAGGAAACTCGGGGGAGAAACCGTAGCGGCCACGCAGCACGTGCAGATCGCTGGCGTGAATCGGAGTCGCCTTCACACGGATCAGCGCCTGGCCGGCCTCCGGCGTGGGAACGGGCCGGGATTCCAGCCGCAGGACGTCCTTCGGCTCGCCGACCTCTCCGGCTACGAGCGCGCGCATGGACTGTGGCATGAGTGACCCTTCGTCTCTCAGCGCCCGACGAACCCGGCGGCTGTCCCTCCCGCCACTTCTCCCAGCTTGCGCCCCTTCGCGAGCACTGTCATGTCGTAAGCAGCCTTGCCCCCTGACGCCAGGCCCGCGACGTCATGCTCGCGACGTCATAAGAGCTGCACCGACGCGCCGGGCCCGATCAAGGCTCCTGTGGACCGACCGGTGGCCGGCCCCTTTCGCGGTGTCGGCCGACGGGGCATGCGGGAGGGCGCCCGTCCCCCGGGGCCGGCGGGATCGTGCGTGGCGTCGTTCGAGGTGAACGTCTTCACGCCCTGTTCCGTACTCGTCGTGGAAAAGGGAGCCGTAGCCCTCACGTGCGACGTGAGGAGCGACCGGCTCCACAGGTGCGTCGAGGTGGAGCGTGAGGTCATCGACCCGGTCATTGCGTACGAACAGTTCCTATTCGTACCCCTTCCCGATGCCGTGAACTCCTGCAAACCGGTGGGCCCTCAACCCGTCGGCCACTGCGGCGGTACGGTGTGCGGCAGTCGATCGCCCGTTCTGCGATCGCTGACCAACAAGGGGGTTTCATGAAACACCGCCGCCCGCGCCACCGTCGCAGAGGGATCGCCAGAGCGGTCGGTACGGCGGGTGCGCTCGCCGTAGCTCTGGGTGTGGGGATGACGCCGGCGATGGCCGCCGGGAAGACGTCCAACGAGCCCGCGGCCACCGGGTTCTCGCCCGACGACCAGCCCCACCAGGCCGACCAGCCCGACGGGAAGACGCCCTGGGCGCCCGAGAACGACGAGGCGCCGCTGCACCACAAGCCCGTCCACCCCGAGGCCCTCGCGTCCGGCCGCACGGCACCGACCGGTCTCCAGCTCAACATGCCCGCACCGACCGGGCAGTACAGCGTGGGCATGGTCGGCCTGCACCTCGTCGACAAGTCCCGTACGGATCCGTACGTCCCCGGCGGCAAGCACCGCGAGCTGATGGTGTCGCTCTGGTACCCGGCCACCTCCACGTCCGGGCACTACCAGGCCCCGTGGATGTCGTCGATCTCCGGCGCCCACTTCCTCGCCTCGCGCGGGCTGTCGCCGCAGCAGGTGACCCTGCCGAGGACCGCGGGCCATGTCCTCGCCCCGGTGAACACCAAGCTCGGCAAGCTGCCCGTCCTGCTGTACTCGACCGGGCTGCACTCGGACCGCGCGATGGGCACCGCGCTCGCCCAGGATCTCGCCAGCCGCGGCTACCTCGTCGTCACCGTCGACCACACCCACGACGCCAACGAGGTGCAGTTCCCCGGCAACCGGCTGGAGGTCAACACGATGCCGGCGGGCTCCCACTCCTCCGACACCCTCAAGGTGCGCGCGGCCGACATCAAGTTCGTCATCAACCAGCTCGGCACGATCAGCAACGGCGGCAACCCGGACGTCGGCCACGCCACGCTCCCCACCGGGCTGTCGAAGAACGTGGACATGTCCCGCATCGGGATGTTCGGCTGGTCGCTGGGCGGCGCGGCGGTCGACACCGCCATGCAGCTCGACCACCGCATCGCCGCCGGCGCCAACCTGGACGGCCAGTTCTTCGGGACGGCGCCGAGCAAGGACCTGGACCGCCCCTTCATGCTCTTCAGCTCCGGCACCCACAACCGCAACAACGACGGGTCGTGGCGCACGCTGTGGTCGCATCTGAAGGGATACCGGGTCGACGTGCAGCTCCATGGCGCGGCGCACCTGTCCTTCAGCGACAACGAGTGGATGGTGCCGCAGGAGGCGGGCCTGCTCGGGCTCTCCCAGGCCCAGATCCAGCAGCAGTACGGCACGATCGACCCGAACCGTGCGGTCGCGGTCCAGCGCGCCTACCTCGCGGCCTTCTTCGACCAGGAGCTGCGCCACCGGCACAGCACCCTGCTCGACGGCCCCGACCGCAAGTACCCGGAGATCTCTTTCGTCCGCTGACCGGACAACTCGCCGGACGACTGGGCCGAGCGGGCAACCGGCCGTGCGGCTGAGCCGAGCGGGCGACCGCCCGGAAAGCCGCCCGGACGGCTGGGCGGACTGCTGGGCGGAATTCGAGGGGCGGGTCCTGTTCGTGGGGCCGCCCTTCGGCGCGCCGGGGGCCCGCACGCGCCGGGGGCCCGCACGCGCCGGGGGCCCGCACGCGCCGGCCGTCGCCCGGTGGCCGGTCTCGTTCGCCCGTACGACACAGGGACGAAAGTGTGATGGTTCTGTCATCGTGTGAAGCTAGAGTGTTCGCTCTATCGAACATTCGGGCGCTCGGCGCCAATTGAGGAAGGATCCGCTGCCCTGCCCTCCGCACCCCGGGCGCCGCGCCGACACCGCATCCGTCGCCGCGCCGATATGCCGATGCTCGGTGGGGTGCGCCCGCCGGTCGCCTCACTCGTCGTACTCCTGCTGGTGGTCGCCGCCCTGACCGTGATCGGCCTCGACGGCATCCACGCCGCGCGCATGCCGCAAGCCGTGTCGGACGGGGAGCAGCAGATCGCCGCGGACACCGCGCTGTCGGTGCGTACCGCGATCGACGTCGAGGCGAGCACCGTACGCCGTACCGCCGAGGCGTACCCGGCGACGAGCACCTCGACCCCCGCGACCGCGCTCAAAGGCCTGACTTCTGCCCGCAAGGGGGTCCTCGGCAGCGCGCTGCTCGACCCGCGCACCGGCAAACTGCTGGCGACCGGCGGCAAGTCGGTGCCGCTGGGCGGGCTGGACGTCGCCAAGACGACGTCCGGGCACGGGGCGGTCCCGCCCCGGCTGGTGACCTCGGGCGGCGTGCGGCAGCTGCTGTACTTCGCCAGGGTCACGCTGCCCGCGCAGCAGGAGGACGCCAACCAGGACCAGAACCAGCTCCCGGACCGGCCCGACCGGCAGTGGCTGCTGGTGGTCTCCGAGGCGCTCCCCGCCCTCACGACGTACGGCGACGGACGCACCGCCGAAGTGCTGGACGCGAGCGGCAGGGCGCTCGCCACCACGGCCCACGGCACGGCGTCGCCGGCCGCCGCCGACCGCGGACTGCCCGCGGAGGCGGCCCGCGCGGCGCACGGGTCGGGGCAGGACACCGACGCCTCGGGAAGCCTGCTGGGTGCCTCCACGCGCAGCCGGAGCACGGTGGCCGGCTGGGCCCAGGTCGCCTCGGCGACCGGTTCGGGCGACACCGACGACCTCGGCCTGGTGGTGCTCACCTCCCGCGCGGTGCCCGCCACGACCACCGGCGCCGACTACTCGGGCTTCGCGCTCGGGGCCGCGGGGGCGCTGGCCGGGGTCGCGGCTCTGCTCGGGCTGGCGCTGCACTTCTCCGTGCAGCAGCCACTGCTGCGGCTGTATCTGTCCGCCGGCCGCCTGGCCCGGGGCGCGACCGAGGAGGGGCCGACCGCGTGGCAGGAGCTGTCCCGGCCGGTTCCGGTGCACGGCTTCGGGGAACTGGCCCGGATCGGGCGGGCCCTGGAGTCCCTGCGCCTGCAACTGCTCGGCGAGAGCGGCCCGCAGGAGTTCCCGGCCCGGCGCGGACCGGGCTACCGGGCGCTGGCCGTCGTCGGCGTGCTGGTGGTGGCCTGCTGGGCGGTGCCGATGATCTTCCTGCTGAACCGGGCGGACACCGCGACCGCGGTTCCGGCTCCGGTCCTCGCAGCCCAGCAGACGCGCACCGAGATCGCGACGAACCGGATCCGGCAGTCCCTCGACCAGTCGTACACCGACCTGAGCGACGCGGCCGCAAGTCTGCCGGGCAGGAGCCGGGCCGCCCAGAGCGAGGTGCTGCAGCACGCCCTCGCCGACCACAAGCAGTACCGCTCGCTGTATCTCCTCGACCGGTCGGGCGACATCACGCTGAGGGTGGGCGACACACCGCTGCGCACCCTCGTCCATGTGCCCCGCGGCGGCGGGATCACCACCGTCAACACCTCGGGCCGTATCCCGGCGATCGCCGCCTACGCCCAGGTCGCGGCCGTCCGGGGCAAGTCCCCGGCGGCCGGGGTGGTCCTGTTCGGCGAGATCGACGTGAACGCGCTCAACTCCATTCTGTCCAGGCCGAAGCTGGGCAGCGTCTGGGTGACGGACGGCGACGACAAGGTGCTGGCGGCGAACGTGGGCTACCGCGCCTTCCAGTCGCTGCCCGACTCCGGCCTGGCCCGTCTCGCCCGCGCCACCCAGGGCGCCCCGGGGACCGCGGGCACCGCGACCTCGGCGGTGCTGCGCACGTCCTCGGGCCCATCGCTGGACGCCGCCGCGCCGCTCGCGCAGAGCGGTCCGACGGCCCGCCTCGGCTGGCACGTGGTGACCGCGGAACCCGCGGCGGCGCTCCAGATCCCCGCGGTGCAGGCCGAGCAGCGCACCATGCTCGCCGGGATCCTGGGCCTCACCCTGGGCGCGGCCTGCCTGGGCTGGCTGCATGTCGTGGTGATCCGGCCGCTGCGCTCGGTCGCCGTGCTCATCGAGCGGCTCGCCGGCGGCGACCGCCGCACCGTGCTGCACCCGGTCAACCACGACGAGATCGGCTCGGTCACCCGCAGCCTGGAGCTGATGCGCCAGGCCCTGGCGGAACGCGACCGGGTGGCCAGATCCGGCCACGCCGCCGGGCCCTCCCGGTCCCTGCGTGAGAACACGTTCCAGCGGTAGAAGGACGGAATCGGCATGCTCTTCCTCTATGTCATAGTCCTGCTGTGCTGCGCCGTGCTCTGGGTCGCCGGAATCCTGGAGCAGCAGCGGCACTTCGCCTCGCTGGAGCAGATACCGACGCGGGTGCTGGTCAACGGCATCCGCGGCAAGAGTTCGATCACCCGGCTGTGCGCGGGCGCGCTGCGCGGCGGCGGCCTGGTCACGGTGGCCAAGACCACCGGCACCGCGGCCCGGTTCATCCACCCGGATGCCACCGAGGAGCCGGTGTACCGCAAGTTCGGGCTGGCCAACGTCGTCGAGCAGATCGGCATCGTGCGGCGGGCGGCGACCTACCGGCCGGACGCGCTGGTGATCGAGTGCATGGCGGTGATGCCCGCCCTGCAGGAGATCAACCAGGAGAAGCTGATCCGTTCCACGATCGGCGTGCTGTGCAACGTCCGCGAGGACCATCTGGAGGAGATGGGGCCGACGCTGGACGACGTCGCCCGCTCGCTCTCCCGCTCGATGCCGGTGGGCGGGGTGTGCGTGACGGCGGAGAAGGATCGCTTCCACATCCTCCAGGAGGAGGCCGACGCCCGTAACTGCAGGCTGGTCTACGCCGACCCCGAGACGGTCACCGACGAGGAGCTGCGCGGCTTCAGCTGGTTCACCTTCAAGGAGAACGTGGCGATCGCGCTCGCCGTCGCCGAACTGCTCGGCGTGGAGCGGCAGACCGCGATGCAGGGCATGTGGGACGCACCGCCCGACCCGGGCGTGCTGTCGGTGGAGCGCTACGTCACCCCCGAGGGCAAGCGGCTGCGGTTCGCCAACGTCTTCGCGGCCAACGACCCCGAGTCGACGCTGATGAACGTCAAGCAGCTGGAGGATCTGGGCGCGATCAGACGGCCCCTCAACGTGATCATCAACTGCCGCCCGGACCGGGTGGAGCGCAACGGCCAGATGGGCGCGATCGTCCCCGACCTCGGCGCCGAGACGGTGTTCCTGATCGGCCACCCGACCAAGAGCGCCCGCGACGCGATTCCGGCCGGTTTCACCGGGCGGGTGGTGGATCTCGGCGGCGACCGCCGGGACCCGCGGGAGCTGACCGCGGCGATGCTCGCGGAGCTCGGCCCGTTCTCCTCCCTGGTGGCGATCGGCAACATCCACGGCCAGGGCGAGCTGTTCCTGGAATGCCTCGCCGAGCTGCCGCTGGACGAATCCGAGGATCCGCTGGACGCCGTTCCCGACGGCGACGGCCTGGACCAGGAGACGATGCAGATCGCGCTGCCCCGGCCGCGGATCGCGACGGCCCGGCCGCCCGAGCCGGAGCCGTACAGCTGGGTGGCACCGCTGGAGACACCGGCGTACGGCTTCCACATCCCGCCCCAGCGCGAACCCGCCCGCCGGTCCGCCACCCACCAGGGCCGGCCCGATGGCCAGAGCGCCGCAGCCGACCCGCACCATGCCTACGATCCGTCCCAGTCCACGAGGAACCCGTGATCCCCGCCAACCTCACCGCACAGACCGCCGCGCTCGGGATCGCCCTCGGGCTGATCTTCTCGCTCGTCTGCTATCTGACCACCAATCTCTCCCCCGGCGGGATGATCACCCCGGGCTGGATCGCCCTCACGCTCGTCACCGATGTGAAGATGGCCGCGCTGATGGTCGGTGTCGCGGTGCTCACCTACTTCATGACGAAGCTGGTGCAGCGCACGGTGATTCTCTACGGCAAGCGGCTGTTCGCCGCCGTGGTGCTGTGCGCGGTGCTGATGCAGACCACCGTGATGCTCGCCCTCAGCCACGAGTTTCCGTTGCTCTACACGTCACAGACCCTTGGCTTCATCGTCCCCGGCCTGGTCTCCTACCAGATGGTCCGCCAGCCGCTGGCGGCCACCCTCATATCGACCACGGCGGTGACGCTGGCCACGTACGTGGTGCTGGTCTCCGGTCTGCTGATCGGCGTCCTGCCCACCGGGTGACCAGCCCAACGCCCTCTCACCCCGCACTTCCAGGAGGATCGGTCATGCACTCCGAACCCGTCGGCAGCCGCAACCGCCCGACTCGCCGCGCCGTGCTCGGGACGATCGCGGGCGTCGCGGCCGCCGGAGTGGCGGGCGGATTCGCCTGGGACCGCCTCGGGCACGGCAGCGACGACGGCGCCGGCGGGGCCGCCGACGGCACGGGCGGCGGCCCGGGCGCCCGGCGCACCGGCAAGCACACCTTCGAGCGGCTGTCCGGCCCCGAACGCACCGTGGTCCGCGCCGCCGACGGCGGCACGCTCGCCACGTTCACCGACGGAGCCCGTACGGCCGTGCTCACCGGGCCCGCCCGCACCTTCAGCGAGCCGCGGACCACCGAGGCCAAGGTGACCACGGACGCCTGGGTACGGGTGCTGCCGCACACCTGGCAGCAGGGCATGGAGAAGTCCGCCTGGTTCAAGGGCTGGTTCGGCAAGGCGCTCGCCGACACCAGCCCGGACGTCTTCGCGGTGGCGTTCGAGTACAGCAGCGCCGGGGCGCGGGACAAGCACAACGCCGACGGCGTGCGCTACGCGGGCACCGCACACTTCGGCCCGCGCAACTCCAAGGTCAACAACCCGTTGGACTTCGCCTTCCACGACGAACAGTCCGACTTCTACGACTACCTGGGCATTCCCTGGTCCTTTGCGGACGGCACCCGCGTGCAGCCGGAGAAGGCCCGCTACGGCGACGTCGACTGCTCCGGCTTCCAGCGTCTGGTGTGGGGCTACCGCATGGGCCTGCCCCTGCACAACACCAACACCCGGGGCGCCGGTCTGCCGCGCCGCGCGTTCGCCATCGCCGCCTACGGTCCCGGCCGCCTGGTGATCCCCCACACCGGCAGGCAGCAGGCCACCGACCTGAATGTCCTGCAACCCGGCGATCTGGTCTTCTTCGCCATCATCAAGGACCAGCCGGACTTCATCGACCACTGCGGCATGTACATGGGCCTGGACGACCAGGGCCGGCACCGCTTCTACTCCAGCCGCTCCGCCGCCAACGGCCCCACCCTGGGCGACCTGTCGGGCCGCTCGCTGCTGGACGGCACCGACTTCTACGCCCGCGGCTTCCGGGCGGCCCGCCGCCTGTGATCCCGCCGCCCGTGCACCGCCGCTCCACCTGACCTGCTGATCCGAGGACCACTGCCATGACCGCCATCCCCGCCGCCCAGCCCGCCGGAGCGCACCGAGGACGCCGGGCGCCCAGCCGCCGCTCCGGCCGGCCGGAAGACGCCCCGCGCTGGGAGCGCCCGGCGCTCGCCGGGGTGCTGGCGCTCGCCACGGTGCTGTACTCCTGGGGCATCGGCCACGCCGCGCTCCACCCCTTCTACGGCGCGGCGATACGGTCGATGGCCGGCGGCTGGCGGGCCTTCTTCTTCGGCGGGCTCGACGCCGCCGGTTCGATCAGCATCGACAAGCTGCCCGGCGCCTTCTGGCCCGACGCCGTCTCCGTCTGGATCTTCGGCCCGCACACCTGGGCGGCCGCGCTTCCGCAGGTCGTCGAGGGCGTGCTGACCGTATGGCTGTTGCACCGGATCGTACGGGCCTGGGCCGGTCCGTTCGCCGCGCTGATCGCCGCGCTGACGCTGACCCTCACCCCGATCACCGTGGTGCTCAACCGGGCCACCATCCCGGACACCGCGCTCACCCTGCTCCTGGTGGCGGCCGCCGGAGCGCTGCAGAAGGCGGTGCGCACCGAGCGGCTGCTGCCGCTGATCACCTGCGGGATCTGGGTCGGGCTCGCCTTCCAGGCGAAGATGCTGCAGGCGTGGCTGGTGCTGCCGGTCTTCGCCGCCGTGTACCAGATCGTCGCGCCCGGAACGCCGTTGAAGCGGGCCCTGCGCGTCCTGATCGGCAGTGCGGTCGCGCTGGCGGTCTCCTGCTTCTGGGTGCTGATCGCGTGGGTGACACCGGCCGCCGACCGTCCGTACCTCGACGGAACGACGGACAACAATCCGTTCGCGCTGGTCTTCGGCTACAACGGCCTGAGCCGCTTCAGCAGCGATTCCAACGCGTTCGGCGCCGTCGCGGGCACCGAAGCCAGCCGCACCACCGGCAACACCGGCTGGGACATGCTGATCAACCACACGGTCGGCCCGCAGGTCGCCTGGTTCCTGCCCCTCGCCGTGCTCGCCGCGGTCCTGGGCATCGTCTGGCAGACCGGGCGACCGCGAACCGATCTGCTGCGCGCGGGATTTCTGATGTGGGGCGGCTGGCTGGCCGTGCACATCCTGGTGTTCAGCGCCTCCAACGGCAACCACGCCTACTACACGGCCGTCATCGCCCCGGCGCTCGCCGCGCTGGCCGGCGGCGGGCTCGCGCTCTTCCGGGCGGAGTACGAGTCGGCGCACGAGCCGGAGCAGGCGGGGGGACAGGCGCCGGAACGCGAGGCAGAGCACAAGGCGGAGTACGGGACGCAGTACGGGACGCAGTACGAGGCGCAGTCCGAGGCAGGGCCCGAGGCGCAGTACGAGGCGGGGCCCGAGGCGCAGTACGAGGCGGGGCCCGAGGCGCAGTACGAGGCGGGGGGCGGTCGGCGGCATATGGCGCTGCCGGCGGCGATCGTGCTGACGGCGGCGTGGGCGCTGGTGCTCGACTGGCCCACCCGGTTCGTCTCCTGGCTGCTGCCGGTCGCGGTGATGCTCGCGCTGTGCGGCGTGGCGGGCCTGTGGACCCGCGGGCCGCGCACCGCCCCGCGGATGGTCCACGCCGCCCTCGCCGCCGGGATCGCGGCCACCCTGGTCGTACCGGCCGGCTGGGCCTTCTCCAGCCTCGACCCGCTCTACGCGGGCGCCACCACCTCACCGATGACCGGTCCGGTCGGCAACGCGTACCACGACAGCGTCCGTCACCACCACGCTCCGCGGAGGACAGGGCTGGACCGGCCCAGCGCCCGCGACACCGCCCTGCTCGACTACCTCACCGCGCACCGCCGCGGCGAGAAGTACCTGCTCGCCACCCAGGCCGCCTACACCGCCGAGCCCCTGCTGCGCGCGAAGTCCGAGCCCGTCCTCGTCATGGGCGGCTTCACCGGCAGCACCCCCTTCCCCTCCGCCCAGCAGTTCGGCAGCCTCGTCACCGCCCACCAGGTGCGCTATGCGCTGCTCACCACCCAGCGCCCCGCCACTGCCGCCACCACCTGGGTGAAGTCCCACTGCACCCGCGTCCGGCCCACCGCCTACGGCCGCCGCACCGACGGCAGCTTCGCCCTCTACGACTGCAAACCCCAGGGGTGAGGGTGCGTCCCCGGTGCGCATCGGGCACGGCCGCGCCGGATGCCGATCGGGGGCGTACCGGTTCCAACGAGTGAATCCGGCCGTGCGGTGGATGGCGGCCGGGGCGGCAGCGGGAAGGCCATCCTGCGTACCGGACACGTGACGGGCAGGGAGCACCGCCTATGCCGAAGTTCCTTATTCAGGCCTCCTACACGCCCGAGGGCACGAAGGGGGTGCTCAAGGAGGGTGCGAGCGGCCGCCGTGCCGCCGTCGACCAGGTCGTCACCGACCTGGGCGGGACGGTCGAGGCCATGTACTTCGCCTTCGGGCAGGACGACATCGTGCTGATCGTCGACTTCCCCGATCCCGTCTCCATGGCCGCCGTGAGCCTCACGGTCAAGGCCAGCGGCGCCCTCAACACCCGGGCCACGCCTCTGCTCACCCTCGACGAGATCGACGAGGCGGCCCGCCGGCAGATCGCCTTCCGCGCTCCCGGCAGGTGAACCGGGTCTGTCACCGGGACCCGTCAGGGCGCGCGCGTCACGGAAGCGCACCAGGGGACGGGTGACGAACCGGCCGTACCTCGGTGGCGGTCGGCGCCGCCCGGCACCGGGACCGGTGCCCGGCACCGGGACCGGCCGAAGCACGGGCCCCGGCCGTCATCGCCGGCCGGACGGGTGCGGTACGACGAGGGCCGGTGCGAACCGTTCGCGTTCACACCGGCCCGGGGAGTCGTACGGTCAGCCGCACTGGCAGGGGCCGCCGGACTGGCACCCGCACCCGCAGCCCGAACCGCAGCCGCACGCGCTTACCAGTGGCAGGCTCCTGATCTGGGCGCTCTGGTCGGTCTCGCGCTCCTGGGTGGGGTCGGGCGTGGTGCTGGGGGATTCGGCCATGGGTCCCTCCTCGACACGGGGGCTGGTGCCCTCGCCCATTGCATGCCCGTTTTGCTGGGCGCATCAACGGCGCATGGATGCGCCCGCACGCCCTTCCGACACTCCGCAAGCCCCCTGCCGGGCCGGGCGGGCTACGCCCCCTCGGTCCCGGTCACCGGCTGGATGTCCGCCTGCAGGTCGTCCGCGTGCTCGCCCGTGACCAGGAAGACGACGCGCTTGGCGACGGCCACCGCGTGGTCGGCGTAGCGCTCGTAGTAGCGGCCCAGCAGGGTCACGTCGACGGCCGTCTCGATGCCGTGCTTCCAGCGGTCGTCGATCAGGTGCTGGAAGAGGGTGCGGTGCAGCAGGTCCATCGCGTCGTCGTCCTGCTCCAGCTGGAGGGCGAGGTCGACGTCCTTGGTGACGATCACCTCGGCCGCCTTCGCCATCAGACGCTGCGCGAGCTGCCCCATCTCCAGGATGGTCGCGTGCAGGTCCTGGGGGACCGCGCGCGAGGGGAAGCGCAGCCGGGCGAGCTTCGCCACGTGCTGGGCGAGGTCGCCGGAGCGCTCCAGGTCGGCGGACATGCGCAGCGACGTGACGACGATACGAAGGTCCGTGGCCACCGGCTGTTGCCGGGCGAGCAGGGCTATCGCCCGGGCCTCCAGGTCGTGCTGCAGCTCGTCGACCTTCTGGTCCGCCTCGATCACGCTCTCGGCCAGCTTCAGGTCGGAGTCGAGGATGGCGGTCGTGGCGCGCCCGATCGCCGACCCGACGAGCCGGGCCATCTCCACCAGACCGTCACCGATCGAGTCAAGTTCCTCGTGGTACGCGTCCCGCATCAGGGTTCCCTCTCGTACGTGTGCTTAGGGGTTCCGGGGGCCCGTGACACCACGCGCCCCGTGGCGAAACCGGCGGTGCGAACCCCACGCTCCCACGTTCCGCCCCCGACGCGACCGTTTCTGCCACCACAAATGAACCAGTACTGGCTCCAAGGTGAACTCTGGGCGACGAGTGGCCGAGGTCGCACCTGGACGGCTGTGGTCATGTCGTACCTCATGCCTAACCTGGATGCATGGACGTGAACGCGGCGGTCGCCGCAGCGGCAGCGATCGCCGGGGTGCTCACCGGTGTCATCGCCATGCTGGCGTTCCGCTGGAGCGAACGCGACCAGAAGCGACCGACCAGGACTTCTTTGCACACCGATCCCGTACTCCCGCCCGGAGTGGACACCGTTCTCTCGGTGCTCCGCTCCTCGGCCGTCGTCCTCGACGAGGCCGACACCGTCGTCAAGGCAAGCTCCGCCGCCTATGCCCTCGGGCTGGTCCGCGGCGGCAAGCTCGCCATCGAACCCATGCTCCAGATGGCCCGTGACACCAGACGGGACGGGGAGATACGCCAGGTCGAGCTGGACCTGCCGCGGCGCGGCTCCGGCCGGGGCGAGGCGCTGGCCGTCTCCGCGCGAGTGGCCCCGCTCGGCTCCCGCCTGGTCCTGCTGCTGGTCGAGGACCTCACCGAGGCCCGTCGGATCGAGGCCGTGCGTCGTGACTTCGTGGCCAATGTGAGCCACGAGCTGAAGACGCCGGTCGGCGCGCTCTCCCTGCTCTCGGAGGCCGTCATGGACGCCTCCGACGACCCCGAGGCCGTCCAGCGCTTCGCGGGCCGCATGCAGATCGAGGCGACCCGGCTGACCAACCTGGTCCAGGAACTGATCGACCTCTCGCGGGTGCAGAACGACGACCCGCTGGAGGACGCCGAGCCCGTCCGGGTGGACGAGCTCGTCGCCGAGGCCATCGACCGGTGCCGTCACCAGGCCGGTACAAAACAGATCACCATGGCCGCAGGCGGCACCGCCGACCTGCACGTCTGGGGCAACCGTGGCCAGCTGGCCGCAGCCCTCGGCAACCTCGTCGAGAACGCCGTCAACTACTCCCCGGCCCGCACCCGCGTCGGCATAGCCGCCCGCCGGATCAGCGCGTCCGGCGGCGACATGATCGAGCTCGCCGTCACGGACCAGGGCATCGGCATCACCGACAAGGACAAGGAGCGCATCTTCGAGCGCTTCTACCGCGTCGACCCCGCCCGCTCCCGGGCAACCGGTGGCACCGGTCTGGGTCTCGCGATCGTCAAGCACGTGGTCGCCTCGCACGGCGGGGAGGTCACGGTCTGGAGCGCCGAAGGCCAGGGCTCCACCTTCACCCTCAGGCTGCCGGAGGCGGGTGTGGCCCGCGACCGCGCTCAGCAGCACCCCGACCTCGACGACGAGGCCGACAGCTCCACCGAGACATCCCCGTACGAACCGCTTCCCGCCCCGGAGGTCCTTCCGTGACCCGAGTGCTCGTCGTCGAGGACGAGGAGTCCTTCTCCGACGCCCTGTCCTACATGCTCCGCAAGGAGGGCTTCGAGGTCGCCGTGGCGGCCACCGGCCCCGACGGACTCGACGAGTTCGAGCGCAATGGCGCCGACCTCGTCCTCCTCGACCTGATGCTGCCGGGGCTGCCCGGTACGGAGGTGTGCCGCCAGCTGCGCGGGCGCTCCAACGTCCCCGTGATCATGGTGACGGCCAAGGACAGTGAGATCGACAAGGTCGTGGGCCTGGAAATAGGAGCCGACGACTACGTCACCAAGCCCTTCTCCTCCCGCGAGCTGGTCGCCCGTATCCGGGCCGTCCTGCGCCGCCGCGGTGAGCCGGAGGAGGTGACCCCGGCAGCGCTGGAGGCGGGCCCCGTCCGCATGGACGTCGACCGCCACGTCGTGACGGTCTCCGGCTCGAAGGTCGACCTCCCCCTCAAGGAGTTCGACCTCCTGGAGATGCTGCTGCGCAACGCGGGCCGTGTCCTGACCCGTATGCAGCTGATCGACCGGGTCTGGGGTGCGGACTACGTCGGTGACACCAAGACCCTCGACGTCCACGTCAAGCGTCTGCGCGCCAAGATCGAGCCGGACCCGGGAGCGCCGCGCTACCTGGTGACGGTCCGCGGTCTGGGCTACAAGTTCGAGCCGTAAACCGCACCCCACCGGACCGAGCCGGGCCGCACTGGGCCGCACCGGTCCCGCGACGGGTCGCACCGGGCCGCAGGCCCGGGCGCACGGTTCGGGTTCACCACGACGAAGGGCGGCACCCCGGCCGGGGTGCCGCCCTCGTGCGTGGGACTGCTCAGCGACCCGCAGCCGACTGCGAGGCGGAGTCGCTCGGGGTGACGCCGGCGGTCGCCTTGCCGCCGGCGGTCGCGGACGCCGAGGGGGAGGACTTGCCGCCCTTGCCCGGCTTGCCGTTGCTGGAGCCGGTCGCGCCCGGGGCCGCGGAGGTGGTGGCCGACGCGGAGGTGGTGGCCGAGGCGGACGGGATCTCGCTCGGGCCCCAGCCGGTGAAGTAGCTGGTGGCCGGGACCACGAAGGCGCGCAGGTCCACCGGACCGGTCTGGCTGAGGGTGAAGGTGACCTTCTGGGCGTTGCCGTCCTGGACCGCCTCACGGCCGCTGGCCACCACGGCGGAGGCGTTGTTCTTGCCGCCGATGACCAGCGAGCCGTGGGCCGGGACGGTCAGGCTCTGGCCCTTGGCGGCGGACAGCTTGACGGACTCGCTGCTGCCGGCGATGGAGATCGACTGCAGGGTCTGGTCCGTCTTGCCCTGGTTGAAGAGGGTCGCGGAGAGCACGGCCGGGCCGGACGCCTTCAGATCGGGCTGGGTGATGATCGTGGCGTTCTGGATCTCGATGTCGCCGACGCGGGTCGCCGCGTTGTCCGGCTTGATCTCCAGCGTCTGGGAGTTGTTGCCGGCGCCGCAGGCGGCGAGCGAGGCGATCGAGAAGGCGATGGCGGAGGCGGCGAGGGCGCCGCGTCGAAGGCTGCTGCTCACGGCGGCGGCAACTCCTTGAACGCAGGGGCGGCTCCTCTATAAAGCCACCCTAAGTGTCTGTCAGCGGCTTCAGGTTACCGAGCCGTTCCGGCGCGTCCGCACCCGACCCTCCCCCTGGCGCCCGGCTTCCCTCCGGCTGGCCGTACAGCACGGGCGCACCAGCCCTGTCCCGGCCGCCACAAGTGACCCGCGAGTCACTTTGACGCGGCACTCGTCCGCCATTCGCATAACGCGCCCACAACAGCGCAGTCCGCATCCCCGCAACACTCTCCGCAAATTTTCCGTGAAGGAATACGCGGTCCGCCCGGGATATTGATCACCGGCCACCCATCCGGCCCCCTGTGATCAATTCCGGATTCGTCTCACGGCCGACTCCGGTCACCGAACGGAGTAGCGGAAGTCGTACGCTTGGAAGCGGACAAATCGGGACGTTCATCCACTTGGGGACAGCCTGGCGAGCGTGTAGCGTACGCGTTTCACCCCGCCCGGAGAGCCCCTCCGACCTGCGAATTCCTCGTTCCGCAGGCCCCTCGCAGCACGTTCGTGTTGCTGTTGTCAAGCCCCGAGATATGCCCTGACCTGCGAAAACGCCATTCAGAAGACGCCGTATCCGTGTTACTCTGGATAGCCACGGAAGGGGTACCTGTCACATGACGTTCAAGGTTGGCGACACCGTGGTCTATCCCCATCACGGGGCCGCGCTGATCGAGGCCATCGAAACTCGTCAGATCAAAGGCGTGGACAAGACCTACTTGGTGCTGAAGGTCGCCCAGGGTGACCTCACGGTGCGTGTGCCAGCGGACAATGCTGAGTTCGTGGGCGTGCGTGACGTGGTCGGTCAGGACGGGCTGGACCGGGTCTTCGAGGTGCTGCGCGCACCGTATGCCGAGGAGCCCACGAACTGGTCCCGGCGCTACAAGGCAAACCTGGAGAAGCTTGCCTCCGGCGATGTCATCAAGGTCGCGGAAGTAGTGCGTGACCTGTGGCGTCGTGAGCGCGAGCGCGGACTGTCCGCCGGTGAGAAGCGCATGCTCGCCAAGGCACGCCAGATTCTGGTGAGCGAGCTCGCCCTCGCGGAGAACACGAACGAGGACAAGGCCGAGGCCCTGCTCGACGAGGTGCTCGCCTCCTGATGCGCGTCAGGTGGCATCCGCTGCCCCCAGCACGCTCAGCACAGTGAAAATGCCGCGGTGCCCGATGACACTGACCCTGTCGCCGGGCGCTGCGGCATGTTCGTCCCCGGATTCCGTCTGCCGGATGTCCGGTCGCCGTGCGGCCGGCCCGACGGGCCGCCGTACCGCTTGCCGTTCAGCTCGGAGGAAGTCCCCCGATACTTGGTGTGCCGGGCCCGGGCAGATGGCTCGACCATGGTCACGGAAGGGTCCGGTCAAGGCGTCGCGCCCGGCACTCCTCCAGGCCATACCCACGTAGGTCGAGCACACAAACCTGACAGGAACCGATGTCTGACGATTCGCGCCTCTCACCCGCGCAGATCCCCGTCGCCGCCGTGATTCCCGCCGCCGGCCGGGGCGTACGCCTCGGCCCGGGCGCCCCCAAGGCGCTCCGCGCGCTGAACGGCACGCCCATGCTGATCCACGCGGTCCGCGCCCTCGCTGCCTCCCGCCATGTCTCCTTGGTGATCGTCGTGGCCCCGCCGGACGGCGCCGCCGAGGTCAAGTCCCTGCTCGACGCGCACGCCCTGCCCGAGCGCACCGACTTCCTGGTCGTCCCCGGCGGGGACAGCCGCCAGGAGTCCGTCCGGCTGGGCCTGGACGCGCTGCCGCCCGAGTACGGCGTCGTCCTCGTCCACGACGCGGCCCGCCCGCTGGTCCCCGTCGACACGGTCGACGCGGTCATCGAGGCCGTCCGCGAGGGCGCCCCCGCCGTCGTCCCCGCGCTGCCGCTCGCCGACACCGTCAAGGAGGTCGAGCCCGCGGCCGCACCCGGCGAGCCCGAGCCGGTCGTGGCCACGCCCGAGCGGGCCCGGCTGCGCGCCGTGCAGACGCCCCAGGGCTTCGACCGCGAGACCCTGGTCCGCGCCCACGAGACCGTCACCGAGGACGTCACCGACGACGCGAGCATGGTCGAGCAGCTCGGCCTGGGCGTCGTCACCGTCCCCGGCCACGAGGAGGCCTTCAAGGTCACCCGCCCCCTCGACCTGGTCCTCGCCGAGGCGGTCCTCGCCCGCAGGAGGCTCAACGATGGCTTCTGAGGCATCCGGACCCGGGCAGCCGCAGGGCGGCGTCCCCCTGCTGCCCCAGGTCGGCATCGGCACTGACATCCACGCCTTCGAGGAGGGCCGCGAGCTGTGGTGCGCGGGCCTGAAGTGGGAGGGCGAGGGCCCCGGTCTGGCCGGGCACTCCGACGCCGACGTCGTCGCCCACGCGGCCTGCAACGCGCTCTTCTCCGCCGCCGGGCTCGGTGACCTCGGCCGGCACTTCGGCACCGGACGCCCCGAGTGGTCCGGTGCCTCCGGGGTCACCCTGCTCACCGAGGCGGCCCGGATCGTCCGCGAGGCCGGGTTCACCATCGGCAACATCGCCGTCCAGGTCGTCGGCCCCCGCCCGAAGATCGGCAGACGCCGGGACGAGGCCCAGAAGATCCTCACCGACGCGGCCGGCGCACCGGTGTCCGTCTCCGGCGCCACCACCGACGGACTCGGGTTCCCCGGCAGGGGTGAAGGGCTGATGGCCGTCGCCACCGCCCTGGTGGCCCGGACGGCCTGACGACGGGGCCGGGATGTGGCCGGACCGGTGCAACCCACTGCCCCCGGCCCACTACCCTGGAGTGGTGACCATTCGCCTGTACGACACCAGTGCCCGGCAGATCCGTGACTTCGCCCCGCTCAAGCCGGGTTGTGTCTCGATCTACCTGTGTGGCGCCACCGTGCAGGCAGCACCGCACATCGGGCACATCCGTTCCGGCCTCAACTTCGACATCATGCGCCGCTGGTTCGAGTACCGCGGCTACGAGGTGACGTTCGTCCGGAACGTCACCGACATCGACGACAAGATCATCGCCAAGGCCGCCGACCAGGGCCGCCCCTGGTGGGCGATCGGCTACGAGAACGAGCGCGCCTTCAACGACGGCTACACCGCGCTCGGCTGCCTGCCGCCCACGTACGAGCCGAGGGCGACCGGGCACGTCCCCGAGATGATCGAGATGATGCGCGCGCTCATCGAGCGCGGGCACGCCTACGCCGCCGACGGCAACGTCTACTTCGACGTGCGCTCCTACCCGGAGTACCTCCAGCTCTCCAACCAGGAGCTGGACAACCTCCGCCAGCCCGAAGGCGAGGGCGAGACCGGCAAGCGGGACCCGCGCGACTTCGCGCTGTGGAAGGCCGTGAAGCCGGGCGAGCCCAGCTGGGAGACGCCGTGGGGCCGCGGCCGTCCCGGCTGGCACCTGGAGTGCTCGGCCATGGCGCACAAGTACCTGGGCGCCGCCTTCGACATCCACGGCGGCGGCCTCGACCTGATCTTCCCGCACCACGAGAACGAGATCGCCCAGGCCAAGGCGTTCGGCGACCACTTCGCCGAGTACTGGGTGCACAACGCCTGGGTCACCATGAGCGGCGAGAAGATGTCGAAGTCGCTCGGCAACAGCGTCCTCGTGTCCGAGATGGTCAAGGTGTGGCGCCCCATCGTGCTGCGCTACTACCTCGGCACCCCGCACTACCGCTCGATGATCGAGTACAGCGAGGAGGCGTTGCGCGAGGCCGAGTCGGCGTTCGCCCGGATCGAGGGCTTCGTGCAGCGCGTGGTGGAGAAGGCCGGGGGAGCCGTCGAGCCGGCGGCCGAGGTGCCGCCCGCCTTCGCCGAGGCGATGGACGACGACCTGGGCGTCCCGCAGGCGCTCGCCGTCGTGCACACCACCGTCCGGCAGGGCAACAGCGCCCTGGCCGCCGACGACAAGGAGGCCGCCGTCGCCCGGCTCGCCGAGGTGCGGGCCATGCTCGGCGTTCTCGGTCTCGACCCGCTCGACGAGTTCTGGGCCGGCACCGGCGCCGACCGCGGCGAGGACCTGCACGGCGTGGTCGACAGCCTCGTACGCCTCGTCCTCGACCAGCGCGAGTCGGCCCGGAGCCGTAAGGACTGGGCCACCGCCGACGCCATCCGCGACCAGCTGGGCCAGGCCGGGCTGGTCATCGAGGACAGCCCGCAGGGACCGCGCTGGACCCTCGGTCCGCGCTAGCCCCGCTTGATCGATTGTGCCGCCCGGCCCTCCGGGCGGCACACTGCATAAGACGTACGTACGAAAGCTCACGAGGACAGGTAGGTCATGGCCGCGAACAACCGCCGCATGTCCGGCAAGAAGGGCGCGCAGGTCGGCAGTGGCGGCCAGCGACGCAAGGGCTTGGAGGGCAAGGGGCCGACCCCGCCCGCCGAGATGCGCAAGGGACACAAGAAGAACCGCGTCGCGAACGCCAAGGCCAAGCAGGCCGTGCGCCGCCCGGTGCCCAGGGGCCGGGCCGGCAAGTCGCCCTCCGAGCTGGTCGTGGGCCGCAACCCGGTGGTCGAGGCGCTGCGCGAGGGCGTGCCCGCGAGCACCCTCTACGTCCAGCAGTTCATCGACAACGACGAGCGTGTGCGCGAGGCCCTCCAGCTCGCCGCCGAGCGCGGCGGCATCAACCTCATGGAGGCACCGCGCCCCGAGCTGGACCGCATGACGAACGGCCTGAACCACCAGGGCCTGGTCCTGCAGGTCCCGCCGTACGAGTACGCGCACCCGGAGGACCTCACCGGCGCCGCCTACGACGAGGGCGCGGACCCGCTGATCGTCGCGCTCGACGGCGTCACCGACCCGCGCAACCTCGGCGCGGTCGTCCGCTCCGTCTCCGCCTTCGGCGGCCACGGCGTGGTCGTCCCCGAGCGCCGCTCGGCCGGCATGACCGCCGGCGCCTGGAAGACGTCCGCCGGCGCCGCCGCCCGCACCCCGGTCGCCCGCGCCACCAACCTGACCCGGGCCCTGGAGGCGTACAAGAAGGCCGGCCTCACGATCGTCGGCCTGGCCGCCGACGGCGAGGCCGAGCTCGGTGAGCTGGAGGCCCTGCAGGGCCCCGTCGTCATCGTGGTCGGCAGCGAGGGCAAGGGTCTGTCCCGACTGGTCGGCGAGACCTGCGACGTGCGGGTGCGCATCCCGATGCCGGGCGGCGCGGAATCGCTGAACGCAGGCGTGGCAGCCGGCATCGTCCTGTACGAGGCGGCGCGCCGACGGGCCTGAACACGCGTCCGTAACCTCACCCGTACGGGGTAATTCTGGCGCTCTGGGCTGCTTTGACGGGGTCCGGACACATCCGCCCGGTCAAAGCAGTGTCCAAACCCCACGTCGCTCGGTTAGGTACGTGTGGACACCAGAACACCCCGCACACCCACGGGGGACCGCTCGTCGGGATACGACGACGCTCCCGCGCTGAGCATGGTGAAGGTGCCGAGCGATCCGGCGCAGGTCATCGTCAATCACGCCAGCTTCCGCGTGCAGCTGGGCGCGACGGCGAAGCGCAGCCGGTCCCCGCGGATCGCCCGCCACCTGAGCGCCACCCAGGACACCGCCCGCTTCCCGGTCGTGGGCACGGCGGCCCGGTCCGGCGCCGCCGCGCCCGGCCGCCGCCGCCCCGTCGTGTGGAGCGGCAAGTCCGCCCCCGACGACACCGGCGCCCACCGCCTTCTGCAGGCCGTACGGGGCAGCAGCGTCCGTCACGCCGACGAGCCCGCCGAGGTCGGCGCCACCCAGGTCATCCCACGCGTCGAGCCCGGATACGGCGGCGGCTACGACAACCTCGACCAGACCGTCGAGACCCCCGTCGTCGGCCACCAGCGAACCCCCTGCGACGACGGCACCCGGCTCCTGCCGCACATGCGCTCGGACACCGACACCTACGGCGAACCGGCCTACGCGGGCGACGAGTTCGAACCGTACGACGACTACGAGGATCTCGACGACGACGATCTCGACGAGGAGCCCCGCGAGCGCCTGGCGACCCGGCACGGCGACGACCCGGCCCGGCACGCCTACTACCCGGGCCGCCGCCTCAACCTCGGCGTGGTGCTCCTCCCCCTCCGCGTCTTCCTCGGCTTCATCTCCATCTACGCCGGCATGGGCAAGCTGTGCGACCCCGTCTACTTCGACGGCGGCAAGCGTGGCTCCATGGTCAAGTGGCTCAACACCCTGCACCCCTGGGAAGTCGCCGAGCCGCTGCGCCAGTTCGCCCTGCACCACCCGGTCGGCTCCGGCCTGGTCATCGCCTTCCTCCAGGTCGTCGTCGGCGTCCTGACCGTCCTCGGCTGCTGGCAGCGCGTCGCCGCGGTCGTCGGTGCCCTGCTGTCCGCCGCCCTCATCGTCAC
This sequence comes from Streptomyces sp. NPDC007971, assembly GCF_042958635.1. NCBI lineage: Bacteria > Bacillati > Actinomycetota > Actinomycetes > Kitasatosporales > Streptomycetaceae > Streptomyces > Streptomyces sp. NPDC007971. The sequence goes on from NZ_JBIBJK010000002.1 coordinate 114,762, forward strand.
GGTCAGCTGGCAGACGGTCCCCGCCTACGACGCCCCCGACATCATCTACCTGGCCGCCTGGTCCCCGCTGATCATCGCCGGCGCCCCCGTCTACTCCGTCGACGGCCGCCTCGCCGCCGGTGCCTGGCGCACCCTCGGCCCCCGCTCCGACATCTGGGAACTGCGCAGCTACGTGCTGCGTCGCGGCGCTCTCATCACGGCCATCACCGTCGGCCTCACGCTGCTCGTCGGCTCCCTGCTGGGCGGCGCCGTCCGCGACTCCAGCCGGGTGGTCGTCCCCGGCCCCGGCGAGGCCCCCCGCAACAACCAGCCGGGCTCGCCGCTGCCCCACCAGCCCGGCAGGCGCCACAGCAGCACCCCGTCGGCCTCCAGCTCGCCCACGGGCGGCGCCACCGCCGGTGCGAGCCCCTCCCGGGCGGCCACGACCCCGGGGGCGAGCCGCAGCGCCGGGACCGCCACCACCACGACGCCCAGCCAGACCCAGGGCACCGTGGGCCAGGTCCCGCCCCGCCAGTCCGCCCCGACGAGCGGTGGCGCCCCCAGTACGACGGCGGGGCCGACCAGCTCCGCCGGCGGCAGCACCTCGTCCGGTGGCTCCACCTCCACGGGCCAGCCGGGTCTGGTGGGCGGCTTGCTGGGCTGACCGAGCAGGACCACAAAGGGCCCCGTACCGGAAGGTACGGGGCCCTTTGACGCGCTCGCAGGGGGTGACCGGCTCGGGGGCGCGGGGATCGTATCGCCCACGCGGCTCCACCGCGTGGGCGCGACAGGCCGCCGCCCACGCGCGGTCACCGTACGACCCCCGCAGAGCTGTCCCGCAGAACCGTCCCGCAGAGCTGTCAGCGGCCCAGCGCCGCCAGCTCCTTGGCCGCCTCGGTCAGGTCCTTCGCCGTGTCGATGGCCCGCCAGTAGGCCCCCTGCGGAATGGGGAACCCGGCCAGCTGCCGTTCCCGCGCCAGCCGGGGGAACGTGGTCCGCTCGTGGTCCCCGCGCTCGGGCAGCAGGGAGGCGAACCCGGGCGAGAACACGTACACGCCGGCGTTGATCTCGAACGTGGACGGCGGCGCCTCGATGAAGTCGGTGATGTGCCCGAACCCGTCGGTCTTCACCGCGCCCCAGGGAATCCGGGGCCGGGCCAGCGCCAGGGTGGCGACGGCGTCCCGCTCGGTGTGGAAGTCGGCCATGTCCCGCAGGGAGAAGCGGGTCCAGATGTCGCCGTTGGTGGCGTACCAGGGCCGGTCGGGGTGGGGGAGATGGGTGGCGGCGTACCTGAGACCGCCACCGCGGCCGAGGGGCTCCGTCTCCACGACGGTGGTCACGGAGACGGGCAGGTCGGCCGAGTCCAGCCACTTCTGCAGGACCTCGGCGAGATGGCCACAGGAGACCACCACGTCCGTCACGCCCTCTTCGGCGAGCCATGCCAACTGGTGGCCGATGATCGGAGTGCCCGTGCCGGGGATCTCGACCATCGGCTTGGGCCGGTCGTCGGTGTAGGGACGCAGCCGTGAGCCCTGGCCACCGGCCAGGACAACGGCTTGAGTGGGGCGCAACGCGGCGCTCGGATGGGTCATGCTCCGAACTGTACGTGGCGCCCCGGCCGGGATTCCGACCGCAACCGGCTCCTTAAGGAGCCGTTACCCACTTCCCAACCGCGCTTAGCTGTGCGCGGCCAGTACGCCCGACGCGAAGGCCGTGTCGCAGACCGGACGGGCGTAGGACTGGGCGCGCGAGGCGCCGTAGATGCGCACCGCGGCCTGGCCCAGGGCACGGGCGATGGAGGAGCAGTGCTTCGCCAGCGACGGGCGCCCGTTGATCGCCTGCTGGAGGTGGGTGAGGACCACGCCCGGGTTCCGGTCCTGCAGCTCGCTCATCAACTGGTCGCGGAGCACGTCCTGCGGGGCGCGGGAGGCCGCCTTGGAGGACACCTCCGCGGAGGAGACGTCCGAGGCGGTGAGCACCGAGTTGGAGGGGCTCCCCGTCCAGTTGACCCGGGTGACCGCGAGGGTTCCGGAGAGCACCAGGACGACGGGCAGGACGAGGGCGAGAGTGCGGCCGATACGGCGGGCAGGGCCGCCCCGATGGCCGCGTCGTGTCTGAGGGTTGGTGGAGTGCTTCACGCGAGTGAGGGTAGCGCCCGGTGATGATTTGGCGACATTTAGTCACCCGTACGGGCGATGAAGGTCCGCATCTTTCTGGGTAGAGGGTTGACGCGCACCGCCCGAAATGATCGCTGTGCCGGGGTATGCGTAGACAGCGAAAGGGCCCCGCGGCGGTCCGCGGGGCCCATTTCGTCAACCTCGGCGCATGCGCGCAGGTCAGGTCGGTCAGTCGGAGAGCCGCTCGCCCGTGGAGGTCGAGAACACGTGGGTCTCGCCCGGCCGCGGGACGACGTGCAGGGTGGAGCCCTTCTCCGGCACCTGGCGGCCATTGACGCGGACGACCAGGTCCTTCGTCTCGCCGCCGACCTCGGCGCTGCCGTAGACGTAGCCGTCGGCGCCCAGCTCCTCGACCACGTTCACGGAGACGGCGAGACCGGCCGGGGCGTCCTCGCTGTCCTTGGACAGGGAGGCGGCGGCGCCCCCGCCCAGCTCGACCACGTCGAAGTGCTCGGGCCGGACACCGACGGTCACGGTGCGGTCACCCTTGTCGGCGGCGGCCGACAGGGCCTCCCGGTTGACCGGGACGACGCTGTTGCCGAACTTCACGCCGCCGTCGGTGATCGGGACCTCGACCAGGTTCATGGCCGGGGAGCCGATGAAGCCGGCGACGAAGAGGTTCGCGGGCTTGTCGTACATGTTCCGCGGCGAGTCGACCTGCTGGAGCAGGCCGTCCTTGAGCACGGCCACACGGTCGCCCATCGTCATGGCCTCGACCTGGTCGTGGGTGACGTAGACGGTGGTGATGCCGAGGCGGCGCTGCAGCGAGGCGATCTGGGTACGGGTGCTCACCCGGAGCTTGGCGTCCAGGTTGGACAGCGGCTCGTCCATGAGGAAGACCTGGGGCTCGCGCACGATGGCACGGCCCATCGCGACACGCTGGCGCTGACCGCCGGAGAGGGCCTTCGGCTTGCGGTCCAGGTACTCGGTGAGGTCGAGGATCTTCGCGGCCTCCTCGACCTTCTGCCGGATCTCCGCCTTGTTGACGCCGGCGATCTTGAGCGCGAAGCCCATGTTGTCGGCGACCGTCATGTGCGGGTAGAGCGCGTAGTTCTGGAACACCATGGCGATGTCCCGGTCCTTGGGCGGCAGGTGCGTGACGTCGCGGTCACCGATACGGATGGCGCCGGCGTTGACGTCCTCCAGGCCCGCGAGCATCCGCAGCGAGGTGGACTTTCCGCAGCCCGACGGGCCGACCAGGACGAGGAACTCGCCGTCCTCGATCGCGATCTCGAGCGCGTCGACGGCGGGCTTGGTGGAACCCGGGTAGATCCGGGTCGCCTTGTCGAACGTGACAGTGGCCATGGTGAATGGGCCCCCTTCTACCGGCAGGAACGTGCCGGACGATCCGTTGTAGGAAGGTGGTTGGTGTAGTCCACACCAGTGAACTGGGTCAGGACGGTACCTGGCGTTCACCTCGTATGTCAGTACCCGGAGCCCTGTGAAGTTCGCGGAAATTTTCGACCGGGGGCAGGACGCCGCCGGACCGCGGCGCCCGCGTGCTCGGATGGTCACGTACGGTTTTGGATCGGGTGGGCCGCGGAACTTCGTGGCTCGGGGAAACGAGCTCTGTGTACAGTGGAGCCGCCCTTCGCGCGCGGGTTCGTGGCGTGCGAATGCCTCCTTAGCTCAGTCCGGCCAGAGCAACGCACTTGTAATGCGTAGGTCGTCGGTTCGAATCCGACAGGGGGCTCCGAAAGGACGAAGGCCACCCGTGTCCCACAACCCGGGTGGCCTTCGTCGTCTGCACAGGTCAGGGTGTTCCGAGCAGGCTCTTGAGCACCTGTCGCAGCGTTCCCTCCGGGTCCGGGACCGCCCCGGTCGCCCGCCAGGCCACGTAGCCGTCCGGGCGTACCAGGACCGCCCCGTCGGCGGTGGTGCCGTGCAGCCGGGCCCAGTCGTCGCCCTCGGTGTCGTACGTCAGGTCCGCGTCGGCGCCGGGGCCGATGCGGTACGCGGCGAGCCGTACGCCGTCCGTGCCGGCGATGCGGCGGGCCGCCTCGTACCAGCCCGCGTCGTCCGGGGCGTCGGTGAGCAGGACGAAGGAGCGTTCGTACAGGTCGAGGGTGGAGATGCGCTGTCCGGCGCGGCGCAGCAGCAGGTGCGGGGCGCGGGTGCCGGGGCGGCCGGACAGTTCGAGGCTGTCGGGGACGACGGGCTCGTCGGGGCGGGCGCCGAGGACGGCGCCGTCGGGGTAGCGGTAGCCGAGGACGACGTTGAGGATGCCGCCGCGCCTGCCGGCGCCGACGCCGGGGGCGGGGGCGAAGCCGGGGTGGCTGTGTTCGACGGAGCGGGCGGAGGCGCGGGCACTGGTGGCGAGGGCGACCGGGCGGCGTTCGGCCTCGTAGCTCGACAGGAGGCCGGGGCCTGCCCAGCCGTCGAGGACGGCGGCGAGTTTCCAGGCCAGGTTGTGGGCGTCCTGGATGCCGGTGTTGGAGCCGAAGGCGCCGGTGGGGGACATCTCGTGGGCTGAGTCGCCGGCGAGGAAGACCCTGCCGAGGGCGTACCGGTCGGCGACCCGTTCGGCGGCACGCCAGGACGCCTTTCCGGTGATTTCCACGTCGAGGCCGGGGACGCCCACGGCCCGGCCGATGTGGCTCTGGAGGCGTTCGTCGGTGAATTCCTCCAGCGTCTCGCCGTCCTCGGGGTGCCAGGGGGCGTGGAAGACCCAGCGTTCCTTGTTGTCGACGGGGAGCAGGGCGCCGTCGGCGTCCGGGTGGGTGAGGTAGCAGCAGATGAAGTGGCGGTCGCCGACGACGTCGGCGAGGGCGGCGGAGCGGAAGGTGACGCTGACGTTGGCGAAGAGGTCGCCGGGGCCCGTCTGGCCGATGCCGAGGGCGTTCCGGACGGGGCTGCGGGGGCCGTCGGCCGCGACGAGGTAGTCCGCGCGGACGGTGAACCGCTGCTCGGTGGTGCGGTCCAGGACGGTTGCCGTCACGCCGTCGGGGTCCTGTTCGAAGGACTCCATCTGGTGGAAGTAGCGCAGGTCGCCACCGAGTTCCCGGGCGTTGTCGAGGAGGACGGGTTCGAGGTCGTTCTGGCTGCACAGGCACCAGCTGGTGGGGCTGAAGCGGGCGAGTCCGCCGCCCGGGTCGATGTGCTTGAACAGCCATTCGCCGGCGTCACCCACGAGGGTGGGTGTCTGCAGGATGCCGTGGTTGTCGGCGAGGAGTGAGGCCGCGGCCTTGATGTCCGGCTCGATGCCGGCCACCCGGAACAGTTCCATCGTCCGTACGTTGTTGCCGCGTCCTCGGGGGTGGATCGAGGTCCCGGAGTGCCGTTCGACGAGCATGTGCCGCACACCGAGACGGCCCAGGAACACGGACATGGAAAGGCCCACCAGGGAGCCGCCCACGATGAGGACGGGGACCCGGATGTCGGCTTTCTGATGCATCGAAGCCTCCAGAGGCAGGGGTGCGCGTGTGGGGCGCCTGTGAGTTCTCTTGCCCGGTGGCGCCCGCTCCGCGTGCCCAATCACCCACGTGGTTCATACGAGTCGCGGGCTTGTGGGGACAGGCACAGGATCAAGGAACGCTGCCGTCGCGTTGCCGGCGGCCGGCGTCGCCTCTGCCCCCGCGAAGGAGATGTGTCCAGGATGACCACGACGTCTGAACGTCACTCAGAAGCGTCGGCCCGTGAGGGTTCGAAGCGTGTCTCCCAGTCCGTGTTCGACGGCTCCCGGCTCCGGGTCGTCCTGCTCGTCGACGTGTACGACGGCGCGCAGCAGCAGTTCCTGGAGGCGTACGAGCAGCTGTGCAACCAGGTTGCATCCGTTCCCGGTCATGTCAGCGACCAGCTGTGCCAGTCCATCGAGAATCCGTCCCAATGGCTCATCACGAGTGAGTGGGAGAGTGCCCCGCCGTTCCTCACCTGGGTGAACAGCGAGGAGCACGTGCGGATGGTGCAGCCGCTGCACAGCTGTGTCCGTGACACCCGGTCGCTGCGCTTCCACATCGTGCGGGAGACCGGTGTCGCCACCGCGCAGATGCCACCGGAGGAGCGGCGGCTGCAGGCCCACCCGCGCATCGGCGACGGGGTGATCCGGCACGCGCTGACCTTCACGGTCCAGCCGGGCAGCGAGGAGAAGGTCCGGAAGATCCTCTCGGACTACGCCTCGCCCGAGGCCCGGGTGGACGACACGACGCGGCTGTGCCGGACCTCGCTGTTCATGCACGGCAACCGTGTGGTGCGGGCCATCGAGGTGCGCGGCGACCTGATGGCGGCGCTGCGGCACGTGGCCCGGCAGCCGGAGGTGCGGGCCGTCGAGGAGGCCATCAACCCGTATCTGGAGCAGGAGCGGGACCTCAACGACCAGGAGTCGGCGCGGGTCTTCTTCACCCGGGCGGCGCTGCCGGCCGTGCACCACGTGAGCGCGGGCGAGGAGCCGGAGGGCAGACGGCAGGCCCTGTGCTATCCGGCCCGGCCGGGCTGTGGGATGCGGCTGGCCGAGCTGCTGTCCGAGGCGGACACGGTGGCCGCGGACGACCCGGCGAGCCCGGTTCTGCGCAGCACGGTCTTCGAGCGCGACGACATCGTGATGCGGCTGGTCGACGTGCGTGGCGACCGGGACGTGGAGGCGCTGCCGGCGGGCTCGCGTGCGGCCGCGGAGGTGCGGGAGCTGCTCGACGAGGAGGCCGCCCGCATGGCCCTGATCACCGACCGACGTTCGCCGGGTGCCTGATCCGGCGGCCGGGTTTCCCAACCGCCGAGCGTCAGCGCGGCAGAGTCAACGGAGGAAACGTTGTCCATCAAACACCGTCCGAAAATCGTGGACCTCAGTGAGGTCGAGCCCAACGTCCGGCGAGGTGGCGACCTGCGCGCCATGCTCACCCCGGCCACGGTCGGCTCCACCAGCGGCTTCATGGGCGTGGCCATCGTGCAGCCCGGTGACCGCATCGGTGAGCACTACCACCCCTACTCCGAGGAGTTCGTCTACGTCGTCTGCGGGCAGCTGGAGGTGGACCTGGACGGCGAACCGCATGCCCTCAGTCCCGAGCAGGGTCTGATGATCCCGGCCCACATGCGGCACCGTTTCCGCAACGTGGGCAAGGTGGAGGCGCGGATCGTCTTCCACCTGGGTCCGCTGGCGCCGCGGCCTCAGCTGGGCCATGTGGACACCGAGGAGACCGAGGTGATCGGCGCGGCGGCGGTGGTCACCGAGCCGGCGCCCGCGGGTGCCGCCCACGACCGAGGTCAGGTTCTGTCATGACCCGGCGCGTGGCGGTCACTGGCATAGGCATCGTTGCTCCGGGCGGCATCGGCGTACCGGCATTCTGGGATCTGCTCGCCGATGGCCGGACCGCGACGCGGGGCATAACCTTCTTCGATCCCACGGGGCTCCGGTCGCGGATCGCCGCCGAGTGCGATTTCGACCCGGCGGCGCACGGCCTGGACGCGGACCAGGTCGCCCGGGCGGACCGGTACATCCAGTTCGCCCTGGTCGCCGGGGACGAGGCGGTCCGTGACTCGGGCCTGGACCTGGCCGGGGAGGATCCCTGGCGGGTCGGGGTCTCCTTGGGTACCGCGGTCGGCGGTACCACCCGCCTGGAGCACGACTACGTCCTGGTGAGCCAGCACGGGCAGCGCTGGGACGTCGACCACCGGGAGGCGCAGCCGCATCTGCACCGGGCGTTCTCGCCCAGTACGGTCGCCTCCGCGGTGGCGGAACGATTCGGCGCACAGGGTCCGGTGCAGACCGTCTCCACGGGCTGCACCTCGGGCCTGGACGCCGTCGGATACGCCTTCCACACGGTGGAGGAGGGCCGTGCCGACATCTGCATAGCCGGCGCGTCGGACTCGCCGATCTCCCCGATCACCATGGCGTGCTTCGACGCGATCAAGGCCACCTCCCCGAACAACGACGACCCCGCACACGCCTCCCGGCCCTTCGACAATCACCGTGACGGGTTCGTCATGGGCGAGGGCGGCGCGGTGCTCGTCCTGGAGGAGCTGGAACACGCGCGGGCCCGTGGCGCCCACGTGTACTGCGAACTGGGCGGCTATGCCACCTTCGGCAACGCCTACCACATGACCGGCCTGACCAGTGAGGGCCTGGAGATGGCCCGGGCGATCGACACGGCACTCGACCACGCCCGGATCGACCCGACGGCCATCGACTACGTCAACGCACACGGCTCCGGCACCCGGCAGAACGACCGCCACGAGACGGCGGCCGTGAAGCGGGCGCTCGGCCAGCACGCCTACGACACCCCCATGAGCTCCATCAAGTCGATGGTGGGGCACTCCCTCGGGGCGATCGGGGCGATCGAGGTGGTCGCGTGCGTGCTGGCCCTGGCCAAGCAGGTCGTACCGCCGACCGCGAACTACGACACCCCCGACCCCGAGTGCGACCTGGACTACGTCCCGCGCGTCGCCCGCGAACGGAAGCTGACCAGCGTCCTGTCCGTGGGCAGCGGGTTCGGGGGTTTCCAGTCCGCGGTGGTCCTGACCCGGACGAGGGAGAGGACACGATGAGCGAACCGCATGACCGGCGCGCGGCCGTCACCGGCATCGGGGTGGTCGCGCCCAACGGAACCAGCACCGACACCTTCTGGAAGGCCACCCAGGAAGGCCTCAGCGTCCTCGACCGGGTCACCCGCGAGGGCTGTGAGCACCTTCCGCTGAGGGTGGCCGGAGAGGTCCGCGCCTTCGAGCCGGCGGCAACCATCGAGGAACGGTTCCTGGTCCAGACCGACCGGTTCACCCACTTCGCGATGGCCGCGGCCGACTTCGCACTGGACGACGCCGGGCTCGGCCAGGCCGACGCCTCCGAGGCGCCGTACTCCATCGGTGTGGTCACCGCGGCCGGGTCCGGCGGCGGCGCGTTCGGCCAGCGCGAACTGCAGCAGCTGTGGGGCAAGGGCAGCCGGTTCGTCGGCCCGTACCAGTCCATCGCCTGGTTCTACGCGGCGAGCACCGGCCAGGTCTCCATCCGCCGCAAGTTCAAGGGCCCCTGTTCGGTCGTCGCCTCGGACGAGGCCGGGGGCCTGGACGCCCTCGCGCACGCGGCCCGGGCGGTGCGGCGCGGCACCGCTGTGATCGTGGCCGGCTCCACCGAGGCCCCGCTCGCGCCCTACTCGGTGGTCTGCCAGCTCGGCTACCAGGAGCTGAGCCGCGTGGAGGACCCGGCCCGCGCCTACCGTCCGTTCACCGAGGCCGCCTGCGGCTTCGTGCCCGCCGAGGGCGGCGCGATGCTCGTGGTGGAGGCGGAGCGGTCCGCCCGGGAGCGGGGCGCGGACATCCGTGCCTTCGTCGCCGGCCATGCGGCCACCTTCACCGGCGCCTCCCGCTGGACGGAGTCCCGGGACGGCCTGGCGCACGCCGTCCGGCTGGCGCTGGACGAGGCCGGCTGTGCGCCCGAGGAGGTCGACGTCGTCTTCGCCGACGCCCTCGGGGTGCCGGAGGCGGACCGGGCCGAGGCGCTGGCGATCGCCGACGCCCTGGGCGCGCACGCGGCCCGGGTGCCGGTCACGGCACCGAAGACCGGTATCGGGCGTGGTTACTGCGCGGCGCCCGTGCTGGACAGCGCGGCGGCCGTGCTCGCGATGGAGCACGGACTGATCCCGCCCACGCCGAACGTCTTCGACGTCTGCCACGACCTCGACCTCGTGACCGGGCGCGCCCGCGTCGCCGAGTTGCGTACGGCGCTGGTGCTCAGCCGCGGGCTCATGGGGTCGAACTCGGCGCTCGTGCTGCGGCACGGCGCTGTCAACGCCTAGCAGTACAGGAGGTAATCGCATGACCGCAAAGATCACTGTGGAAGAACTGGCCGCGCTGATGAAGAAGGCCGCCGGGATCACCGTCGCCCCGGAGGCGCTGCTGGAGCAGGGCGAGGCCGGCTTCGACGCCCTCGGCGTCGACTCGCTCGGCCTGCTCGGCATCGTGGGCGAGCTGGAGAACGCCCACGGCACCCCGATGCCCCCGGACGCGGAGCGCTGCAAGACGCCCCGGCAGTTCCTCGAGCTCGTCAACAGCACCCTGATGGCAGGAGCCTGACATGGCAGGACACACCCAGAACGAGATCACCATCGCCGCTCCGCTGGACCTGGTCTGGGACATGACCAACGACCTGGAGCGCTGGCCCGAGCTGTTCAGCGAGTACGCGTCCGTCGAGGTCCTCTCCCGGGAGGGGAGGAAGACGACGTTCCGGCTGACCATGCACCCGGACGAGAACGGCACCGTCTGGAGCTGGGTCTCCGAGCGCGAGCCCGACCGCGAGACCCTCACCGTCAAGGCGCGCCGTGTGGAGACCGGGCCCTTCGCCCACATGGACATCCACTGGCGGTACGAGGAGGTGCCCGCCGGCACCCGGATGGTCTGGACGCAGGACTTCGCGATGAAGCCGGACGCCCCGGTCGACGACGACTGGATGACCGACAACATCAACCGCAACTCCAAGGTCCAGATGGCTCTCATCCGGGACAAGATCGAGAAGGCCGCCACCGGGCACCGGCCCGCGCCGGCGCTGGCCGACTGAGCCGGACGAAGGAGCACCTCCCATGCACCAGGCCCTGATCGTCGCCCGGATGGCCCCGGGCTCCGCCCCCGACATCGCCAAGGTGTTCGCGGAGTCCGACCGCGGAGAGCTGCCCCACCTCGTCGGGGTCACCCGGCGCAGCCTCTTCCAGTTCGGCGATGTGTACATGCACCTCGTCGAGTCCGAGCGCGAGCCCGGACCCGCCATCGCCAAGGTGACGAACCACCCCGAGTTCCGGGACATCAGCGAGCGCCTGTCGGCGTACGTCAGCGCGTACGACCCGGAGACCTGGAGGTCCCCCAAGGACGCGATGGCACATCGCTTCTACGTCTGGGAGCGCGACTGAGCCGTACGGCGACCCCCGGACGGCCACCGGCCGCCGGGCCCGCAGTGTCGCGGGCCCGGCGGCCGGTGCGTCGTGTCCGGGTGCCCCGTCACCCGGGCACGTGGCAGTCGAACGCGTGCAGATACGGGTTGACCGGCCGGATGTCGTCCACCAGCAGGCCCGCCGAGGTCAGCCGGCTCACCATGGAGTCGGTGGTGTGCTTGGCCCCGCCGACGTTGAGGAGCAGCAGCAGGTCCATGGCGGTGCTGAAGCGCATCGAGGGGGTGTCGTCCACCAGGTTCTCGATGACGACGACCCGGGTGCCGGGGCCGCCCGCTTCCACGACGTTGCGCAGCGTGCGTGCCGTGCTCTCGTCGTCCCACTCCAGGATGTTCTTGATGATGTAGACGTCGGCCTGGACCGGGATCGCCTCCCGGACGTCGCCGGGCACGATCCGCGCGCGGTCGCCGAGGTCGCCGTCCTCGCGCAGCCGGGGCAGCGCGTTGTCGACCACCCGGGGCAGGTCGAGCAGACTGCCCCGCATCATCGGGTACTTGTCCAGCAGGCAGGCCACCACGTGGCCCTGGCCACCGCCGATGTCCGCGACCGACTTCGCCCCGGACAGGTCCAGCAGGGCCGCGACGTCCCGCGCCGACTGCTCGCTGGAGCGGGTCATCGCCTGGTTGAAGACGTCCGCGGACTGCGGGGCGTCCTCGTTGAGGTAGGTGAAGAACTCCTTGCCGTAGAGGTCCTCCACCACGTTCCTGCCGCTGCGCACCGCCTCGTCGAGCCGGGGCCAGGCGTCCCAGGTCCACGCTTCGGTGGTCCACAGGGTGATGGCGCGCAGGCTGTTCGGGTCGTCCTCGCGCAGCAGCCGGGACATGTCGGTGTGCGCGAACGTGCCGTCCTGCTGCTCGGCGAAGACGCCGTAGCAGGACAGGGCGCGCAGCAGCCTGCGCAGCGGCTTGGGTTCGGCCTTCACCGCGGCCGCGAGGTCCTCGACGGCCATCGGGGCGGTGCCGAGGGCGTCGGCGACGCCCAGCCGGGCGGCGGCCCGGACGGCGGCGGCACAGGCCGCCCCGAACGCGAGTTCGCGCAGCCGCATGGGTGGCGGTGGGGCTGTTTCAGCGGACGTCATCTGCCGCCCTCTCTTCTCTTTCGGCCTGCGTCGGTCCAGCAGGGGCAGTGGTCGGGCGGTCAGCACAGCCCTGCCGGCTGGGAGGCCCGGCAGGAGTTGCGTACGAAGGCGTTGTTCTTGCCGGTGTCCGTGTTCACGAGGTCGGCGGGGGAGTTGTTCTCCACCGCGTTCTCGTCGATACGGTTGGCGTCGCTGGTCACGCCCACGAAGCTCTTGAAGAGCACGATGCCGCCGGACAGCGGGGACGTGCCCGTGTTGCGGGCGACCAGGTTCCCGGTCACCCGGGTCTTCTCGGTCCCCGTCAGGACGATCCCGGAGCCCTGCAGCGCGGGCAGCCGCTCGGTCTTCGGGCAGGACTTGTTGTTCTCGGTGACCCGGTTCGCGGTCACCGTGATGTCGCCGGCCTTGGGCCGGTTCTCGTCGCCGACGACGAACACCCCGGCGCAGTTGCCGGTGACGTAGTTCGCCTGGACGGTGAGGTTGCGCAGCCTGCGCACGGTGATGCCGATCCGGTTGTTCTCCACGCGGTTGTGCTCGACCAGCGTCTGCCCGGAGTCGTAGGCGCCCGCCTCCTCCTTGATGGTGTTGGCGAGGAAGATGCCGGCGTCGCCGTTGTCGTGGGCGCGGTTGCCCTGGACGACCCCGCGCACGGAGCCCTCCAGGGCGATGCCCCACACGCCGTTCTTGTAGGCGTTCACCCTGCGTACGGTCATGGTGTCCGTCGCCGTGCCGAACACGCCGGTGCGGCTGAAGCCGGTCACGGTCAGGTCCTCGACGGTGACGTTCGCGATGTTCCTGGTCCTGGTGCCCACCACACAGATGCCGTTGCCGCCCTCGGAGCAGCTGTCGGTGGCCTTCGTCGCAGCCTTCGGCGCGGCCGGCTCGATCACCGTCCCGGCGCCCACGCCCCGCAGCGTCACACCGGGAGTGCTGATCTTGACGCTCTCGTGGTAGGTACCGGCGAGCACCACAACGGTGTCCCCGGTCCGTGCGGCGTCCACCGCCTTCTGGATCGATTCACCCGGGCTGACCACCAGGGGCCTGTGGGCGGCCGCCGCGGGGGCGGCCGCGCCCAGGCCCGCGCCGACGAGGGCGGTGGTGCACGCGAGGTATGCGATGTGACATCTGTTCATATCGCATACGCTATGACCGATTAATCCCTTCGTCGGTCGGATAGGCCGTCCGGCGGCGTGTCAGGGACCGCGCGGCACCCGGCCGGTCCCGCCGGGCCCTTGAATTTCTCGTGAGAAGCGGACGGCCCACCGGGCACCCCGATCACTTTGCCGACCATACTGACGTCTGTGGATCGGGTCATCGGTTGGCGGCGTGGGCCCGGGGCGGTGGCGGACTACGTCCGCAGCGCCCCGGGAACGTACGTCTGGCTGCTGATCCTGTTCGTCACCACCGTCGCCCTGCACCACATGACGCCGGACTTCGAGCAGGACTTCCTGCGCCAGCGCTCCACCAACATCCACGAACTGTCGCGGAACCCCCTCAGGGTGCTGATCACCAGCGCGATGTGGATCGACGGCGGGCACTGGGTGCCCTACGCGGTCCTGTACACGGTCTTCCACGCGCAGGCCGAACGCTGGCTGGGCACCCTGCGCTGGCTCGCGGTGTGCGTGGCCGCGCACGTGCTCGCCACACTGGTCAGCGAGCTGGCCCTGCTCATGGCGATCCGCAACGGGCACGCCCCGCACTCGGCGGTCAACACCCTGGACATCGGGGTGAGTTACGCGCTGGCGGGCGTGGTGGCGGTGCTCGTCTACCGGATCGCGCCGCCCTGGCGCTACCCGTACCTGGCGGCCCTGCTCGCGTTCTACACGGTCCCGATCGCCACCGGCCGCACCTTCACCGACTTCGGGCACTTCCTGTCCGTACTGATCGGGCTGGGGTGTTATCCGCTGGTCAGAGGCCGCGGAAAAGCATGGAATCCGAAGGAGACACTGACCGCGCTGTGGGTTAACGTCCGCGCATGAGCAGCTCGGCAAGCAGTGTCGTCAACGGCGGCATCTCCTTCTGGTACGCGGACGACGGCCTTCCGGTGGAACGGGAGCCGCTGCCCGGGGACGCGACCGCCGACGTGGTGATCGTCGGCGGCGGGTACACGGGGCTGTGGACCGCGTACTACCTGAAGAAGGCCGCTCCCTTCCTGCGCATCACGGTCCTGGAACAGAAGTTCTGCGGCTACGGAGCCTCCGGACGCAACGGCGGCTGGCTCTACAACGGCATCGCGGGCCGCGACCGGTACGCGCGGCTGCACGGCCACGAGGCCGCCGTGCGCCTGCAGAAGGCGATGAACGACACCGTCGCCGAGGTCGTCGCGGTCACCGAGGCGGAGGGCATCGACGCCGATGTGCACCGGGGCGGGGTCCTGGAGGTGGCGACCACACCCGCGCAGCTCGCCCGGCTCAGGGCGTTCCACGAGCACGAGCTGTCCTACGGCGAGACGGACCGCGAGCTGTACGGCGCCCGGCAGACCGCCGAGCGGATCAGGGTGGCCGGCGCGGTCGGCTCGACCTGGACCCCGCACGGCGCCCGCCTGCACCCGGTGAAGCTGGTCAAGGGCCTCGCGGCGGCCGTGGAGGCGCTCGGGGTGACCGTCCACGAGTCGACACCGGTCACCGAGATCCGCCCCAAGCACGCGGTGACGCCCTACGGCACGGTCCGCGCCCCGTACATCCTGCGCTGCACGGAGGGCTTCACCGCCTCCCTGAAGGGCCAGAAGCGGACCTGGCTGCCGATGAACTCCTCGATGATCGCCACCGAGCCGCTCACCGACGAGCAGTGGGCGGCCGTCGGCTGGGACGGCCGCGAGGCACTGGGCGACATGGCGCACGCCTACATGTACGCGCAGCGCACGGCCGACGGGCGGATCGCGCTCGGCGGGCGCGGGGTGCCGTACCGCTTCGGCTCGCGCACCGACAACGACGGCCGCACCCAGGACGAGACGATCGCGGCCCTGCGTGAGATCCTGACCCGCTTCTTCCCCGCCCTCGCGGGGCTGCGCGTCGAGCACGCCTGGTCCGGGGTCCTCGGCGTGCCGCGCGACTGGTGCGCCACGGTCACCCTCGACCGGGCCACGGGCCTCGGCTGGGCGGGCGGCTACGTCGGCTCGGGCGTCGCCACCGCCAACCTGGCCGCCCGCACCCTGCGCGACCTCGTCCGGCAGGACTCGGGCCAGGGCGGCCGCACCGAGCTGACCGGGCTGCCGTGGGTCGACCACAAGGTCCGCAAGTGGGAGCCGGAGCCTTTCCGCTGGCTGGGCGTGCAGGGCATGTACGCCACCTACCGCGCGGCGGACCAGCGCGAGCGGCTCCACCCCGGCATGCAGTCCTCACGCCTGGCCCGGGCCGCGGACCGGGTGGCGGGGCGCCACTGAGGCACGGCAGGGCGCACCTTCAGCCCCCTGGGTTCTCCCGAGTGCGATGCCGCACCCGTGTGCGACGAGCACCTCAACTTCCATGATTCCAGGGGGATCCCCCTCGCATCCGCGTCCCCGGGCTCGCCGCTCTTGTCCCTCATGGCTCCAGCACCACCTTCCCGGTCGTGGCGCGCGTCTGGAGTGCGTGGTGTGCGGCGTCCGCTTGCGAGAGGGGGAAGCGGGTGACGGCGGGGCGCAGACGGCCCTGCCCGGCCTCGGCGAGGGCGCGCAGTTCGAGCGCGCGCAGCCCTCCTGCCCGCTGGAGCATGGCCGGGCCGAGGACCGACTCGGAGACGCCCTCGACGTGATGGCCCTGCTGTTCCTCCCCGATGCCCTCGGCCGACCAGCCGAAGACGAGGTGCCGCCCGCCGGGCCCGAGCAGGGCGACGGCCTCCCGGGCCGCCCGGCCGCCGACGCCGTCGTAGACGAGGGTGGCGGGCCGTCCGCCGAGATGGGCGCGGACCCTGGCCGGCCAGGCGGTGTCGGTGTAGTCCACGGCGAGGTCGGCGCCGTTCGTGCGCACGCGGGCGGTCTTTCGTGGCCCGCCCGCCAGACCGATCACCAGGGCGCCGGCGTTCTTCGCGTACTGCACGAGCAGCGTGCCGATGCCGCCCGCGGCGGCGGGCACGACGACCACGTCGTCCGGCCCCGGCTCGGCGCACTGCACGATCCCCAGCGCCGTACGCCCCGTGCCGATCATGGCGACGGCCTCGGCGAAGTCCAGGCTCTCCGGTATCTCGTGCAGGCGTTCGGCGCCGGTGACGGCGAGCTCGGCGTAGCCTCCGGGCGCGAAGCCCAGGTGGGCGACGACCCGCCTGCCGAGCCAGGTCCCGTCCACGCCGTCGCCGAGGGTGTCCACCACCCCGGCGACCTCGCGGCCGGGGACGGTGGGCAGGGCGGGCAGCTCGGGCAGCGGGCCGCGCCGTCCTTCGCGCAGGGCCGTGTCGAGGAGGTGCACGCCGGCCGCGGCGACCGCGATCCGCACCTCGCCGGGGCCCGGGACCGGATCCCCGGTCTCCTCGTAGGTCAGGTTCTCGGCCGGCCCGAAGGCGTACAGGCGAACGGCATGCATGGGACCCCCAGTGATCACGTCTGCGTCCTCGGAGGCCCACTCTTCGACCTCAAGCGTGCTTGAGGTCAAGGGGGGACGGCCCCGGGGTCAGGGGGATTCCGGTTTCCGCAGCTCAGGGGGATTGTCGGTGGCGGGGTGCAGCATGGGAGGCATGGCGAGGAGAGCGACGGGCAAGAGCAGCGGGGCCGGCACGGGCGGGGCCGGGCCGAAGGGGGCACGGCGGCCGGAGCTGCGGCTTCCGCCCCTGGAGCCCTGGACGGACGGCGCGTTGCAGCCGGACGGCGACTACGACGGGCTGGAGTTCCGGGAGGCCGACCTGGCCGGGCAGGACGGCGTGGGTGCCCGCTTCATGGACTGCGCGCTGACGGGCTGCGCGGTGGACGGGACGGCACTGGGCCGGGCCCGGGTGCTGGACTCGGTCCTCACCGGTCTGCGGGGCGTCGGGACGAACCTCGCCGAGTCCACCTTCCGCGACGTCGAGGTGGTCGACCCCCGCCTGGGCGGCACCCAGTTGCACGGCGCCGTCCTGGAGCGGGTGGTGTTCCGGGGCGGCAAGATCGACTACCTCAATCTCCGCGAGGCTCACCTCAAGGACGTCGTCTTCGAGTCCTGCGTCCTGGTCGAACCGGACTTCGCCGGTGCCCGGCTGGAGCGGGTGGAGTTCGTCGACTGCGCCCTGAAAGAGGCCGACTTCGGCGGCGCGACCCTGAAGGACGTGGACCT
Organism: Streptomyces sp. NPDC007971; assembly: GCF_042958635.1. Classification (NCBI taxonomy): domain Bacteria; kingdom Bacillati; phylum Actinomycetota; class Actinomycetes; order Kitasatosporales; family Streptomycetaceae; genus Streptomyces; species Streptomyces sp. NPDC007971. The sequence goes on from NZ_JBIBJK010000002.1 coordinate 132,076, forward strand.
GCGCGGGGCCACCCCGCTGGAGATCGTGCGCGGGCTGGACCGGCTCTCGGGCGCGGTGATCAGCACGGGGCAACTGCTGGACCTGGCGCCCGTGCTGGCGTCGGAACTGGGCATCAGGGTGATGTGACGTTCCCCGCCGTCGGCTCGGAGCGGCAGCTCCGCCTCACTCCCCGGCGAACAGGTCTTCCGCGTCCGCGGCGTGTACCGCGCGCTGGGCCCATACCTCCAGCCGACCGAGATCGGTGCACGCCTCGACCCGCTCACGGACGGCGTCCGTCACCGAGAGACCGCGCCATTCGAGGATGCGGAGGATCATCTCGCGCCGATCCTCGATGCGGCCTTCCTCGCGGCCCTGTTCCAGGCCCTGTTCCAGGCCCTGTTCCAGGCCTTGCTCCCGTCCTTCCTCGCGCACCTGTTCTGCCAGCGGGTGCCGCCAGAAGTACTGGATCGCCGTCATCAAATCCCTCCACATCTGCTTCGCCTGGGGGTCGGCCAGGCATGAGTCGACGAACTGGACGAAGACCGCGGCGCTGTCGGGGTCGATGGTCCGCAGGGCGGATGCCAGCGATTCCAGTATGGCGGCGGATCCCGGGCCACGCCCGTGTGTCATCGCCGAGAGCACCGCAAGGGGGACGTCCCGTTCCGCCTGCCGCTCGTCCGCGATAACCGGCACGTTGTCCGGACCGAGCACGAGCGGACGTACCGTCAGGGAGTACCAGCCGGGGAAGCCGAGCTGGATGGGTTGGGAGGCCCAGCGTGCCGTGGTGCTGCTCTGGGTGATGACGATGAGCACGGGCTCGCAGCGGTACTTCTCGTAGAGGTAGGAGAGGTAGTAGGGCCAGCTGCCCCGCTTGCGGTCGTCCGCCTTTCCCTGTGATTCGACCACGAGGAGGTACGTGCCCTCGTCCGTCTCCGCCCGCAGCAGCGTGTCCACCCGCCGCTCGACCGGTTCGATCTCGGTGAGGTCCACGTTCAGTGCGGCGATCTCCCGTGGTTCGGGGAACGGGACGTGCAGCACGCTCTGTAACGCTCGTGTCAGCAGCGCCGGGTCCTTCTGGAAGATCCGGTGCAGCGCCTCGTGCGACGAGCCGACCATCAGCTCTCCTTTCCGTACGACGTGATCAACGAGCTAGGCCGCAGCAAGTTCGCACCACACGTACTTGCCCCGGTTCCCGAACCTGGCGGAGGGCTGCCAGCCCCAGTACTCCGCGCAGGCCACGACCAGGCCCAGCCCTCGTCCCGCCTCCTCCGGCTCGCCCGCCTGTTCCAACGGCCTTGGTGGCTCCGGCGGCTCGGGGTCCGTGTCCCACGCTCCGATCCACACCACCCCCTCCGCCGTACGGCGAACCCTCAGTGCGGCGGGCCCCTTGGTGTGCCGTACGGCGTTGGAGACCAGCTCCGCCGCCAGCAGCTCCGCGGTGTCCGCGAGCCCGATCAGGTCGTGCAGGGTCAGGATCAGGCGCAGGGTGCGGCGGCAGACGGTGACTGCTCTGAGGTCGTTGGGGATGTAGAGGGTGTAGTCCCAGGTTTCGGGCATGCGTCAGCTCCGCTGAAGTAGTGGGGATTCTTGCGACCGGTGGCATTGCCGCAGCCGTCATGGCAGGACGGAACGGTGCGCTTCCGCTGCGTGCTCGTCGCATCACTGACGGTAGACCTAGATTTTTAAGTTTCACAAGCCGACTGCGTAACCTGACCCCGAATGAGTCGCGTACACAGGCGTGTTGGGAGGAGAAGGTCATGGCATTGAGGAGCGAGCCGACGGCACGGCAGATGCGGTTGGCGCTCGAGTTGCGCAGGCTCCGTGACGCCGCAGGCCTCCCGGCCCGCGAGGCAGCAGCGATGCTTGGCGTGAGTTCGGCGCAGATCAGTCAGATCGAGACCGGTCTCACGGGCGTGAGCGAGAAGCGGCTGCGCCGTCTCGCCGCCAACTATTCATGCTCGGACGGTGAGCTGATCGATGCCCTCGCGGCCATGGCGACCGATCGAACGCGAGGCTGGTGGGAGGAGTATCGGGAACGACTGCCCACGCCGTTCCTGGACCTCGCCGAGTTGGAACACCACTCCACGTACCGGCGCGATGTGGAATTCCTGTTCATTCCCGGCCTGCTTCAGACGCCCGAGTACGCCCGCGCTGCGTTCTCCTCAAGAATTCCCGAACTCCCAGAGGAGGAGCTTGAGCTGCGTGTCCGGCATCGCATGCAGCGCAAGGCGGTCCTTGTGGGGCCCGCTCCCTACGAGGCGGTGATCCACGAGGCGGCGCTACACATCAGGCTCAGCGACCGAGCCGACGCACGGGCCCAGCTCCTCCGCGTCCTGGAACTTTCGGAGGCGGATCACATCACTGTGCGTGTCATCCCCTTCGACCTGGACGGCTTCGGCGGGGCCTGGAGCCCTGTGATGCTGGCGGGTGGTGCAGTGCCCAAGCTGGACACGGCCGTTCGCGACGCACCTCACGGGACTGGCTTCATCGACTCCGAGGCTCAACTCGGCGTCTTTCGAACGCTCTTCCGTAGGGTAGAAGCTGTATCACTCGACCCCACTCGTTCGCGTGACTTCATCAATAGAGTGGCCAAGGAGCTGTGAGATCCCCGTGACCACCCCCGACAACTGGCGGAAGTCGTCCTACTCGGGCGGCGGCGACGGCAACAACTGCGTGGAGATCGCCAACCACCCCACCCGCATATCCATCCGCGACTCGAAGGCCCCGGCCAGGGCACCCCTCGCCTTCCTGCCCGCAGCCTTCGCCCCCTTCATCGACGCGCTGAAGGCCCCCGGCGGGATGCCGGGCGAGTGATCCTCGAACCACCCCTGGACCTCGCACGGCTGCTGAACGAGCGAGAGGGCTGAGGCCGCGGTGGAATGGACGACGCTGGCCGGTACGGGACTCGGCGCCGCGGTCGGGGTCGGTTCCACGCTGCTCGCCGACCGGGTCCGCTGGCGGCGCGAGACGAGCGAGCGGACTCGGCGCGAGCGCCGGGACGCCTATGTCGTCTGCCTGACCAAGTACCGGCTGGCGTACGAGGACATGCACCGGGCCGCCACTGTCCACCGGGATGGCCCGCCGACGGAGCGGGACGTGGCCGTGCGGGAGGCCTTTCGCGCGTCGGGCTGCGACGAGGTCCGGGAGGCCGTGCTGATCTGCGCGCCGGAGGAGATGGCGGCCCTCGTCGAGGACGTCTACGCCTCCCTGCGGGAGCTGTTGGAGGTGTTCGCCGCAGGTGATCCCCCGCTGGACACCGCCGAGTTCCAGGAACACCGGCTCCGGCACGCGAAGGCCGTGTGGGCGGCGCGGGCCGCGATGCGGGCGGAGCTGGCGCGCGGGTGACGCCGCGGGGCTCAAATCCGCTTGTTCACATGAGGGTTGAGTGCACCTTCAGCGTCCGTATACCGGATTGCAGGACACGTCTTCCGGATACGAACACGTAAAATATTGTCGGCACCCTGTCAAACAGCCGTTGTCGATGTCACTCTCACTCCGCCGCCGCAACTCTGTGCATCCCCTGTGTCCCGCCTGTGTCTCCAACCCCACGGAGACCGGCCTGAAGGAGATCGAGTGAGACAGCAGCCCCACGCTCCCCGCACCTCCCGCAAGACCGCCGTCCGCGCCGCCGCCCTGGTCGGCTCGGCCGCGATGGTCGTGCTCGCACTGCAGAACGGCGCGGCCACCGCCGCCCCCACGCGCACCCCCGGCGCCGCGGCCCTTCCGCTCAGTGCAACAGCCCGCGCAGCGGCCCTCGCGTCGGCCCAGCACAACGCCGGTGCGGCAGCGCGCGAAATCGGCCTCGGCGCCAAGGAGAAGCTGGTCGTGCGGGACGTGGTCAAGGACCGGAACGGCACCGTCCACACCCGTTACGAGCGCACGTACGCCGGTCTGCCCGTCCTCGGCGGGGACCTGGTCACCCATGTGGCGAAGAACGGCTCGCTCAAGGGGGTCGACAAGGCGACCAAGGCCCGGATATCCGTGCCGACCGTCGCCGCGGCCGTCTCCCCCGCGAGCGCGAAGAAGACCGCTCTCAAGGCCGCCGACTCCGCCGAGGCCACCGCCGCCACCTCCCGCAAGGTCGTCTGGGCGGCCGGCACCAAGCCGGTCCTCGCGTACGAGTCGGTCGTCAAGGGCGTCCGGCACGACGGCACTCCAAGTGAGCTGCACGTCATCACCGACGCGCAGACCGGCAAGAAGATCTACTCCTACGAGGCGATCGACACCGGCACGGGCACCAGCCGGTACAGCGGCACGGTCACCCTCGGCACCACCGCGTCCGCCTCCGGCGGGTACGACCTGATCGACGGCGGCCGCGGCGGCCACAAGACGTACGACCTGAACGGCGGGACCAACGGCACCGGCACCCTCTTCCACGACGCCGACGACGTCTGGGGCGACGGCACCGTGAACAACCGCCAGACCGCCGGTGTCGACGCCGCCTACGGCGCCGCCGTGACCTGGGACTTCTACAAGTCCGCGTTCAACCGCACGGGCATCGCGGGCGACGGCAAGGCGGCCTACTCCCGCGTCCACTACGGCAACGCGTACGTGAACGCCTTCTGGGACGACAGCTGCTTCTGTATGACGTACGGCGACGGCGCGAACAACGCCGACCCGCTGACCTCGCTCGACGTGGCCGGCCACGAGATGAGCCACGGCCTGACCGCGGCCACGGCGAAGCTCAACTACAGCCGTGAGTCCGGCGGCCTGAACGAGGCCACCTCCGACATCTTCGGCACGTCGGTGGAGTTCTTCGCCAACAACTCCTCGGACGTCGGTGACTACCTCATCGGCGAGAAGATCGACATCAACGGCGACGGCACCCCGCTGCGCTACATGGACAAGCCCAGCAAGGACGGCGGCTCCGCCGACTACTGGTCGAAGTCGGTCGGCCGTCTCGACGTGCACTACTCGTCCGGCGTCGCCAACCACTTCTTCTACCTGCTGAGCGAGGGCAGCGGCCCGAAGTCGATCAACGGGGTCTCCTACAACTCCCCGACCTACGACGGCTCCACGGTCACCGGCATCGGCCGGGCCAAGGCCGACCAGATCTGGTACAAGGCTCTGACCACGTACTTCACCTCGACGACCAACTACGCTGGCGCTCGCACCGGCACCCTGCAGGCCGCGGCCGACCTGTACGGCTCGGGCAGCGCGGAGTACAACGCGGTGGCGGCGGCCTGGAAGGCGGTCAACGTCAAGTAGCCGCGCCTGCGGCTCTGCGGTGGCCGGGCGCCCGTCACGGGTGGGCCGGCCACCCGGTGCGATCAGGGCACCCGCGGAAAGCGGGCCTGAAGCGTCCAGATCGCCGGGTTCTCCGCCAGGTCATCGTGCAGGTCGGTCAGGTCGGCGAGCAGGTCGTGCAGGAAGTCGCGGGCCTCGCGGCGCAGTTCGGTGTGGGAGAAGGTGAGCGGGGGCTCCTCGCCGGGCATCCAGTCGGCCTCGACGTCCACCCAGCCGAAGCGGCGCTCGAAGAGCATCCGGTCGGTGGACTCGGTGAAGTCCAGCTCGGCCTGCTGCGGCCGGGAGGCGCGGGAGCCCAGGGGATCCCGGTCCAGCTGCTCCGCGATGTCGCACAGCGCCCATGCGAAGTCCAGCACCGGCACCCATCCCCAGGCTGTGGACAGTTCCCGGTCCGTCCGGGTGTCCGCGAGGTAGACGTCCCCGCAGAACAGGTCGTGCCGCAGCGCGTGGACGTCCGCACGGCGGTAGTCGGTCTGCGGCGGGTCCGGGAAGCGGTTGGAGAGGGCGTAGCCGATGTCGAGCACGCAGAAGATGGTGTCACGCCGACCGCCCCGGCCCTGCCACGGTCCGGCCCGTCACGGTGCATCCCGCTGCTGTGCGGCCCTGCCACGGTCCGGCCTGCCACGGCCCCGCCCCAGCTGGTTCCGGCCCTGCCGCGGTGCGGCGCGCACGCCTAAGATCACTGACATGTCCAGATCCGCGCGCCTTGTCCCGTCCGCCGCCGCCCTGTTCGCCCTCGCCCTCACCGGCACCGCGTGCGACGGCGGCGTCCACGGCACCCCGGGCAGCTCCGGCGTGCGCGACCCGTACTTCCCGAAGGCGGGCAACGGTGGCTATGACGTAGGCCACTACGCCCTCACCCTCGACTACACCCCCGGCACCCACCGTCTCACCGGCAAGGCGGTCATCACGGCCCGCGCCACCAAGGACCTGACCGCCTTCGACCTCGACCTCGCCGGGCTGGACGTCGAATCGGTCGACGTGGAGGGCAGGCGCGCCCTGTGGAACCGCACCGGCCAGGAGCTCACCGTCCGCCCCCACGACGACCTCCGCGACGGCGAGACCTTCACCACCACCGTGCGCTACTCGGGCACCCCGAAGACCCTCACCGACCCCGACGGCTCCGAGGAGGGCTGGCTGCGCACCGCCGACGGCGCGCTGGGCCTCGGCGAGCCGGTCGGTTCCATGGCCTGGTTCCCCGGCAACCACCACCCCTTCGACAAGGCGGCCTACGACATCACGGTCACCGTCCCGAAGGGCCTCCAGGCCGTCTCCAACGGCGAGCTGACGAGCCGGGTCACCAAGGGCGACCGCACCACCTACGCCTGGCACACCGCCCAGCCCATGGCGAGCTACCTCGCCACGGTCGCCATCGGCCACTACGACCTCACCACCACCAAGGGCCCCCACGGCCTGCCGGTCATCACCGCCGTCGACCCCACCCAGGCCAGGGCGAGCGCGAAGGTGCTCGCGAAGATCCCCGACATCATCGACTGGGAGGAGACCAACTTCGGGCCGTACCCGTTCTCCTCCACCGGCGCGATCGTCGACCGCCCGGGCGACGCCGGCTACGCCCTGGAGACCCAGAACCGGCCCGTCTTCCCCGCCGACCAGCTCGACACCAGCACGCTCGTGCACGAGCTCGCCCACCAGTGGTACGGCGACTCGGTCACCCCGAAGTCCTGGCGGGACATGTGGCTCAACGAGGGCTTCGCGACGTACGCGGAGTGGCTGTACAAGGAGGACTTCGGCGGCAAGAGCGCCCAGGAGACCTTCGACGAGGTGTACGAGGACGACGACGAGGCCGTGTGGGCCTTCCCGCCGGCGAAACCTTCCAGCGCCGCGCACATCTCCGACAGCCCCGTCTACGAACGCGGCGCGATGGTCCTGCAGAAGATCCGCCAGAAGGTCGGCGACGACACCTTCTACGACATCATCCAGGGCTGGGCCGCCTCCCGCCGGCACGGCAACGCGAGCACCTCCGACTTCACCGCGTACGTCGAGAAAAAGGCCCCGGGCAAGGACTTCGAAAAGATCTGGAAGGACTGGCTGTACGGCGACGGCAGGCCGGCCCACCCGTGACCGGAGAAGTGACCGACGGGAAATTCGGATTGCTTCCTTCCGGATAAGGGTGGCACGCCGGGGACTCCGCTGGTGAGGACATGACATCGGCGGGTGTTAGTGTCGGCCAGCTTGATGATCTTGAAAACTCATCATGGATCGACGAGGCGCTCCGGCATGCCCGAAAACCCGGCATGCCCGCACCTCGGTACAAACGGAGGGGATCTTTGTGAAGAGGAAAATGGCCAAGGCGCTCCTGGTCGCCACGGCAGTGCCCGCCCTGCTCGTCTCCACGTCCGCTGCGGCGTCCGCGGACGGCTGGGTGACGTGGAAGAACCAGAAGTCCGGCCTTTACCTCACCGCCGACAGCAGTGGCGGCGTCAAGGGCGACTGGGCCATGCCCGGGGTGAACGAGACCGGGTACCAGTGGTACGACACCTCGAACAGCGACGGCAGCTACAACGAGTCCAACGGTTGGGGCATGTGCCTCGTCGGCTACTACCGGCAGGTGTACACCGAGGGCTGCAACAGCCGGCGTGACCAGACGAACTGGTGGCAGCGGTGGTACGAGATCTCGACGTCGTCGGGCTGGAAGCTGAAGAACCGCCAGACCGGCTGGATCCTGGACGACGAGGGCCACGGCGGCATCTACGCCAACTCCGGCGACTACAACAACTCCAACCAGCGCTGGAAGTAAAGTCCGCGCCCAGGGCCCGCCGTTCCTTCGGCGGGCCCTGTTCCCGTGGTACTGAATCGGCGACGGCTTCTCAGACGCCGGCCCTGATGATTTCCTCGGCCGATTCCACCTTCTGCCGCTGGGTACGCCTCGCGTCCTGCAACTGCTTCGCCCGCTGCCCGATGATCTCCCGCTCGTAGGCGGCGGTAACCAGTGCGACGGTCTGCAGGTACTGCGCCTTCCGCTTGCACTCGACGTCCGTGACGGCGGCCGCGATCTCGGCGGGGGAGGGCGGGGGCAGGGTCGCCCCCTTGGGGACGGGAAGGCCCTTGCCGAGGAGGTTACGGTCGTGCGCGGGGGCCAGCGGATTGTCGTAGTCGTAGCCGGACTTCTTCATGCAGGCACTCCACTTGGAGACGGCGCCCACGACCCGGCTGTCCTGGAAGGTGGCGTCCAGCGTCTGCGACCTCAGCTGCTGGACGAGCCCGAACAGGGTCAATGGGTTCTTGCCGCCGAGTTCCCTGCGTGCCTTCCCCTCGCAGCCGAGCCGGCCGGTCTTCGGGTCGTCGAAATAGGCCCGCTTGACCGCCGGGGTGATTCCGTCGGGCGCCGGTCCACCGCCCGTGGGTTTCTTCTCGGGGAACGGTTCCCGGTATCCGTAGACCTTGACGGCTTTCATGTCCATCACGCCGTAGATCACATAAGGCGCCGTCGGCTCGGGGCCTCCGGCCGGCATGAGCGCCTTCGGGAGCGCCAGTTTCCCGGCGCGCATGCACCGTTGGGCGAGGACGTTCTCGGCGCGGACGATCGTGTTCTCGTCCTTCACCGAGACATAGGCGTCCAGCGGCAGGGTCATCGAACCGTCGGGCCGGACGACCGCACCGCCGCCCTTGAAATCGACCGGCTTGGACGGATCGCCGTCCGACGCCGTCACGAGCGGCGGAATCGAGGGCTCCGTCCCCGAAAAGCCGGGAGGGGCGGGCCTTTTCGCCGCATCGCCGTTCTCCGCCCCCGAGGAGTTGCTGCATCCCCCGGCCGCAACGACGGCCATCAGCACTGCACCGGCCACCCACAGTGGCCTGGATTCACGTATCGTTCTCATCTTCCCGAAATCGATCCGACGTCATCGGACAGGGCCGGGGGAGACGGGTGACGGACTCACGGCACGGCCCTCACGGTGGCCGTTGCGGTCACCGTTGTCCGTCCGCGAGGACGCGATATCCAGTTCGGTCCGCACGCCCGGCCCAAGAGCCGGATCGCCCCCCGAGCAGACCCATGAGTGCCGATTCTGTCAGAGATCGTTCACCGGCCGGACGTCGGATGATCAAGGTCTCTCACGCGTCGGAGCCCCCGGCCGCACGGCCGGGGGCTCCGAGGCATCACTGCCGGGGCAGGTGTGCTCAGACGTTCACGCCGAAGTCCTGGGCGATGCCGACCAGGCCCGACGCGTAGCCCTGGCCCACGGCGCGGAACTTCCACTCCGCGCCGTTGCGGTACAGCTCGCCGAAGACCATGGCCGTCTCGGTGGCGGCGTCCTCGGAGAGGTCGTAGCGGGCGATCTCGGCGCCGCCGGCCTGGTTGACGATGCGGATGTAGGCGTTGCGGACCTGGCCGAAGTTCTGACCGCGGTTCTCGGCGTCGTAGATGGAGACCGGGAAGACGATCTTGTCGACGTCGGCGGGAAGGGCGGCGAGGTTGACGTTGATCGCCTCGTCGTCGCCGGCGCCCTCGCCCGTGCGGTTGTCGCCCGTGTGGACGATCGTGTTGTCCGGGGTCTGCTTGTTGTTGAAGAAGACGAAGTGGGCGTCGGAGTAGACCTTGCCCTGCGCGTTGACCGCGATGGCGGACGCGTCGAGGTCGAAGTCCGTGCCGGTGGTGGTGCGGACGTCCCAGCCGAGGCCCACGGTGACGGCGGTCAGGCCCGGAGCCTCCTTGGTGAGCGAGACGTTGCCACCCTTGGACAGGCTTACAGCCATGATGTGGGAGTCCTTCCTTTAGGTTTCTGTGCCGACGAAGCTACCGTCACCCGGAAGAACGTCGAGGGGGGTCCCCATGGTTCCGGATCCCTTTACCTCTTTTACCGACCCCTCTCCCTGCCCCCTCTCCCTGCCCCCTCTCCCTGCCCCTCTCCGTACCGACGCCGAAAACGGGGTGACGTGAGGCGGGTCGGGCCGGGAACATGGGACACATGTCCGGTCCTTCCCTGGGGTCCGGGGGCCCGGCCCCCGGAAAACATCTGATCCGTGGCTCCGTCTCGCTTCCCGAGGCCGAGCTGATGTGGCGTTTCTCCAGGTCGTCCGGGCCGGGAGGCCAGCATGTGAACACCAGCGACTCCCAGGCGGAGCTGCGCTTCGACCTCGCCGCCACCGAGGCGCTGCCTCCGGTGTGGAAGGAGCGGGCGCTGCAACGGCTGGCCGGAAAGCTGGTCGACGGCGTCATCGTCGTACGGTCGTCCGAGCACCGCTCCCAGTGGCGCAACCGCGAGGCCGCCGCCGTACGCCTCGCCGCCCTCCTCGCGGAGGCCACCGCACCCCCGCCCAAGCCCCGCAGGCCGACCCGGATCCCCCGCGGGATCAACGAGCGCCGCCTGCGGGAGAAGAAGCAGCGCTCGGACACGAAGCGGGGCCGCTCCGGCCACGACTGGGCGTAGCCCGCCGGGCCCGGCGGTCACACTCCCGCCGCCCGATCCGTCATCCCGACGACGAGTACGCAACGGGACGTGACGGAAGGGCTGGGCCCGCTGATGAGCGACACCGAGGGCGACCGCGACAGGAACGCCGGCCAGGGCGAGCGGGACGTCGACCGCGGCGAGCGGGGCATGGGCCGCAGCAAGCACGGCATGGACCAAGGCGACCGAAGGACCGGCGACGGCGCACGGGACATGGGCCAGGGCGAGCGTGGCTTCGGCCAGGGCGAGCGCCGGGGCGGCAGTGGCCACTGCGGCGACACGGACTTTCTCGCCGAGCGGTTCGAGGCGCACCGGAGCCGTCTGCGGGCCGTCGCGCACCGCATGCTCGGGTCGGCCGCCGAGGCCGACGACGCCGTGCAGGAGGCCTGGTTCCGGCTCAGCCGCACCGATGCCCGGCAGGTGGAGAACCTCGGGGGCTGGCTGACGACCGTCGTCGGCCGGGTCTGCCTGGACATGCTCCGCTCCCGCCGCTCCCGTGGCGAGCAGCCGCTGGACAGCTGGAACCCGGCGCCGTCCCACGAGCCGGACCCCGCCCAGGACGCCCTGCTCGCGGACGCGGTCGGGGTCGCGCTCCTCGTCGTCCTCGACACCCTCACCCCGGCCGAGCGGCTCGCGTTCGTCCTGCACGACCTGTTCGCCGTGCCGTTCGAGGACATCGCCGGCGTCCTCGGCCGCAGCCCGGCCGCGGCTCGCCAGCTCGCCAGCCGGGCCCGCCGCCGGGTGCAGGGTGCGAAGGCCCCGGACACCGATCCGGCCCGGCAGCGCCGGATCGTCGACGCCTTCCTGGCCGCCGCGCGGGACGGTGACTTCGACGGGCTGCTGGCGGTACTCGACCCGGACGTGGTGGCCCGCAGCGAGGCCGGTGTGACCAGCGGCGCCTCGGCGGTCGCCGCGGGCGCGACGAACTACGCCGGCCTGGCCCGGGTCGCGCACCCGGCCCTGGTCGACGGTGCCGTCGGCCTGGTGGTCCTGGCCGCCGACGGCCGTCCCGAGCGCGCGCTGGCCTTCGCCTTCGTCCGCGACCGCATCGCCGTCATCGAGATCGTGACGGACCCGGCGCGGGTGTCCCGGCTGGGCATCGAGCGGGTATAGCGCGCCCGGCGGTCGGGCCGAGGGGCACGGCGATGCCCGACCCGGACGGAAGGCCGGTCGGAGAGCCGGGCGTGGGGCCGGTCACAGGTCCAGCAAACCCACCGTCTGGCCGCCGCTCGTCTCCCCGTTCGTGCGAAAGCCCAGGCGCCGGTAGAACTCCTCGGGGCCGTCCGCGCCCGGGTGCCAGGTGACGTAGAGCTCCTTGGTGCCCCGGCGGCGGAGCTCCGCCGCCACCGCGTCGACGGCGAAGCGGCCGTAACCCCTGCCCTGCTCCCCGGCGTCGATGTTCAGGCGCCACAGGCCGGAGCGGATCACGCTGCCGTCGAGGCGCCAGTCGATGTCGAGGAAGGCCATCAGGAAGCCGACCGGCCGGTCGTCGTCCATGATCAGACGAGGCCAGGCGACGCCGGCGGGGTGGACGTACGCCTCGGCGAGGGAATGCGAGACCGGCTCGACCGCGTGTTCCTGGTCGGGGCGGACGCGAAGGGCGAGGGCGGCTTCGAGATTGTGCGGGGTTATTTCTTCCAGACGGAGTGTCATCCGCGCACATTAAGCACCCTGTTCCCGGACCGGCCACGGAATTACGGACCCCGGCCGGCCGACTAGCCCAACTGCCGGTAACGGCCCCGGAAATACAGCAGAGGTCCGCCGTCCGCGCTCGGTACCCGGGCGGTCAGCACCCGGCCGATGACGAGGGTGTGGTCTCCCGCCGTCACCCGCTGCTCGGTGCGGCACTCCAGGGTGGCCAGCGCGCCGCCCATCAGAGGGGCGCCGGTGACCTCTCCGCGGACGTAGGGGAGGTCCTCGAAGAGCAGGCGGTCGCTGATGCGGCCCTTCATGGCGAAGCGTCCGGCGATGTGCCGCTGGCTCTCGGTGAGGACCGAGACCGCCCACAGCGGCTGTTCGTCGAGCAGGTCGTCCATGCGGGAGCCCTCGCGCAGGCTGACCAGCACCAGCGGCGGGTCCAGCGACACGGACAGGAAGGCGGTGGCGGTCATGCCGACGTCCTCGACACCCGGTGCGCCAGGGTCGTCCGGGTCCAGCGATGGTTCCTGCGCGGTGACCAGGACCACACCTGCGGCCAGCCGGGACATCGCGGCACGGAACTCGTCGTTGCTCACCCCCACAGCATGCCCGGAAGCGGCGGGGGTGGTGGGTGAGGGAGTCTTCAGCACGCCGGAAACGCTAATCTCCGCACGGCGCGCACCGCATCGGGCCTGAGCCCGAGCCGGGTCCTAGGTCCGCGGGACCAGGCGCGGGCCGGGCCGGGACCGGACAGGGGCTGCCCGGGACCGGCCGTGGGATCGTGGGCGGTTCGCGCACCACGTGGCCCGTAAAGCGGGTGTTCAGCAAACGCACAGGGAAAACGCAGAAACTCCACTCAATTGTTCATGTTCGTCTGTGACTTGAGTCACAAGGGGCAGGAATTGTTGACCCTGTGTACCGAGTGGGCAGCGCGCTGTGATTCAGTGGCTGGAAGCTGTAAGAGCACCGTAGGCGTACCACCGACAGCACCACCTGGCACCGCGTAAAGCAACGCCGAAGACAACCCTTGATTCGCTGCGAGGTCTCGGGGGGAGGGCGAGCATGGAGACCGAGTCGGAGCCGTATGTCCGTCTTGCGTCCCTGCGACAGCTGCACCAGGTCATGGCCGACATGAACACGGCACGCAGCCTGGCGGACACACTGCAGACCGTGGCCGACGGCGTCGTGAACGCCCTCGGGTACGAGATGGCCTGCGTCAACCTCGTACGCCCCGACGGCGATCTCGTCGTCGCCGCCTTCTCCGGCAACTCGGCCGCCGAGGCCCTGATCACCGGCCGGGTCGGCTCCCGCGACTCCTGGCTGCGCCGGCTGAACATGGGCGAGCAGTGGGGCGACCTGGTCTTCATACCGCACACCGAGGGCTGGGTGCTGGACGACGACGACGTCCCGCAGTGGTACACCGACGGGCCCGCGCCGCGCTTCGAGGACGAGTGGCACCCCTCCGACCGGCTCTTCGCGCCGATGTACACGCCGGGCGTGCAGGGCGGCTCCTCCGGCGAGCTGCTCGGCGTCATATCGGTCGACCGGCCGCGCAACGGCCGCCGCCCCGGCGCCTGGGGCCGCGAGGCCCTGCAGATGTACGCCTTCCAGGCCGCCATCGCGATCAGCAACGCGCGTCTACGTGCGAACATGCAGCGCGCCCTGGTCCGTCTCGAACGCGAGCAGCAGGCGCTGCGGGCCAGCGAGGAAAGCTTCAGGCAGGCCTTCGAGTACGCCCCCTCGGGCATGGCGATCGCCGAGATGGGCGGCGACCAGCACGGCCGGATCCTGCGCACCAACGACGCCCTGTGCCGCCTGCTGGGCCGCCCCGCCTCCGCGATGCGCCGCTACTCCTTCTCCGACCTCGTGCACCCCGAGGACATCGGCACGCTGCTGCGGACCTCCGCCGAGGGCGGGCGCGCGGAACTCCGCCTCGGCCGCCGCGACGGCAGCTACGTCTGGGTCAGCCTGCGCAACTCGGTCGTCGCCGACGCCGCCGACGGACCCCGCTTCCTGCTCACCCACGTCGAGGAGATCGAGGAGCGCAAGCGCCGCGAGCTGCAGCTCGCCCACCGCGCCTCCCACGACTCCCTGACCGGCCTGCCGAACTCCGCCGAGCTGCGCTCGCGCCTGTCGGCCCGCCTGTGCCGGCGCCAGGCCCAGCCCGGCGAGCTGGAGTCCCTGGACGCGGCCTACGGGCACCCCGCCTTCGACGCCCCCACCGCCCACGGCTTCGACTTCGCGCCGGAAGCGGAGGCGTACGACGGCTTCGACCACCACGTGCACACCGTCGCCCCCGAGGACGGTCACGACGACGGCGCCAAGGGGCTCGCGGTCCTCTTCTGCGACCTGGACGGCTTCAAGTCGATCAACGACCGGTTCGGCCACAACGCCGGCGACACGGTCCTGATCGAGGTCGCCCGGCGGCTGTCCCGGGGCGTACGCGACGGCGACACCGTCGCCCGGCTCGGCGGCGACGAGTTCGTGATCCTCGCCGACGGCCTCGGCAAGGCAGACGCCCAGGACCTGGCCGTACGCCTGCGCAACGAGATCATCCAGCCGATCCGCGCCGAGGGCCGGGCGGTCCGGGTGGGCGCCAGTTTCGGCATCGGCTGGGCACACTGCGGCATGACCGCGGACGAAGTGTTGAAGTCAGCCGACGAGCGGATGTACGTAGAGAAACGATCTCGTCCCAAACAACATCGACGCGCCGGGTGACCCGCAGGTCAGCGAGTTGATGCGGTCTGAGTCACCCGTTTGGACCAGCCAGAGCGGGTAGGCTCGCCATTCCAATCCTGTATCGCATCCGCCCGCACCTGTTGAGGAGTACCTAGGGATGACGCCCGGCGACAACGGCGCGAGCACGCCCGAGGACGACGACCCGTTCGGCTATCTGTACGCCGACGGGCAGGCCAGAGGAGCCCAGCCGCCGTCCGGTGGTTACGGCTACCCGAACTCGGTCAGCAGGAGCAGCAGGGTGCGCGCGGTCGGCGAGCGCCAGTACGGCCAGCAGCAGGCCCCTTACGGTCAGCAGCAGGCCGCGTACGGCCAGTCGCAGCCCACCGTCCCGCAGCAGCAGGGCGCCTACGGCCAGCCGAACGCCCACTACCAGGCCCCCGAGACCCTCCCCGGCGGCGCCCCGACCGGCCGCCGGCCCATGGCGCCCGCCGGCGGCCGCGGCCCGAACACCAAGGGCCTGCTGATCGGCGCGATCGCGGTGGTGGCCGCGGTCGTCATAGGCATCGGCGTGGCGGTGCTCAACGGGGACGACGGCAAGAAGACCGGCAACCAGGCGGGCAGCACCCCGACCCAGTCCCAGAGCAGCGGGCCGAGCCCGTCGGGGAGCAGCTCGGCGGCGTCGGGGGAGCTGCCGAAGGTCGACGCGGCGGACGGCTCCGTACAACTGGCGGGCGGGGCGACGAAGGCCTCGGACGTCAAGGGCGCGAAAGCGGCCGGGGGCACCTACGTGAGTGTGAACCAGGTCGGCTCCTCGGTCACCTGGACCGCGAACGTCCCCGAGGCCGGTGCTTACACCCTCTTCGCGAATTACAGCGTCCCTGGCCAGGACCAGTCGATGACGGTCACCGTCAACGGCAAGACGTTCGGCAGCAAGTTCGGGCTGGACAACTACGCGCGCGCTGCCGACGGCGACTTCACCAAGGGCTGGACCACCAGCTACGTGTGGCCCGATCTGAACGAGGGCTCCAACACGATCTCCATCTCCTGCCAGTCCGGTGACAAGTGCAACGTCCTGCTGGACCAGCTCTGGCTGAAGAAGGGCCACGTGAAGCGGGACAGCTAGGCCGCGCTGACTCCACCCTTGACGCGGAGCCATGCGGTTGAAGTGGGCCGCCGGAAGAATGTGTTCCGGCGGCCTCTGGTTTGTGCCTAGCCCATGCGGCCGACATCGACGCACATGGCGGCCACCACTGCAGCCACGCAAAGCGGCATGAGTCGCAACAGCCTACCTACGACGGGCCGAGTCCTGAGGGTGGCTTTGCGCCAAGCCGGGCTGCGTTGACCACCCGGTCACCACCACGCGCCCGAGCAGCTCCTCGTACGACTCCCTGTCGAACTCGCCTGCGGCGGCGGCCCGTACCGTCGCCGTCGACAGGGCCACCGCCCGTGACAGGCGGTCCTGCCAAGGGAGTTGCTCCACCAGCCCCGACAGCAGGCCCGCCACCGCCGAGTCGCCCGCGCCGGTCGGGTTGCCGTGGACTCGGGACGGTGGGGTGGCGCGCCAGCGGCCCTCGGGGGTGGCGGCCAGGAGGCCCTCCGGGCCGAGGGAGGCGACGACCGTGGCGGCGCCCCGGCGGCGGGCGTCCTGGGTAGCGCGTAGGGGCTCGTGGGAGCCGGTGAGTTCGGCCAGTTCGTCGGCGTTGGGCTTGATGATGTCGGGGCGGGCGGCGACTCCACGGCGCAGGGGTTCGCCGCTGGTGTCCAGGAGGACGGGCACGCCGCGGGTGCGTGCGGCTCGTACGAGGCCCGCGTACGCGCCGACCGGAACGCCCGGCGGCAGGCTGCCGGACAGGGCCACCGCCGAGGCGGAGGGCAGCAGTTCCTCGTACCGGTCCAGGAAGTTGCCCCACTCGGTGGGGGTGATCTGCGGGCCCGGCTCGTTCAACTGGGTCGTGTCGCCGGTCAGTTCGTCGACGACTGCGATCGTGCGCCGGCTCGCCCCGGTGACCGGTACCAGCGCGTCCGTCACGCCGGGTGTGTCCGCCAGCCGGTCCCGTATCGCGTGGCCGGTCGCGCCGCCCGCGAACCCGGTGGCCGTCACCTCGTGACCGAGGGCGGCCAGCACGCGGGCCACGTTCACGCCCTTGCCGCCCGCGCGCTCGATGACCTCCGAGACGCGGTGCGACGTGTGCGGCCGCAGGGACCGGACGCGATAGGTGATGTCGAGAGCGGTGTTCAGTGTGACCGTGAGGATCACCCGGGACGACCTCCCTCGAAGTCTGTACGTCATCGGTGACCGGGGCCCCGATCATGCCAAAGAGACGGCGGTCGGCCCAGTGCGGGGACCGGCCGCCGTCCGGCGAAGGGAGGTACGGATCAGGGCAGTTGGGGCGCAACCACCCATTCACCCTGGCGCATCACGCCCTTGAGGTCGAAGTTCTCGTCCAGCAGGACCAGGTCGGCGTCCTTGCCGGGCTCCAGGGAACCGATGCGGCCGAAGAGGCCGAGCAGACGGGCCGGGTTGGCCGAGAGGGCCGCGACCGCGTCCTCGACCGCCAGCCTGTCGACGGTCACCGCCCGCTTGAACGCGCGGTCCAGGGTGAGCGTGGAGCCCGCGATCGAGCCGCCCTCCACCAGCCGGGCGACGCCCTCGCTGACCTCGACCTCCAGCGGTCCGAGCATGTAGCGGCCGTCGCCGATGCCGGCCGCGTCCATCGCGTCGGTGATGAACGCGACCCGGGAGGCGCCCGCGTGATGGAAGGCCAGTTCCAGGGCCGCGGGGTGGAGGTGGGTGCCGTCGTTGATCAGCTCGACCGTCACCCGCTCGTCCTCCAGCAGGGCGGCGATCGGGCCGGGGGAGCGGTGGCCGAGGGTGGGCATCGCGTTGAAGAGGTGGGTGGCGACCGTGGCGCCCGCGTCGATGGCCTCGACGGTCTGCTCGTAGGTGGCGTCCGTGTGGCCGATGGCGGCGATCACGCCGTGCTCCGCGAGCAGCCGTACGGAGTCGATGCCGCCCGGCAGCTCGGTGGCGAGGGTGACCATCTTCGCCTTGCCGCGGGCCGCGTCGATCAGCTTGCGCACCTCGGCCGGCTCCGGGTCGCGCAGCAACTCCTCGGAGTGCGCACCCTTGCGGCACGGGGAGATGAACGGCCCCTCGAAGTGGATCCCGGCGATGTCGCCCTGCTCGGCCAGCTCGCTCAGCAGCCCGGCCTGCCGCACCAGCAGGTCCATCTCGTCGGTGACGGTGGAGGCGACCAGCGTGGTGGTGCCGTGCAGCCGGTGGGTGCGGACGGCCTTCAGGATGTCGTCCGCGGTGCCGGAGAAGGAGGCTCCGCCGCCGCCGTGGTTGTGGATGTCGACGAAGCCCGGGACCACCCAGTGGCCCGTTACATCGATGACCTGGGCGTTTGCGGGGGCTGTGCCGGTGATGCGGGTGCCGTCGACGATCACCTGGCCCTCTTTGACCGTTCCGGTGGGGAGGACCACGTCGGCGCCGGACAGCACGAGGGGGGTTGCGGCCGTCGCGGGCTGAGGGTGCATCGTGCCCGGTCGCGCCCACGCGGCGGAGCCGCATGTCGAGGCGTCCCGCGCCCCTGGGTCGGCTGCCATCAGGGGGTTACCTCCGTACGGTCGGTGTGGTTGAGGAGATCCCGGGCGAGGAGCCCCGCGCCCAGGCAGCCGGCGGTGTCGCCCAGGGCCGCCGGGACGATGGACGGCAGTTTCTGGAAGGTGACCCGCTGCCGGACGGCGTCCCGCAGCGGCTGGAACAACACTTCCCCCGCCTCGGCCAGGCCGCCACCGATGATCAGCGTGCGCGGGTCCAGCAGGGTGAGCGCGGTGACGAGCCCGTCGGCGAGCGCGTCCACCGCCTCCTGCCAGATCCGGACGGCGTCCGGGTCGCCGGACGCGACGGCCTTCGCGCAGTCGGCCGCGTCCGCCTCGGGGTCCTTGCAGGCCGCCGCCCAGGCCTCGCTGACCGCGGACGCGGAGGCGTACCGCTCCAGACAGCCGCGCTGCCCGCACGGGCAGGGAGTGCCCGAGGGGCGTACGACGACATGGCCGATCTCGCCCGCGAACCCGTGCGCGCCCCCTTCCACCCGCCCGTCCAGGCCGATGGCGCCGGCGATACCGGTGCCGAGCGGCACGAACAGGAACCGGTCGGTGCCCTTGCCCGCCCCGATCCGCCCTTCGGCGAGTCCGCCGGTGCGCACGTCGTGGCCGAGTGCCACGGGTACGCCGAGCCGCTCGGCGAGCAGGTCGCGCAGGGGGACGTCCCGCCAGCCGAGGTTGGCCGCGTAGACGGCGATGCCGCGCTCCTCGTCGACGATGCCGGGGACCGCGAGACCGGCCGCGGCGGCCGCCTCGCCGTAGTGCTCCACGCCGTACGCGCGCAGCTCGGCGGCGAAGCCGAGGATGGTCTCGATCACCGCGTCGGGCCCGCGCTCGCGGTCGGTCGCGCGGCGGGCGCGGTGCAGCAGGGCGCCGTCGTCGCCGACGAGGGCGGCCTTCATCCCGGTACCGCCCACGTCCAGGGCGATGACATGTCTCACGGGGGACAGTGTGGCCCCCGGACCCACGAGAGGTCTAGTCCACTCACGTGGTGTAGACCTTATGGGTCCATATATTGAACGGTCAGACAGCAGGGTTGGGGCTTTGACAGTGCGTCGGCGTACGGCAGGAACGATCGCGGTGGTGTCCGCACTGGGCATGACGGCGGTCCTGGGCGGCTGCGGGAGCACGGGGTCCTCCGACGTGACCCTGAAGCTGGTCGCGGCCGACTACGGCGACTCCGCCGCGAACAGCACACAGAAGTACTGGGACAAGCTGGCCAAGGCCTACGAGGCCAAGCACTCCGGCGTGAAGGTCGAGGTCAGCGTCTACTCCTGGAACGACGTCGACCGCAAGGTCAAGGAGATGGTCGACGCCGGCCACGCCCCCGACCTGGCCCAGATCGGCGCCTACGCCGACTACGCGGCCGCGGGCAAGCTCTACCAGGCCTCCGACCTGCTCTCCATCCGCACCCAGGCCGACTTCCTCTCCTCGCTCGTCGACGCGGGCGAGTGGAAGCACGTCCAGTACGGCATTCCGTTCGGCGCCTCCACCCGGGTGCTCTTCTACAACAAGACGCTGTTCGCCAGGGCCGGCATCACCCCGCCCACCACCTGGAGCGAACTGGCCGCCGACGCGAAGGCGCTCAAGGACAAGGGCGTGAAGTACCCCGTCGCGCTGCCGCTCGGTCCCGAGGAGGCGCAGGCCGAGACCATGCAGTGGCTGCTGAGCGGCGGCAACGGCTACACCGACGACATCGGCACCTACACCATCGACTCGGCGCAGAACGTCCAGACCTTCACCTGGCTCAAGGACGAGCTGGTCGACAAGGGCCTGACCGGTCCCGTCGCACCCGGCAAGCTCAACCGCGCGGACGCCTTCGCCGCCTTCGCCGACGGCCAGGTCGGCATGCTCAACGGGCATCCCACGCTGATCCAGCAGGCCGGGAAGAAGGGCGTGCAGTTCGGCATGGTCCCGATGCCCGGCCGCACCGGCAAGGCCAAGGCCTCCATGGGCGTCGCCGACTGGATGATGGGGTTCAAGCAGAACGGGCACGCGCAGCAGATCGGCGACTTCCTCGACTTCGTCTACGAGCAGAAGAACGTCCTCGCCTTCTCCCGCGAGTACGGGCTGCTGCCGGTCACCGGTTCCGCGTCCAACGTCATGAGCGCCTCGGACGCGGCTCCGGACAAGGATCTGCACGCCTTCCTCGACCAGCTGCCGACCTCCGAGCTGTACCCGGTCGGCAAGACCTCCTGGGCGGCGGTCAGCGCGGCCGTGAAGAAGGACATCGGCCAGGCGGTCGCCCCCGACGGCAGCCCCGCCGGCGTCCTCGCCCGCCTCCAGGCGTCCGCGGCGACGGCCGACAGCGGCGCGTCCTCCACCGGCTGACCCGAAACGCCCCGACCGCCGAAACGCCCCGACCGCTGAAACGGGCGGGGTGGGCCAGCCGCCGGAGCGCGCCGGTTGTCGGTGCCCGGCGTTACGGTTGCGCACATGGAACTGGGCAGCCGTGAACAGGCCATCCTCGCGCTGGAGCGGCGGGCCTTCCCCGGACCCGGCGCGAAGGAGCGTGCGATACGCGAGGAGCTGGGCCTGGCGCCGGTGCGCTACTACCAGCTCCTGAACGCGCTCCTGGACGACGCAAGGGCACTGGCCCTGGACCCGGTGACCGTGAACCGCCTGCGCCGTGTCCGCGAGACCCGCCGCTCCGACCGCTGAGGGGGGCGGCCGAGTCGGCGGGGGCGAGCGTCGGGCCGGGGTCGGCCGGGGTGTCTGGGCCTGGTGTGGGAGCCGAGCGAGTCGGGTGGGTGGGTGGGAAAGCGGGGTTCAGGGGCGGAGCCCCTGGCCGAGCCCAGGAGTGACCGCGGCCCACGCTGGATAGTGTCGCTGTATGACCCCTCTGCCGAATCCGGCGACCCAGGCCGGACGGGACGGACTCCAGGCGCTGCTCACCGAGCCGTGCACCGCAGTGATCGGCCTCGACTTCGACGGCACGCTGGCCCCGATCGTCGCCGACCCCGAGCAGGCCCGCGCCCACCCGGACGCCGTCCCCGCGCTCGCCGCCCTCGCCCCCAAGGTCGCCTCCGTCGCCGTGATCACCGGCAGGCCCGCCGCCGTCGCGGTCCGCAACGGCGGCTTCGCGGGCGTCCCCGGCCTGGAGCACCTCGTCGTCCTCGGCCACTACGGCGCCGAGCGCTGGGATGCCGCGACCGGCACGGTCACCGCACCTGAGCCGCACCCCGGGGTGGCCGCGGTCCGCGCCGAGCTGCCGGGGCTCCTGGACCGCGTCGGCGCCTGGCACGGCGCATGGATCGAGGAGAAGGGCAGGGCGATCGCCGTCCACACCCGCCGTGCGGACGACCCGCAGGCCGCCTTCGAGGCCCTGCGCGAACCTCTCGCCGACCTGGCCACCCGGCACGGCCTGATCGTCGAGCCCGGCCGGCTGGTCCTCGAACTGCGCCCGCCCGGCATGGACAAGGGCGTCGCCTTCCTCGACCACGTCCGCACCACCGGCGCCGGGTCCGTCCTCTACGCCGGCGACGACCTCGGCGACCTCCCCGCCTACGCGGCCGTGGACAAGCTCCGCTCCGACGGCACCCCCGGCCTCCTGGTCTGCAGCGGCAGCACGGAGGTCACGGAGCTGGCGGAACGCGCGGACGTGGTGACGCAGGGCCCCGAGGGAGTCGTGGCCCTGCTCCGGACCCTGGCTGCACACATGCCCTGATCACTGGGCGTTGCACCCAGTACCGGACACGGCCCCGGCACCGCGTACGCACCGCGCACGCACCGCTTACCGTGCGCGGCTCGTCGGCTCAGGGCTGGGTGTCGAGTGCCCCCAGCTGATCCAGGAACCACTGTGCGGGTGGCAGTGCGGTAGCGGCCGCGGCCAGCCTCTTCGACCGTTCGGCCCGCTCGCCCGCCGCCATGTTCAGCGCAGCGTGCAACGCATCGGCCGTGCCCCCGATGTCGTACGGGTTCACCACGATCGCGTCCTCGCCCAGCTCCTCGTACGCCCCGGCCTCCCGCGACAGCACCAGCGCGCAGCCCTCGTCCGAGACGACCGGCACTTCCTTGGCGACCAGGTTCATGCCGTCCCGGATCGGGTTGACCAGCGCCACGTCCGCGAGCCGGTACGCGGCCAGGGAGCGCGCGAAGTCGTCCTTGACGTGCAGCACGACCGGCGTCCACCCCGGCGTGCCGTAGCGCGCGTTGATCTCCTCGGCCACCCGCTGCACCTCGGCCGTGTACGCGCGGTAGACGGCGAGGTCCTGCCGGGACGGGTAGGCGAAGGCGAGGTGGACGACCCGCTCGCGCCACTCGGGGTGGTCCTCCAGCAGCTGCCGGTAGGCCAGCAGGCCCCGCACGATGTTCTTGGACAGCTCGGTGCGGTCCACCCGGACGACGGTCCGGCGCCCCTCGCCGATCTCCTCCCGCAGCGCGGCCATCCGTTCGGTCACGTCCGTGCGGTGCGCGCGCTCCCGCAGGAAGTCCGCGTCGGCGCCGAGCCCGTGCACCCCGATGCGGGTCCCGGAGGGGATGCCCGGCCCCAGGACCGCGTGACAGCAGTCGGTGAAGGCGTCCGCCCACCGCCGGGTCAGGAACGCCGCCCGGTCCGCGCCCAGGATGCCGGTCAGCAGCTCGGCCGCGATGTCGTCGGGCAGGAGGCGGAAGTAGTCCGGCGGGGCCCAGGGGGTGTGCGAGAAGTGACCGATGCGCAGGTCGGGGCGGAGCCGGCGGAGCATCCGGGGGGCGAGTGCCAGGTGGTAGTCCTGGATCAGTACCGCCGCGCCGTCCGCGGCCTCCTCGGCCAGCGCCTCGGCGAAGGCCCGGTTGTAGGCCTCGTACGACGCCCACTGCCGCCGGAACTCCGTGTCGAAGACGGGCTCCAGCGGGGTCTGGTACAGCATGTGGTGGACGAACCACAGCACCGAGTTGGCGATGCCGTTGTACGCGTCGGCGAACACCGCCGCGTCGATGTCGAGCATGCGCACCCGCTGTCCGCCGGTCTCCTCGGCCGGCAGCAGTGCGCCGTCCGCACGGTGCACCGCCGCGCGGTCGCCGTCGCCCAGCGCGGCGCACACCCATACCGCGTTGGTGTCCGGCCCGATGGCCGACAGACCCGAGACCAGTCCGCCGCCGCCCCGTTTGGCGCGCAGCGAGCCGGCTCCGTCGTCGGGGAGGATCTCGTACGAAACCGGGCCGCGGTTGGACGCGACCAGCACCTCAGCACCATGGGTGGAAGCCATACGCCTCAACCTAGCCCGGCCCCGAAACGCTCAAACGTACGGTCTGCCCCGGAAGGGGGCTGTATACAGCCGTTCTCGTGCGCCCCTCAGGCGACACGGCGGGCCGCGTACTCCGCGATCTCGGCCATCGGCGGCCGCTCCTCGGTGTCCACCGGATAGGTGCGTGGCTCGAAACCGTCCTCGCCCCGCTCGAACTGGGTGAGGGCGGGCCGCACGAGGTGGCCGCGGGCCAGCCGCAGCTGGGCCGTGCGGTAGATCGCCGCGGCCATCCGGCCCAGGGCCTGTCCGTCCTGGTGGCGGTGGAGGCGCACACCGACGTCGACCTGCGCGAGGGCGTCCAGGCCGGCCAGGTGCAGCGCGTCCACGAGCATGCCCAGCTCCACGCCGTAGCCCACCGGGAACGGCAGCTGTTCCAGCAGGGAGCGGCGGGCCGCGTACTCGCCGCCGAGCGGCTGGACGAATCCGGCCAGCTGCGGCCAGTGCATGTTCAGCAGCGGGCGGGCCATCAGCTCGGTCACCCGGCCGCCCTGCTCCGCCGTCCTGCCGGTGGCGGGCGCGTCCGGCCCGGTGCCGAGCGGGCGGTCGTACATGGCCTTGACCAGGTCGACGTCCGGCTCGGTGAGCAGCGGGCCGACTATCCCCGAGACGAAGTCGGAGGAGAACTCCCTCAGGTCGGCGTCGATGAAGCAGACGATGTCCCCGCCGGTCACCAGCAGGGAGCGCCACAGCACCTCACCCTTTCCGGGGACGGCCGGAATGCGGGGGAGGATGTCGTCGCGGTGGACGACCCGGGCGCCCGCGGCGGCGGCGACCTCGGAGGTGCGGTCGGTGGACCCGGAGTCGACGACGACGATCTCGTCGACCAGGGGGGCCTGCCGCATGAGGTCGTGGCGGATGACGGTGACGATGTCGCCGACCGTCTCCTCCTCGTTGAGCGCGGGCAGCACGACGGAGACCGACTGGCCGGTGCGCTGCTTGGCCGCCAGGATCTGATGGAGCGGGCGGTCGGTCACGGACCAGGAGCGGGTGGCCAGCCAGCGCTCGACTTCTTCCAGCACAGTCAGCGGCTCCTCACGTTGTCTCGCGGTTCGGACGACTATCTCAACTGTCCTGGCCTTCGGTTACAGTCTTGAGCAACGCCGATGACCATCGCATGTCGGAGGTCGCGCGCGTTGACAACCGAATACCGCTCATCCAGAGGGGCAGAGGGAAACGGCCCGATGAAGCCCCGGCAACCCTCCAGTCGGTTCTCGTTCTCCAGCGAGGCTCCCGGCTAGGGAAGGTGCCAAATCCGTCTCACGGCGAGATGCGTCGTGAGGAAGATGAGGAGAAAGGGCCTCGCCTCCATGGCTGTGCAGACTGTTGCAAGCACCTCCACGTCCACCGTAGACCTCGGTCCCGCCGCTGCGCTGAGCTGCCGCGAATGCGGTCACCGCGTACCGCTCGGTCCGCTGTTCGCCTGCGAGGAGTGTTTCGGCCCGCTGGAGATCGCCTACGACTTCTCCGCCTACGACACCGAAGAGCTGCGCAGGCGGATCGAGGCCGGACCGGCGAACATCTGGCGGTACGCCCCGCTGCTGCCCGTCCCTGCGGACGTGGCGGACAAGCCCAACATCAACCCGGGCTGGACCAAGCTCGTCAAGGCCGACAATCTCGCGCGTGAGCTGGGCGTCACCGGCGGTCTGTACGTCAAGGACGACTCCGGGAACCCGACGCACTCCTTCAAGGACCGGGTGGTGGCCCAGGCGCTGGAGGCCGCGCGTGCCTTCGGCTTCACCACGCTCTCCTGCTCCTCCACGGGCAACCTGGCCGGTGCCGTCGGCGCCGCGGCCGCCCGGGCCGGCTTCCGCTCCTGCGTGTTCATCCCGCACGACCTGGAGCAGGGCAAGATCGTCATGGCCGCGGTCTACGGCGGCGAACTGGTCGGCATCGAGGGCAACTACGACGACGTGAACCGGTTCTGCTCCGAGCTGATCGGCGACTCGGCCGGCGAGGGCTGGGGCTTCGTCAACGTGAACCTGCGGCCCTACTACGCGGAGGGGTCGAAGACCCTGGCGTACGAGATCTGTGAGCAGCTCGGCTGGCGGCTCCCGGACCAGATCGTGGTCCCGATCGCCTCCGGCTCCCAGCTGACGAAGATCGACAAGGGCCTGCAGGAGCTGATCAAGCTCGGCCTGGTCGAGGACCGGCCGTACAGGATCTTCGGCGCGCAGGCCGAGGGCTGCTCGCCGGTCTCCGCGGCCTTCAAGGCCGGCCACGACGTGGTCCGCCCGCAGAAGCCGAACACCATCGCCAAGTCCCTCGCCATCGGCAACCCGGCCGACGGGCCGTACGTCCTGGACATCGCGCGCCGCACGGGCGGTGCGGTCGAGGACGTGACCGACGCGCAGGTCGTGGACGCGATCAAGCTGCTGGCCCGGACCGAGGGCATCTTCGCGGAGACGGCCGGCGGCGTGACCGTGGGCGTGACGAAGAAGCTGATCGACAACGGCGTCCTGGACCCGTCGCTCACCACGGTCGTCCTCAACACCGGCGACGGCCTCAAGACCCTCGACGCGGTGGCCGGCACGGGTCTCACCGCCACCATCCGCCCGACCCTGGACTCCTTCCGAGAGGCTGGCCTCGCATGAGCGTGACCGTTCGCATCCCCACCATCCTGCGCACCTACACCGGCGGGCAGGCCGAGGTCGCCGCCCAGGGCGCGAACCTCGCCGAGGTCATCGAGGACCTGGAGAAGAACCACACCGGTATCGCCGCCCGGGTCCTGGACGACCAGGGCAAGCTCCGCCGTTTCGTCAATGTGTACGTCAATGACGACGACGTGCGCTTTGAGCAGGGCCTTCAGACGGTGACCCCGGACGGTGCGGGTGTCTCCATCATTCCGGCGGTCGCGGGAGGCTGACCGAATGACTGATCATTACCTTCGGTAACCGCTGTTACTGATTGTTCATCGAATGGCCCCCTCCGTGAGAGAAACGGAGGGGGCCATTCAGTGTGATTGAGCGCGGTACAGTTGGGGAACGCGCTCCGGATCTGCGGGTCACGGGCCCCGGATTTCACACCGCACGCCCGACAAGAAGTAGCCAAAGTAAGCGGGCATTGTGCGGCTTTTGTTCCATTTTGTACGGCCCGAGTTGCCCTGAATTCAGCCGATTTTTTGGCAGATTCCGGACCGGGCTCGTCCAGAATTCTCGTCCGATTGACCTGTTGCAGACGGCAGTTGGACAGATACATTCAGCCGCGGTCGACGCGTTCCGGCGCACGCCCCCGACCAATGGGGGGTGAGGTCTGACCCGGGTCCGCGAAGTGCGGATCTGTGCAAGGGCCAGTAATAGGGGAGTTAGGCATGGCTCAGGGCACCGTCAAGTGGTTCAACGCGGAGAAGGGGTACGGCTTCATCGCGGTCGACGGTGGTGCGGACGTCTTCGTCCACTACAGCGCCATTCAGATGGACGGCTACCGCACCCTGGAAGAGGGCCAGCGGGTGGAGTTCGAGATCTCGCAGGGCCAGAAAGGCCCGCAGGCCGACATGGTTCGCCTCAGCGCCTGAACGTTTTTGTGAGGAAGGGCCCGCACCGGCACAGGGTGCGGGCCCTTCTCTGCGTCCGGATCCGCCCGCACGTCCGTGTTCGCGGGCGGCTGACGTCCCTCGTGAACCGCCCACACCCCTGTTCGCGGGCGGCTGACGCCCCCTTCGCACCCTTCCAGGCGCTTGCACTCGACCATGCCGAGTGCTAATCATTGCGTTAGCACTCTGAAGGTGAGAGTGACAACGAAGGACCGGGTCGGTGAGGCCCGCAGGCCGGGTGGGGCAAGGAACCACAAGGCATGCGAGCCGTCCGTCGCGGGCGCGGGCGCGGTCCGAAGGAATCACCCCCAGTCCTGGAGGGACCACTTCACATGGCCAAGATCATCGCGTTCGACGAGGAGGCGCGGCGCGGCCTCGAGCGCGGCATGAACCAGCTCGCGGACGCCGTGAAGGTGACGCTCGGCCCCAAGGGCCGCAACGTCGTCCTCGAGAAGAAGTGGGGCGCCCCCACGATCACCAACGATGGTGTCTCCATCGCCAAGGAGATCGAGCTCGAGGACCCGTACGAGAAGATCGGCGCCGAGCTGGTCAAGGAAGTCGCCAAGAAGACGGACGACGTCGCCGGTGACGGTACGACCACCGCGACCGTGCTCGCCCAGGCGCTGGTCCGCGAGGGCCTGCGCAACGTCGCCGCCGGTGCCAACCCGATGGCTCTGAAGCGCGGTATCGAGAAGGCCGTCGAGGCCGTCTCCGCCGCCCTGCTGGAGCAGGCGAAGGACGTCGAGACCAAGGAGCAGATCGCCTCCACCGCGTCCATCTCCGCCGCCGACACCCAGATCGGCGAGCTCATCGCCGAGGCCATGGACAAGGTCGGCAAGGAAGGCGTCATCACCGTCGAGGAGAGCAACACCTTCGGCCTGGAGCTTGAGCTCACCGAGGGCATGCGCTTCGACAAGGGCTACATCTCCGCCTACTTCGCGACCGACATGGAGCGCATGGAGGCGTCGCTGGAGGACCCCTACATCCTCATCGCGAACTCCAAGATCGGCTCCGTCAAGGACCTGCTCCCGCTCCTGGAGAAGGTCATGCAGTCGGGCAAGCCGCTGCTGATCATCGCCGAGGACGTCGAGGGCGAGGCCCTGTCGACCCTGGTCGTCAACAAGATCCGTGGCACCTTCAAGTCCGTCGCCGTCAAGGCCCCGGGCTTCGGTGACCGCCGCAAGGCCATGCTCGGCGACATCGCCATCCTCACGGGCGGCGAGGTCATCTCCGAGGAGGTCGGCCTCAAGCTGGAGAACGCGACCCTGGACCTCCTGGGCCGCGCCCGCAAGGTCGTCATCACCAAGGACGAGACCACCATCGTCGACGGCTCCGGCTCCTCGGACCAGGTCGCCGGCCGCGTCAACCAGATCCGCGCCGAGATCGAGAACAGCGACTCGGACTACGACCGCGAGAAGCTGCAGGAGCGCCTGGCGAAGCTCGCCGGCGGTGTCGCGGTCATCAAGGCCGGTGCCGCCACCGAGGTGGAGCTCAAGGAGCGCAAGCACCGCATCGAGGACGCCGTTCGCAACGCGAAGGCGGCCGTCGAGGAGGGCATCGTCGCCGGTGGTGGCGTGGCCCTGCTCCAGGCCTCCTCGGTCTTCGAGAAGCTGGACCTGGACGGCGACGAGGCGACCGGCGCCAACGCCGTGAAGCTCGCGCTGGAGGCCCCGCTGAAGCAGATCGCCGTCAACGGTGGTCTTGAGGGCGGCGTCGTCGTGGAGAAGGTGCGCAACCTGGCCGTCGGCCACGGTCTGAACGCCGCCACCGGCGAGTACGTCGACATGATCGCCGAGGGCATCATCGACCCGGCGAAGGTGACCCGCTCTGCCCTGCAGAACGCCGCCTCCATCGCCGCGCTGTTCCTCACCACCGAGGCCGTCATCGCCGACAAGCCGGAGAAGGCCGCCGCGGCCGCTCCGGGCGGCATGCCGGGCGGTGACATGGACTTCTGATCGACCTGACGGTTGATCGCCTGTCCTGCAGTACCGAGGGCGGTACTTCCAGCTTCTGGCTGGGGGTGCCGCCCTCGGGCGTTTCGTGAGGCTCAGTCGGCGTAGTCCTTGAGTTCCTGGGTGTCGAGGATGACGTCGACGGGGGAGGGGAGCACGACGGTGGCTCCCCAGGGGTAGGACGGGGACCGCTGATAGCGGCCGTTCTTCGGCTCGCTGTACACGACGACGGTGCTGTTGTCGCGGTCGATGAGGAGATAGACGGGGATGCCGACCGCCGCATAGCCGACGGGCTTGTCGACGCGGTCACGCTGGTGCGTGTCCCTGTCGTGGGAGGTGATCTCCACGGCCATGAGGATGCCGTCGGAGCCCGACCACTCGCCGTGTCCCGTGAAGTGGCCCTTGGGAGCGACGGCTGCATCCGTGCGGGCGCGGCCCTTGCGATACGCCTCGGTCCTCACACCGGACTCGCCGTAGACACGGAGGTCAGGGCGGTGCTGCATGCATTGCTCCTGCAGCCAGACGAGGATCTCCCGGTGGTTGCCGTCCAGCATCGCCTTGACCTCTAGTTTTCCGCTGATGTACTCAAGCCGGACGGTCTCCGGCGCCCGGCGCTCCAGCTCCTCGAAGTCCTCGACGCTGAGCGGATCCTTGGTGCGGACCCGCCCGTCGACGCATTCGAGCCGCACGCCCTCCGGGGCCACGCGGGCGAGTTCCTCGAAGTCCTCGATGGGCATCTGCGGGCGTTCGGCGGTGCTGGGGGTCATGGCGTCGCCTCCTCCCCTCCATCGTGCCCCGGGGTGGTGTCGTCGGACCGTAGGAGCGGTCATGCGGGTGTCCTTTCGCGTCGTCGTACGGACATCGCAGCCCGGATCTCGCCCGCTCGGGTGCGGACCGCAGGGGCGGGCAGGGGCGTACGAGGGTGTGCGGGGGCGCGTTCGCCCCGGCAGCCGGCGCACACGCCTCCTGGCAGTGCCTCCGGCCGCCCCGGCACCCCGCACTCCGCACACTCCAGGACCCGGCGGGGCGGGCGTGGGGCGGGTGGTTCCGGCGGGAGTTTGTCGGTCAGCCGGCGGCGGAGCAGGGCCGCCGGGCTGTGGACGGGCGTGGGCAGGCCCGCGGTCAGTGCGGTCAGGAGCGTCTCCTCGGTGGCCCCGCGCGCGAACCACTCCTCCACCAGCGGGGCGAGCGCGGCGCAGTCGGCGGCGGAGAGGGACAGCACCGGGGTCGTACGACCCAGCGCGGCGAGGAGGATGTGGGCGCGGGAGCGGGTGGGACGGGCGCGTTCGTCTGGCGGCTGCTCCGGCTCCGGTACGTCGCCGCGTGTGAACGCCGCCCACCAGCTGTTGTCCCGCGCGGTACGGGACCACCACGATCGGGTGATCCAGCGCGAGCCGCCCGAGTCGGTCGCCAGCAGTTCCCGTCCTCGCCTCAAGTGCCCTGCCTGGTGGAGGTTGTTGAGGGCGGTACGTAAGGCGCACTGGCCGTACGGGAGCGTCTTCGCCAGCATTTTCACCGAGATGTCGGCGCCGTCGGGAAGGCGGTCGACGTACGCGGCGATGGCGGCTTCGCGGGGAGGTAAGTGTGCGAAGTCGTGGTTGGTGCGGCGGAGTTGATCAGGCGCCGAGCGCTTGCCGTAGCCCGGATTGGCCATCGGGTGCGGGGTCGCGTGCGCGGGCAGGAGGGCAGCACTAAGCTTGGCTTCAGCCATGGGATCGACTTGCCTTCGATCTCGTTGGTCAAGCCCCCGCAGGTGTTGGTAGCACCTGACGGGGGCTGTTCGTTATTCGGGCACGCTAGAGGATCGTCACCGTGCGTGGCAAGCTGAACGCGTCAAGTCAACTCGCCGGGTGGGAGGGTGGGTTGAGGCCCTCCACCCGTTCCTTGAAAAGAGGTCTCGGGGCTCGACGCCCGAGGCTCAAGCGCCGAGGCTCCCGAGGTTTTCGACGAACGCCGACCAGGCCTCCGCCCGGAATACGAGCTTCGGGCCGTGGGGGTTCTTCGAGTCCCGGACGGGTACGACGGCGGTGGGGCCTGCGGCGACTTCCAGGCAGTTGTTGCCACCCTGGCTGTAGCTCGACTTGATCCATACGGTCGAGCCCAGGTCGTACTCAGAGATGTGCCTCATGGGTGTAATCCTGCGCCAACGCCTCGATCAGAGCCAGGGACTTCTCCTGCGAGAGCGCGGTGGCCACAAGCAGGTCGAACATGAACCTCAGTTGGGCGACGGTGGCCGGGTCGTCCTCCACTCGCCCGGTGCGTACTCCCTCGTAGTAGACCAGTGGTGGGGCGTCCGCGAACTCCATCAACTTCAGGGCGCCCTGCATCGCCGCGTGCGCACCCGCGCTGAACGGCAGCACCTGCATGATGATCCGACTTCGGCGGGCCAGGTCGGCGATGTGGCGCAGAGCCTCCGCCATCACCGCCCCGCCTCCGGCCTCCCTACGCAACGCTGCCTCGTCAAGCACTGCCCACAACACAGGCTTTGTTGGGTGGTCGAGTAGACGGATCCGCTCCATCCGGCCTTCCGTCCACTCCTCGATGGTCTCCTCCGGTGCCGTCGGGTCGTATGCGCGGTTCACGGCCCGGGCGTACGCAGGTGTCTGCAGCAACCCGGGAATCAGGAGCGGTGTGTATTCCCTGATCGCCGTTGCCTGAGTCTCCGCCTCCGCCACCGCCTCGAAGGGCTCCTCGTACTTCGACTTGGCCGCCGCCCCGCAGTTCCGCTGGAAGAAGCCCCCTGTCTTCAGGACCTCGTCCAGCATCCGCGCATACTCCAGCTGCATCCGCCGAGTCCCCGCCTCCAACTGCCCGATGAACGACCCGCTCACGAACAGCCGTCGGCCCAGTTCCTCCTGGCTCAGCCCGGACTTCTCACGCGCGTGCCGCAGCTCTGCGCCCAGCAGGGCCCTGGGTGATGACGACGGGTCGAGGTCCTTCGGTCCTGCCATGCGCAACTCCCGGTCACACAGGTGGGGTTGTTGGGACGCCGTATATGGCCAGGTTAGCCACGGTGCGACCACGCTGTGTGGTGAACGCGAACACTCACCGTGGAGGTAGAGGCCCGATGGGGACGACGGAGAGCCACCGGCCGGCCCGGACGACCGAGGAGGCCGTGGAGCAGTTGCACGCGGCCCTCGATGACGTCGGCATCATCCTGCCGTCGCTGCGCGTCGACCCCTGGACGGGCTCGCACGGTGAGCCGTACGCCCTGGTCGACCTGGGGCGCTGCAACCTGGGCGTCGCCTCGCGACTGGCCGCCGCACTGCGCGGAGCGGCGCGCGGCGGTGACGCGTGAGCGGGGGTGGGCCCGCGGTCGGGTCGTACGCCGTCGACGTACGGAGCGGGCGCCTCGGTGAGGTGATGGGGCGCGTGGGCGGTTACGTGCAGTTGCGGCCCGTGGGTGGCGGGCGGGAGTGGGACTGTCCGCCGGAGTCGGTGGGGCCCGCGTCGCCGGGTGAGGTGCTGCGGGAGCGGGTCGGGCGGCTGAACCGGCAGGCCCGGCTCCGGGAGGCGGTCGAGTCGCCGGCCCGGGATGTGCCCCGAATCACATGACGTCCTGTCCGGGCGCGGAATGTGCGACGCTGCGAGAGCGGTTTACTTAAGAAGCTTCACCAATGCGTATGCACATACCCGCCGGTTAACCGAGCCCTTCACGAGGAGCCCCCCACGTGACCGTCACCACGCCCGCCGCCTCCCGTGCGGCCCAGATCCTTTCCCGGCCGATCGCGCTCAACGGACTCACCGTCCCCAACCGGATCGTGATGGCCCCGATGACCCGCATGTTCTCGCCGGGCGGCATACCCGGCGAGGACGTGATCTCGTACTACGCCCGCCGCGCCGCCGCGGGCGTCGGCCTGGTCGTCACGGAGGGCACCTACGTCGGCCACGACTCGGCCGGCCAGAGCGACCGCGTACCCCGGTTCCACGGCGAGGAGCAGCTGGCGGGCTGGGCGAAGGTCGCCGAGGAGGTGCACAAGGCGGGCGGCACCATCGTCCCGCAGCTGTGGCACATCGGCATGGTCCGCAAGGACGGCGAGGCGCCCTTCCCGGACGCTCCCGCGATGGGCCCGTCCGGCCTGGTCACCGAGGGTGCCGAGGTCACCGGTAAGGCGATGACCCAGCAGGACCTGGACGACGTCGTCGCCGCGTTCGCCGAGGCCGCCGCCGACGCCGAGCGCATCGGCTTCGACGGTGTCGAGCTGCACGGCGCCCACGGCTACCTCCTCGACCAGTTCCTGTGGGAGGGCACCAACCGCCGCACGGATGCGTACGGCGGCGACCCGGTGGCCCGTACCAGGTTCGCGGCGGAGATCGTCGCGGCGGTCCGGAAGGCCGTGTCCCCCGAGTTCCCGGTCATCTTCCGGTACTCGCAGTGGAAGCAGCAGGACTACGCCGCCCGTCTCGCCGAGACCCCGGAGGAGCTGGAGGCGATCCTCACGCCGCTGGCCGCCGCCGGTGTCGACGTCTTCCACGCCTCCACCCGCCGCTACTGGGAGCCCGAGTTCGACGGCTCCGACCTGAACCTCGCGGGCTGGACGAAGAAGATCACCGGCAAGCAGGTCATCAGCGTCGGCTCGGTCGGCCTCGACGGCGACTTCATCAACGCCTTCCAGGGCGAGGGCTCCCCGGTCAAGGGCATCGACAACCTCCTGGACCGCCTGGAGGCGGACGAGTTCGACATGGTCGCCGTCGGCCGCGCGCTGCTCCAGGACCCCGAGTGGGCGGCCAAGGTGCTCGCCGACCGCTTCGAGGAGCTGAAGCCGTACGACGCCGCCGCGATCAAGACGCTGAGCTGACGCGGCGCGCCGGTCCGGGCACTCGTGATCGCCGTCGTGCGTTCTCCTGACGACCAGTGAGGAGTGAGCGTGACGATGAGTGAGTCCCGGGTGCCGGGGACCGAGACCGCCGGACCCGTGGTGCGCACCGCCTCCGGGGCGGTGCGCGGCCGCCACGAGGACGGTCTGGCGGTCTTCCGGGGCATCCCCTTCGCCGAACCGCCCGTGGGCGACGCCCGTTTCCAGGCCCCGCGCCCCGCCCGGCCCTGGGACGGCACCCGGGAGGCTTACGCGTTCGGTCCGCCGCCCCCGCAGGAGCCCGGCATCATGGGCCGCAAGGACGTCCCGGTAGCGGGCCCGACGGGCGACGACTGGCTCACGGTGAACGTCTGGACCCCCGACCCCGACCCGTCGTCCGCCCGCCCGGTGATGGTGTGGATCTACGGCGGTGCCTTCAAGATGGGCCACGCCGGCCAGCCGGGCTACGACGCACAGCACATCGCCAGGGACGGCGACGTCGTGGTCGTCACCTTCAACTACCGCGTGGGCATGGAGGGTTTCGCCCTGCTCGACGGCGCCCCGGCGAACCGGGGACTGCTGGACCAGCTGGCGGCCCTGGAGTGGGTGCGGGAGAACATCACGGCGTTCGGCGGCGACCCCGGGCAGATCACCGTCTTCGGCGAGTCGGCCGGAGCGGGCTCGGTGGCCTCGCTGATGGCGATGGAGCGGGCCCGCGGCCTGTTCCGGCGGGCGGTGGCACAGAGCGTGCCGGGCACGTTCTTCTCCGAGGCGCTGGCACGCGACATGGCGGCGGCCCTCGCGGCCGAGGCGGGGCGCCGTCCGACCGCGGCCGACCTGGCGACCGTGGACCCCCGCCGGCTCACCGCCGCGGGCCAGTCGCTGAGCGCCAGGATGCTCGGATACACGGACCGATGGGGGCAGGCGGCGCCCACGGTGACACCGTTCGCCCCGGTCGTCGACGGCGACGTCCTGCCCACGACCCCCTGGCAGGCCCTCGCGGCGGGCGCGGCCCGGGACGTGGACCTCCTGGTCGGACACAACCGCGACGAGTTCCGCCTGTTCCTGGCGATGGGCGGCCTGCTCGACGAGATCACGGAGGACCAGCTGACCGCCGCCCTGCGGCTGCTGGCCCCCGGCGGCGGCGCGGGCGAGCGGGCCTACCGCGCGGCCTTCCCCGAGGACACCCCCAGCGACCTGTACGAACGCGTGCAGACCGACTGGCTGTTCGCGATGCCGTCGCTGCACCTCGCCGAGGCCCAGCGGGCGGGCGGCGGCAGGGCGCACGTCTACGAACTGGCCTGGTCGGCCCCCGGCAGCCGGTACCTGGGAGCCTGCCACGGCCTGGACATCCCCCTGCTCTTCGGCACCTTCCGCGCCGACCTGGGGATGCTGCTCTTCCCGGGCGCGGACGTCCCGGACGCGGCGCAGGAGCTGTCGTCCCGCTTCCGCCGCTCGTGGACGGCGTTCGCCAGGACCGGCGACCCGGGCTGGCCGGCCTACGACCCGGAGGAACGCCTGGTCCAGGTCCTGGACGAGAAGCCGACGGTCACGGCGTACCCGAGAGAGACCAGCAGACGCATCTGGGAAGGGCACGCATTCCTGCCCCTGCCGCTGCTGGGCTGAACGGCCTGCCCTAGAGGTTGCCCATGGGCTCGATGTCCACCTGGACCGGCGTCCCCCAGATCCGCAGCACCTCGTAGTCGGTGAACTCGTGCACGAGCCGGTACGCCATGGCGGCCCGCGACCCGCGCCGCTGAGCGGCCAGATACGCCTCGGCCTCCCGCCGGTCCCGCCGGGGCGTGCCGCACAGCTGCCACTCGCGCCCGTTCCACGCCTCCGGCAGCCAGCGCTGCTGCGGCTGCGGACGGTCGGCACGCACGCCGTACCGGGACGGGGCGGTGGCGACCGGCTCCACGGCCTGCGGCCTGCCCTGGAACTCCGAGCGGCGGGCGGCCCGGCGCCGGGTCTCGCAGAGCAGGCATCCGTCGGGGGCGCTCTCGTCGACGGGCCCCTGCGGATGCTCGGGGCACCGGGTGGTGGGCGCGCCGGCCCCGACGCTCTCGTCCAGCAGGTCGAGGGCCCGCCGCAGATCGGCCTTGATCTCGTGCAGCCGGGCGTCCGGGGCGTCGGCCGTGAGGGCTTCTCCGTGCTCCCCGAGGAGCCGGAGCGCTCGGCCGAGAGCGGTGAGCTGGGCGTGGTTCATGTCAGCCTGCGCAGTCCTTGAGTGTCTCGCGGTCCTTGTGCGTCTCGCGGTCGTCGAGATCCTCGCGGTCCCTGAGTCCTCCGAGTCCCCTGTGGCCACCGATGGTACTGAGTCACGGAGCCGCGGCGCCTGTGCTGGACTGGGGCGGTGAAGACGATCTCCGTGGCCCGCCTCCTCGACGCCCTGAACCGCTTCAACGCCGCGCACCCGTGGTCGCACAACGCCCACTACCACCCCTGGCTGCTACGACAGCTGCCCCGCCGTTTCCCCGCGGCGCTGGACGTGGGCTGCGGCAGCGGCGATCTGGCGCGGCTGCTGGCCGGCCGGGCCGAGCGGGTCCGGGCCGTCGACGCGGACCGGGAGATCCTGGACCGCGCGCGGGAGTCGACCGCCCCCTCGGCCCCCGTCACCTACACCCTGGCCGAGGCCCCGTACGGCCTGCCCGCCGGCCCCTACGACGTCATCACCTGTGTCGCCGTCCTCCACCACCTGCCCTTCGCCGACACCCTGACCCGGCTCCGGGCGGAGCTGGCCCCGGGCGGGACCCTGGTCGTCGTCGGCTGCGCCCGGGCCGAGAGCCCCGGGGACCATGCGCTCGGTCTGCTCGCCCTGCCCCTCAACGCGGCCATGGGGTGGCTGAGGAACCGCGGCCGCACCCGGCCCGCGCCCCTCTCCATGACCGCTCCCACCCGCGACCCCGAGATGACCTTCGCGGAGGTGTCGCAGCAGGCCGGCCGGCTGCTCCCCGGGGCCCGTCTGCGCCGCCGGCTGTTCTGGCGCTACACCCTCGTGTGGCGCGCTCCCACGGTCGGCTGAGCCGACACTCTGCTGCGGCCGGCCGAGTCGGCGGGGCATGCGGGCTCGGCCGACTGGGCGGGTCACGTGAGTTCGGTCGACCGGGTGGGGCGCGTGGGCTCGGCCGGCCGGCCGGGTTGCGGGGGCTCGGCCGAGCGGGGGCGGCGGGTGAAGCCGAAGACGTACGTGGCCGCGAAGCCCACCGCATAGCCGGTGAGCAGCCCGCCCCCGTAGACGGCCGCCGCCACCCACGGACCGCGGTTCCCCGCCAGCAGCGGGAACAGCGCCCAGCCCGACGGGCCGATCGCCGTCGCCCCGACCTTGTCCCCGAGCATCGCGAAGAAGCCGACGAAGGCCCCGCCGGCCGCGCCGCCCGCGCAGGCCGTCACGAACGGCCGGCCCAGCGGCAGCGACACCCCGTAGATGAGGGGCTCGCCCACGCCCAGCAGGCCCGCCGGGAGCGCCGACCTGATCGTCGTGCGCAGCGACGTGTCGTGGCGCAGGCGGACGTACACCGCGAGGGCCGCGCCGACCTGCCCCGCGCCCGCCATGGCCAGCAGCGGGAGCAGCACCGTGTAGCCCTGCTGCTCGATGAGGGTGGTGTGGATCGGGATCAGCGCCTGGTGCAGGCCCAGCATCACCAGGGGCAGGAACAGGCCGCCCAGGACCAGCCCGGCGAAGGCACCGGTCGTCGTCAGGAGCCAGTCGGCCGCCGTGCCGATCGCCGACGCGACCGCGCCCGCCGCGTACATCAGGCCGTAGAGGGTGACCAGACCGGAGACGAGGACGGTCACCGTCGGGGTCAGCAGGACGTCCAGCGCGCCCGGCACCCGGCCCCGGCACCACTTCTCCACCCGCGTGGCCAGCAGGGCCGCGGCGAGCGCACCGAGCACCCCGCCCTGTCCCGGAGCCAGCTGGACACCGAACGCCGTCACCTTCGCCACGCCCGGATACACGACCACGGCCGCCACCGCCCCGCCGAGCACGGGAGTGCCGCCGAACTCCTTCGCCGTGTTGTATCCGACGAACACCGCGATCAGCGCCATGAAGGCGGAGGCGACGGCGGCCAGCGCGGGGGTCAGGCCGGGCAGCCACCCCGCGTTCAGCAGCAGCCCGTTGAGCCCGGCGAGGATGCCGCAGCCGATCAGGGCGGGGATGAGCGGCACGAAGACGGCAGCGACTCGGCGCAGGGCGGTCTTGAAGGGGGTGGCGTTGCGCCTTTGGAGCTGCTCCTTCAGCCGGTCGCCCGTGTCACCGGGCCGCTCCGCCGCATGGCCGGCCGCCGCGTCACCGGGCTGCTCCGCCGCCTGGTGGCCGGCGCCCACGGGCTGCTTGGCCTCCCGGTGGCCGGTACCCACGGGCTGCTCCGCCTCCCGGTGGCCGGCATCGACGGGCTGCTCCGCCACCCGTTCCCGGACCGCGGCCGTGACCTCCACGACCACCCCGGGACCCAGGACGACCTGCAAGGACGACTCCCCGTCCCGTACCAGTCCGAGTACCTCGGGCAGCGCCCGCAGCCCCTCCTCGTCCACCGCCGCCGGATCCGCGACGCCGAGCCGCAGCCGGGTCATGCAGTGGGTGACGGACAGGACGTTCGCAGGACCGCCGACCCGGGCGAGGACGGCGGCTGCGGTGGAGGCGGTGGAGGCGGGGTCGTTGCGCACGCCCCGAGCGTGCGGGTCAGCCGCCCGCGATCGCCAGCGCGGCACGCAGATGTCCGCCGGACTCCTCCAGAAGGCGGGCGGCCGTCGGGCCGTCGACACCGGCGAGAAGGGTCAGAACGGCGTTCTTCACCTCGCCGCCGGTCTCGGTGAGCGCCGCGTCGATCTCCTCGTCGGACGCTCCCGTGGCGAGGGACACGATGCGGCGGGAGCGGGCCCGGAGCTTGTCGTTGGAGGCGCGCACATCGACCATCAGGTTCCCGTACGTCTTGCCGAGCCGGATCATCGTGATCGTCGAGACCATGTTGAGCACCAGCTTCTGCGCCGTGCCCGCCTTCAGCCGGGTGGACCCGGTGAGCAGCTCGGGGCCGACGACGACCTCGATGCCGTGCTCGGCGGCGGCCGCGAGCGCGCTGTGCTCGTTGCAGGCCAGCCCGATGGTCAGCGCGCCCAGGGCGCGGGCGTGCTCCACGGCGCCGATGGCGTACGGGGTGCGGCCGGAGGCGGAGATGCCGACGACGGTGTCGTCGGGCGTGAGCTTGAGCGCGTCCAGGTCCCGCCCGGCCAGCTCCCCGGAGTCCTCGGCACCCTCGACCGAGGTGACCATCGCTTCGGGCCCGCCCGCGATCAGGCCGACGACCTGGGCCGGGTCGGTGTTGAAGGTGGGCGGGCACTCGGAGGCGTCCAGCACACCGAGCCGGCCGGCGGTACCCGCGCCGGCGTACACAAGGCGACCACCGCTGGCCATGCGCTCGGCTACGGCGTCGATGGCGGCGGCGATCTCCGGCAGCCGCGCGGCGACGGCGGCGGCCACACCCGCGTCCTCACCGTTCATGAGCCGCGCGATGTCCAGGGTGGGCAGCCGGTCGATCTCGGCGAGGTCGGGACGGAAGGCTTCGGTGGTCAAGGAGGCGAGTTCGGCCTGCAGCCGACGGGGGGTGGAAGTCATGGGTAACGGCTCTTTCCAGTGGGGGGTCCTGCAATTCCCTGAGGGGCGCGGGGAACTGCGCGACAAGCCACGACGGACCCGCAGATCCCCACAACATGTCAGTCCTACGGTCTACCGCGGAGCACTCCGGTGCCGATGCGCCAACGCCTCGTAGGAGGCGGCCAGCGCGGGCGCCGCATCCTCGTAGGTCCGCTGGGCGACACCCACGAACAGGCAGTCCACCACCAGCAGCTGGCTCGTCCGGGAGGACATCGCGGCGGGCCGCAGCTCACTCTCGCGCGAGGTCGACGTCGCCAGTACGTGATCGGCGTACTGCGTCACCGGCGAGTCGGGCCGCCCGGTGATCGCGACGGTGGTCGCCCCGTGCTCGAACGCCACCCGCAGCGGCTCTATGACGTCCCCCGTCGAACCGGAATGCGTGATCGCGATCGCCACGTCGCCCGACCGCAACTGCACCGCGTTGGTCACCGCGAGATGCGGGTCGCTGTGCGCGTGGGCTATGAGCCCTATGCGCAGCAGCTTCTGCGTGAGGTCCTGGGCGACCAGACCGGACGCACCGATGCCGTACACATCGGTGCGGCGGGCGCCGGCGAGCGCGGTGACGGCCGCATCCAGCTGGACGGTGTCGAGCCCGGCGGCCGTGTCGGCGAGGGTCTGCTGCTCCTCGTAGGCCAGTTTGGTGACGACGTCGGCTATGGGGTCGTCGACCGCGATGTCCGTGGTGATCGCGGGTGCGCGGCCGGACTGCTGCTGCGCGGCGAGACCCGCGAGGGCGAGGCGCAGATCGCGGTAGCCCGGATAGCCGAGCAGCCGCGCGGTGCGGACGACCGTCGCCTCGCTGGTGCCGGTCAGCTCGGCCAGGCCGGTGACGGTGAGCGCGGCGCAGCCGGCGGGGTCGTGCGCCACGGCCTCGGCGACACGCTGCATGGACCGGGTCAGGGACGGGGCGAGGGTGCGCACCTTGGCGGCGAGCGAGCCGCCAGGACTGCCGAAAATTTCCTTCACGTCCTGGGTCACTCATGAAAGATATTTTCGGTTCGATGCCGCGGTCAAGAGTGCGCACAATGGGACCATGAAGTCCCTGAGCCCGCTTGAACAGACGCTGCACGCTGCCCGCGCGCTGGTGCTCTCCGACCTGATCGCGGGCGGCGTCGCAGAGGCGGACGTGGTCTCCATGGTCGAGGACTCCGTCTCCCAGCGGCGCTGGTGGGTCGAGCAGTGGCCGCAGGGCGCCCACTACGTGGCCGGGCTGGTCGCACAGGACGTGCAGGACGCCCTGCTGGAGCGGTACGGCCGCTGGCCGCTGTGCCCGGTGTGCGGCTCGGGCGACCCGCACGCGCTGGACGTGGAGCCGGAACTGGGCCCCGATCCGCACTGGGTGTGCCACAAGGCGGGGGTGAAGGTCGCCGCGGTGGGCGGGCTGGGGCGGGCCGCGGGCGGGACGGCGTCCTCGTGAGGCGCCCGTGACGCTGTACATCGACCCGCCGACCTGGCCCGGCCACGGGCGCATGTGGTCGCACCTGGTGAGCGATGCGTCGTACGCCGAACTGCACCTGTTCGCCGAGGAGCTGGGCGTACCCCGCCGGGCCTTCGAACGCGACCACTACGACCTCCCGTCCCACCGGTACGCGGACGCGGTGGCCGCCGGGGCGGTGCAGGTCAGCAGCCGTGAGGTGGTGCGGCTGCTCCAGGCGTCGGGACTGCGCAGGCGCAAGGGGCGCCGGGCGCGGCGGGCGTAGCGGCGCGGCGGCGTACCGGACGTGCAGGGCGGGTGTGTCAGGCGCGGCGGATGTAGAGCAGGAGCCCGGCCTCCATGTCGTACTCGTCCTGCGCGATCCGCTCCTCGTCCACGGTCGCCCGGGTGAACCCCGCCCGGGACACCACGCGCTGCGAGGGGATGTTGGCGTGCTCGATCGTCGCGAACACCATGTCGACGTCCTCCCGGGCCAGCGCCCACTGCGCCAGGGCGCCCAGGGCCTCGGTGGCGTAGCCCCGGCCGCGGGCGCCCTCCACGAGGTCGTAGCCGATCTCCACGCGGCCCTCCTCGTCCGGGACACCGTGGAAGCCGATGCCCCCGATCGCCCGGCCGTCCTCGTGCCGGACCAGGGCGAAGATCCCGAACTCGGGCCGGTGCACGCCCGATTCATACGCCTTCACCATGGAGGACGAGGCCTCCCGCGTGCCCTCGTACGGCTCGCCGTCGAGCCACTCGAAGCCGCCGTCGCCGCCGAGGCGCAGATCGCGGGCGGCGGCCGGGCGGATGCCGGTCAGGGTGAGGCGTTCGGCGGGGATGACCAGGTTGTTGCGCCAGCGCCAGTCCGTCACCGGCGCCCGGCCGGGCAGCTCCCCGCGGCCGGTCGCCCACAGCAGCGTCGGCCAGGGCGCGGGGCCGGGCTGCACATGCGGAAAGAGCGAGGTCAGGACGGACTCGGCGAGCTCCTCGGACGGCTCGTAGGGCAGCCCCAGGCCCAGGGCGACGTCATACGTGTGCAGCAGCACCTCGGCGACACCCATCGCGGCGAAGCCCTCGCGGTCGGCGCTGCCGAAGGGGTACGGGTGGAAGGCGCGGGCCCCGCGCGGGGCGGCACGGACGGTGGCGGCGAGGAGGGCGCCGGTCGACCGGATCACGTCCAGCACACCGGCGTTGTCGGTGTCCTCCTGGATGCTGACGCCGAAGGGGAGACGGCCCTGGGCGCCGACGGCGAGCCGGCCGGCGTAGCCGATCATGTCGTCGGCGATGTGCTCGGCCGCCCTGCGGCAACTCCACTCCAGCCGACCGGCCCTGACGCCTTCCCAGTCCCGGTCCACCGCCGCCCGCAGCGCCGCCACGCACCCCGCAACGGCTTCGTCCACCTGGTCCCCGCTCAACGGTCGCATGCGCGCACAGTACGGCGTGGGCTCACCCGTGGCGACGGCATTTCCGGCTCGGCCGGATATCGCGCCCCTGAAGCGCGAGGCGGCCTGAGTCCACCCAAGCCGTGCATGGCGCTCGGGGCCGGGAGGTTCGCCTCAGGCCGACAGCATTTCCAGTTCCGTCGTCAGGTTGTAGCGCGCGGTTGCCTCCCAGTGCTCGCGGCCGTGCGGCGTGCGGAACAGGTGTGGCAGGCCGAGGAGTTGGCGCAGGATCGCCGCGCGGCCCTCGTGGAAGGCGTCGTTCGGGACGAAGTGGTATTCCTGGCGGACCTCGGCGGTGTAGGTCGCGTAAGCCGACGGGGGCGCTGCCAGGATCGCGAGGTCCGCGTCGCACAGGACCTGGCCGTCGCGGTCGTCGTCGGCGGGGTCGTGGGTGACGGTGAGGCGGACCAGGCGGGCGACCTCGGCCGTCCTCGCCGCCGACACGCCGGCCTCCGGCAGCGCGCGCTCCGCGAGGTGCGCGGACCGCTCCTCGTTCTCGGAGCGGTCGGGGAGGTAGACCGCGTCGTGGAACCAGGCGGCCAGGCGTACGACGTCCGGGTCGGCCGCGTGCTTCTCCAGGACGTCGATGTGGTCGAGGACCGCGGTGAGGTGGGTCAGCGTGTGGTAGTGACGTTGCGGCTCCTGCCAGCGGGTGAGGAGGTTGCCGGCGTAGGGGGCGGGGTCGGGGCCGCCGCCGGGGGCGCGGGCTCCCTCCAGGGCGCGGGCGAAGCGGAGGCGCAGGGCGTCGAGGTCGGCCATGCGCTCATTCTTCCGTTCTTCCGCGACGAGTGCTTCCGTTGTTTCGGGGGCGAGTGCGTCCGTTCTTCCCTGACGGGCGCTTCCGTTCCTTCGCGACGGGTGTGTCCGCTCTTCCGTAACGGGTGCTTCCGTTCCTTCGCGACGGGTGCCTCCGTTATTTCGCGCTTCCGTGACGGGTGCCTCCGTTATTTGGCGACGAGGTCCGTTCTTTCGCGACGAGGTCCGTTCTTTCGCGACGGGGCCTTTCGATCCTCCGCGGCGGGGGGCGATTCCTTCGTGACGTGTGCCCGGCGTCGCCCCTAGCGTGGTTTCCATGACTCACGCAGAGGAAGCACGTGACCCCGAACCTCCCGGCCGGCTGCTGTCCGTCGAGCGGGACGCCCTGATACCGCTGCTGCGTTCGCGCCCCGACGCGGACTTCGCGCTGCCGACCGCCGCCTGTCCGGGGTGGACCGTGCGGGACGTGCTGGCGCACTGTTCCACCGCGTTGACGCGGGTGGTGGAGAGCCGGTTCGAGAAGGGGGTGTTCTCGCCCGAGTCGAACGACCGGGACGTCGCCGAGCGGGCAGGCTGGACGAACGCGCAGGTCGTGGACGAGCTGGAGTGCGGGATGACCGAGGCCGGGCCCGTGATCGCCAAGGCGGGCGGGGTGCTGGACATGATCGCGCTGGGGTGGGGGTCCCCCCACGCCTTTGAGGCAGTGGGGGAGGGTGCACGCCGGTGACGTGCGGGACGTCTTCGGTGAGCCGGGGGCGTACGCGGGGGCCGGTCTGCCGGACGCTCTGACCCTGCTCGCCCGCGTCACCCGTGAGAGGGAGCACACGCCGTTGCACGCCGACCTCGACGACGTGGACGAGCC
This sequence comes from Streptomyces sp. NPDC007971, assembly GCF_042958635.1. Classification (NCBI taxonomy): domain Bacteria; kingdom Bacillati; phylum Actinomycetota; class Actinomycetes; order Kitasatosporales; family Streptomycetaceae; genus Streptomyces; species Streptomyces sp. NPDC007971. The sequence goes on from NZ_JBIBJK010000002.1 coordinate 176,263, forward strand.
GCTGCGGCTGGGCGCCGCGCGGGCGGGAGGCCCGCCCGCCCGGTACATCGGCGACGCCGCCACCCTCGTACGGCTGTACTCGGGGCGTCCGCTGGACGGGGCGGCGTACGAGCTGGTGGGTGCGGCGGCGGGGGAGCTGAACATCTTCGGGTGAGGCGTGGCCCGGGCCGGCGCGGGGCAGGCGTAGTCTTGAATTAGACTAGACCTGTAGTCGGCCGATGAATGGGGTGCCATGAGCAAGCGTGCAGTCCTGGAGGTGATCGCCCTCGGCGTCGAGGACGCGGTCGCCGCCCAGGCCGGAGGCGCGGACCGGCTGGAGCTGGTCACCGACATGGCGGCCGACGGGCTCACCCCGTCCGCCGCCACCGTCGCCGGGATCCGGGCCGCCGTCGGCATCGATCTGCGCGTGATGCTGCGGCCGGCGGACGGGTTCGCGGCCGGAGACCCCGAGGACGTCGAGCGTCTGGTCCGGGTGGCGGGCGAGCTGCGGGAGGCCGGGGCCGATCAGTTCGTGCTGGGCTTCCTCGGCGCGGACGGCGAGCCCGACCTGGCGGCCATGGAGCGGATCGTCGGCGCGCTCGGCGGCTGCCGCTGGACCTTCCACCGGGCCATCGACCGGGCCGCCGACCGGGACGCCCTGCGCAAGCAGCTCGCCGACCTGCCCGGCCTGGACACCTACCTCACGGCCGGGGCGGCCGAGGGCGTGGACGAGGGCCTGCCCACCCTGCTCGCCGAGGCGGCCCGGCAGGGCGAGCCCGGCTACGAGCAGACGATCCTCGTCGGCGGCGGCCTCCGCCTGGACCACGTCCCCGCTCTGCGCCGCGCCGGCATCGACGCCTTCCACATCGGCGGGTCGGCGCGTCCGCACGGCTGGGACAGACCGGTCTCGGCGGAGGCGGTCGCACAGTGGCGTGCGGCGCTGGACGGCGAGTCCGCCTGAGGCCATCGCAGGCACGGCCCTACTTCAGCGGGTGCAGGCACAGCGTCTTGTCGCCGCTGCTGCTGTACTCCGGGTACGCGAGATAGTCCCCGGACGGACAGGAGCCGGTCCCCGGGTCGGTGACCCGGAGCTGGGCGAGAGCGGAGTCGCAGGACACCGGTGCGAGGTCCTGGTGGGGCCAGTCGTCGTTGTTGAGGGCGCACGAGCCGACCTTCAGGGTCGGGTGGCTGCTCGTGTCGTCACTTCCGCTCGGCCCGGCCACCAGACCGATGAGCATGAGGATCGGCACGGCCAGGACCAGCAGGGCGAGCCCGGTCAGCGGGACGAGGGCCAGGAGACCGGCCGGACGCCGGAACACCGGCCGGCCCGGGTCCAGCGGCGGCCGCCAGCCGGCCGTGACCGGCTCCGGGATCCGCTTGATGCCCGACAGGGCACCGAGGTTGACCAGCAGCGTGAACGGGGTGATGAGGACCGACAGCGGTCCCCACCAGCCCTGGATCATGGTGTCCGCCTGCATGTCCCGGAAGACGGCCAGCGCACAGGTGCGGCAGAACGTCCCCTGCCGGCGCAGGAACCGCATGATCACCAGCATGCCCTGGTGGCCGCGGACCGACACGGGCGCGGCGGGCGACGCCCCGCACAGCTGGCACCCCGCCGGCACCCCGCCCATCGGCATCGCGCCCGCCGGCATCGCGCCCATCGGCATCCCGCCGTCGTACGGCTGCTGCTGCGGCGGCGGCCAGGCGGAGCCGGGCGCATGCGGTCCGGGTGCCTGCGGGTACGGCCCAGGTGCCTGCGCGTACGGGGCGGGTGCCTGCGGGTACGGCCCAGGAGCCTGCGGGTACGGTCCGGGAGACTGTGGGTACGGTCCGGGGCCCTGCGAGTACGGGCCAGGTGCCTGCGGGTAGGACCCGGGACTCTGCTGGGGCGGGGGCTGCGGCGGGTAGGTCAACGCGGGCCTTTCCCAAGGGGACATGACAGAACGGCTCAGCACCCTACTCGGCGAGTTGCGAGGGCAGCGGCGCCGCATGCGTCACGATCAACCCCGACACTGCCCGGGTCAGCGCCACGTACAGGCGTCGCAGGCCCGTGCGTTCGTCGGGCTCGCCGTCCACCACCGCCCGGGGCTCGTCCAGGACCACGTAGTCGTACTCCAGACCCTTGGCGAGGGAGGCCGGGACGAGGGTGAGGCGGGTCTCGCGGGTCGTCTCCTCGCCCGGGGCCAGGCAGGTGATCCCGGCCGCCGTCAGGGCCTCGGCGAGCGCCGGGACGCGCGCGTCGGCGGCGATCAGGCCCGTCGAACCCTCGTTGCGCAGCAACTCCTCGCAGGCGGCGACCACTTCGGCCGTCTCCGTCGCCGTGCGGACCTCGAAGAAGCCCGGGTTCTCACGGACCGAGGCGACCGGGGTGAGGCCGGGCGCGATGTGCGGGAGGAGGCGGGAGGCGTAGGTGATGACGTCCGTGGGGACGCGGAAACCCGCCGTCAGCTCCTCGATGATCCCCTCGCGCTTGCCGAGATGGGCCAGCGCCTCGTCCCAACTCCGGGTCGCCCAGGGGGTCGTGCCCTGCGCCAGGTCGCCCAGGACGGTCGCGCTGCCGGTGGTGCAGCGGCGGCCGACGGCCCGGTACTGCATGGGGGAGAGATCCTGGGCCTCGTCCAGGACGACGTGCCCGAGCGAGTGGGTGCGCTCGGTCAGGTCGGTCGCCTCGTCGATCAGCACCGCGTCGGCCGACGACCACTTCGCGGACTTCACGCTGCGCACCGGCTTGGCCCACAGGATCGTCTTCTGCTCGTCCTCGTCCAGGATCCCCTCGGCGTGCGCGGCCAGGAAGTCGGCCTCCGTCAGCAGGCGCAGCACCAGCTTCGCCGGGTCGACGGCCGGCCAGAGGGCCTTCACGGCGGCCTTGACCGCACTGTTGCGGGCCACCGCGTCCTGCACCCGGTCGTCGGGCGCCTCCCCGGCCCGCTCCATCTGCACCAGCACCGTGTGCGCGATGCGCTGCGGCAGGGCCTCGCGGGCGGCGCCGTAGCGGATGTCCCGGTCCAGCAACTCGCGGACGATGTCCTCCAGTTCGTGGGCCGCAACGCGCCAGCGCCGCGAACCGCGCACCACGACGACCGCCTCGGTCGGCATGGTCACGTGCGCGTACAGGGCCCGGCGCAGCACCTCGGCCATCCGGGCGTCGCCCTTGACGACGGCGGCGGCCGCGTCGTCCGTCCCGCGCACCTCCACGTGGGCGACCAGGTCGTCCACGGTCGCCTGCTGCACGGTCAGCTCGCCGAGGGCCGGGAGGACCTGCTCGATGTAGTGGAGGAAGGACTTGTTCGGGCCGATGACGAGCGTGCCGGTGCGGGCGAGCCGCTCCCGGTGGGCGTAGAGGAGGTAGGCGACCCGGTGCAGGCCGACGGCGGTCTTTCCGGTGCCCGGGCCTCCCTGCACGCACACGGTCCCGCCCAGACCGCTGCGGACGATCTCGTCCTGCTCGGGCTGGATGGTGGCCACGATGTCCCGCATGGGGCCGACGCGGGGCCGCTCGATCTCCTGCTGGAGCAGCTTGCTGGTGGTGGCGGCCTCCGACGGACCGGCCGGGTCGGACAGGTGCTCGTCCTCGTACGCGGTCAGGTCGCCGCCGGTGTAGCCGAAGCGGCGGCGCAGCCCGATGTCCATCGGGTCCTTCTTGGACGCACGGTAGAACGGCTGCGAGACCGGGGCGCGCCAGTCGATCACCATCGGGTCGCCGTCGGCGTCGTGCACGTGCCGCCGCCCGATGTAGAACCTCTCGCCCTCGGCTCCCTCGGCCTGCTCGGCGCCCGGGGCGTGCTGGTAGTCGAGCCGCCCGAAGAAGAGGGGGGTGTCGCTGAGGTCGGCGAGCGCCTTGATGCGGTCGTCGATCTGGCGGGCGAGCACCTCGGCGTTGACCCAGTTCGCGGTGACGTCGCGGATGTCCAGCGCCTCGACGTCCTCGCGCATGGCGCGCAGGGCGGCCCGGGACGCACCGAGGTGGGAGCGCTCGCGGGCGAGGGGATTCGCGGGGGAGGCGTCGAGCGGTTCGTGGGCGCGCGTGGACAAGGGGGTGCCTCCGGTCGGCCTGCTGGTGCGGAGCGAGCGTGCTGTGACGAATGCCGTCCGGTTTCCGGCCGGACGGCGGCTCTCCATGAGGAGGCGGGCAAGAGCGGAGATTTTAGGTGAAGTGGCCGGGAGGGGGCCAACGAATTTCCGTGGAGTGTCCCGCACCGGGCCCCGGAGGGACCGTCCGCCGGCCATGAGGGTCTGTCCGGCGGCCTTGGAGGGTCTGTCCGCCGACCCTGTATGTTCCGTCCACAGGCCCGGAGGCTCCGACCGCCGCCCCTGCACCCCTGCCCACCGGCCAGGAGGCCTCGTCCCCTAGGGGGCATGGCACTACCGGTGGAGGGGTGCGGTCCACCCGGAGATCTACGCGGAGGTCCGCGGAATTGGACCCGGAGACCGATACCGGATCGATACCCGACGTTCCACCATGGAGACATGAGCGCAGCAACCGTCTCTCCAGCCCCTGTCCGGCCCCCGTCCGGTGCCACCGCCGTGGACGGCCCCCACCACCACCCGCTGGGCAACGCCCTGCGCGCCGTCAAGGTGTTCGTGGAGGCCGCGTTCAACGTCGTGATCCTCGGCGAGTACGGCGAGGAAGCAGGCATACACCGCAAGTAACGGCATAGGGTCACCTCCGTGCGGAAACGGACGGTGACGCCTCTCCCTGCCCTGCTGTCCCTGCTCCTCCTCGTGGTCTCTCTCGGCTCCTTCACCGCCCTGTGCGTCCTGCAGCGGGCCCCGATGGCCGACCTGCTGGTCTACCGGGCCGAGGGCGCGGCCGTCGCCCACGGCGGCGACCTCTACGGTTTCACGGTCACCGAGTGGCGGCTCCCGGCGACCTACCCGCCCTTCGCGGCGGTCCTGTTCGTGCCCACGGCCTGGATCCCGGTCGCGGCCCTGAAAGCGGTGTTCCTGGCGGGCAATGTGCTCCTGCTCGCCGGCCTCGTCGCCCTCTCCGCCCGCCTGGCCTCCCGCCCGCTGTCCCTGCCCCTCCTGTGCACGGCCACCGCCCTCGCCCTCTGGCTCGAACCGGTCTTCCAGACGCTTCTGTTCGGCCAGATCAACCTGGCCATCGCCTGCCTGGTCCTGTGGGACCTCACCCGCGCCCCCCGCACCCGCACCAGGGGCCTGGCCCTCGGCCTGGCGGCGGGGATCAAACTCACGCCGGCGATCTTCATCGCCCATCTGTTCCTGAGCGGACGCCGGCGGGAGGCGGCCACGGCGACAGCCGCCTTCACCGCCACGGTCCTCCTCGGCGCCCTGCTCCTGCCCTCCGCCAGCGCCGAGTTCTGGACCAGACGCCTCTACGAGACCGGAAGGGTGGGCAAGCCATGGATCGTGGACAACCAGTCGCTGCAGGGCCTGGTGGCCCGCGCGCTGCACGACCCGGCGCCGGGCCTCGCCTGGGCCCTTCCGGCGGTGGCCGTGGCGGCGGCGGGCCTGGGCCTGGCGGCCCGCGCCCGCGAGGACGGCCTCGGCATCCTGCTGACCGCTCTGACCGCCCTGCTGGTCTCCCCGATCAGCTGGTCCCACCACTGGGTGTGGTGCGTACCGCTGATCGCACTGCTCCTGGCTCGGTCACGCCCCCGCCTCGCGGCCCTGACGGCGGCGCTCTTCACCGCCCGCACCCTGTGGCTGATCCCCCACGCGGGCGACCGCGACCTGCATCTGCCCTGGTGGCAGCAGCCGCTCGCCGCGCCGTACCCCTTGCTGGCCCTGGCGCTCCTGGCGGGGACGGCGCTCGCGGTGGCTCAGCCGGTGCCGCCGGCGAGGATCTCGTCCGCGTCGACGATCCGGTAGGCGTAGCCCTGCTCGGCCAGGAAGCGCTGGCGGTGGGCGGCGAAGTCCTGGTCGATGGTGTCGCGGGCGACGACCGAGTAGAAGTGGGCCTGGTGGCCGTCGGCCTTGGGGCGCAGCACGCGGCCGAGGCGCTGGGCCTCCTCCTGCCGGGAGCCGAAGGTGCCGGACACCTGGACGGCGACCGTGGCCTCGGGCAGGTCGATGGAGAAGTTGGCGACCTTGGAGACGACGAGCACGCTGATCTCGCCCTCGCGGAACGCGTCGAAGAGCTTCTCGCGCTGCGCGTTGGACGTCTCGCCCTTGATGACGGGGGCGTTCAGATGCTCCCCCAGCTCGTCCAGCTGGTCGATGTACTGGCCGATGACGAGGATCTGCTGCCCGGCGAACCGGCGGACGATCGCCTCCGTGACCTTCCGCTTGGTCGCGGTCGTGGCACAGAAGCGGTACTTCTCCTCGGTCTCGGCGGTCGCGTAGGCCAGCCGCTCGGAGTCGGTCAGGTTCACCCGGACCTCGACGCAGTCGGCGGGCGCGATGTAGCCCTGCGCCTCGATCTCCTTCCAGGGCGCGTCGAACCGCTTGGGACCGATCAGCGAGAACACGTCCGACTCGCGGCCGTCCTCGCGGACCAGGGTGGCGGTCAGGCCGAGGCGGCGCCGGGCCTGGAGATCCGCCGTGAACTTGAAGACGGGCGCGGGAAGCAGGTGCACCTCGTCATAGAGGATCAGACCCCAGTCCCGGGAGTCGAACAGCTCCAGGTGCGGGTAGATGCCCTTCCGCCTGGTCGTCAGCACCTGGTAGGTGGCGATGGTGACCGGGCGGATCTCCTTCCTCGTCCCGCTGTACTCGCCGATCTCGTCCTCGGTCAGCGAGGTCCGCTTCACCAGCTCGTGCTTCCACTGCCGGGCCGAGACGGTGTTGGTGACCAGGATGAGAGTGGTGGATTTCGCCTCGGCCATGGCTCCGGCACCCACCAGCGTCTTTCCGGCACCGCAGGGAAGCACGACCACACCGCTCCCGCCGTGCCAGAAGTTCTCCACGGCCTGCTTCTGGTACGGCCTGAGCGCCCAGCCGTCCTCCCGCAGCTCGATGGGATGCGCCTCGCCGTCCACATAGCCGGCGAGATCCTCGGCCGGCCAGCCGAGCTTCAGCAGCATCTGCTTGATCTGCCCGCGCTCGGAGGGGTGCACGACGACGGTGTCCGGATCGAGGCGGGCGCCGACCAGGGGTGTGATCCGCTTGGACTTCAGCACCTCCTCCAGCACCGGCCGGTCGGTGCTGGTGAGGACCAGCCCGTGTGCGGGGTGCTTGCTGAGGGTGAGCCGCCCGTAGCGGTCCATCGTCTCGGCGATGTCCACGAGCAGCGCATGCGGCACCGGATACCGGCTGTACTGCACCAGTGCGTCCACGACCTGCTCGGCGTCGTGCCCGGCGGCCCGCGCGTTCCACAGGCCGAGCGGTGTGACCCGGTAGGTGTGGATGTGCTCGGGGGCCCGCTCCAGTTCGGCGAAGGGCGCGATGGCCCGACGGCAGTCGTCGGCCCGCTCGTGGTCGACCTCAAGCAGCAGGGTCTTGTCCGACTGGACGATTAGGCAGGACACACATACCTCCGGAGATAAGGTCGTCTCATGACAGAAGCAACGCCTGTCACAGCACGGGCTATGCCCCGTGCCCGACGCCGGAAGGGCGTCCCGGCCAGCGCGCCGGGGATGCGCGCCGCTATCTATGTTCGCCTATCGCGCGAAACAGACGAGACGACTTCGCCGGAACGCCAGCGCGCGGCTTGTGAAGCGTTGTGCGAGGCACGCGGCTGGGAGGTCGTAGCCGCCGAGGAAGACATCGATGTCTCGGGCTTCTCGCGCGGGCTCGACCGGCCGGGACTGCAACGCATCCTGACCAGGCTCGCCGAGCTGGACGTGATCGTGTTCTTCAAGATCGACCGGCTTGCGCGCTCCACGGTCGACTTCGCGGAGATCATGAGACTCGCCGAGCACCAGAGCGTTGCGCTCGCGTCGGCGACGGAGCCGCTCGACCTCACGTCGTCCATGGGCCGGTCCATGGCAAAGGTGATCGCGGTCTTCGCCGAGCTGGAGTCCGACACCATCGGGATGCGGGTGTCCAGCGCGCACGAGCACCTGCGCCGCGAGGGCCGCTACACCGGCGGTCGGGTCCCGTACGGGTACATGGTCGTCCCCAACCCCAGCGGGGCGGGCAAGGTCCTTGCGGTCAACGAGGACGAGGCCAAGACGATCAAGCGGATCGTAGAGCGGGTCCTGTCCAAGGACTCGCTCATGCAGATCATCAACGACCTCAACAACGAGGGCGTCCCGTCGCCCGGCCACTCCTCACGCCAGACCACGGGCAAGCGCAGCGACTCCAAGCAGTGGTACACGACGACGCTGCGGACCTTGCTGGGCAACCCCCAGTTGCTCGGCCAGGTCATCGAGGACGGAAAGCCGATCCTGCGGACGGACGGCCTACCGCTGGTCAACCGGCCGCCGATCCTCGACACGGACACCTGGCAGGCGCTCCAGGACGATTTGGAGCGCCGGGCCAACCCCGGTGAGAAGCGCCGGGAGGGGACGTCGCTGCTGCGCGGCATCATGCACTGCGGAGTCTGCGGCGAGCGCATGTACACCTTCAGCGGGCGCAACGGTCAGCTTCGGTACCGGTGCATCGGCCCTCTGAAGTACCGCCAGCGGGCAGCCAAGGGGGAGGAGAAGCCAGGAGTGAAGTGCTACGGGCCGAGCGTGGCAGGGGTGACCTCCGAGGAGTACGTCACCGAGCAGTTCCTCGCGAAGTACGGGCACCTCGCCGTGATGCGGATGGTCCAGGAAGCGGGCGAGGATTTCCGCCCGCAGATCAGGCAGGCCGCGGAAGCGTTGGCCGATCTGCAAAAGGATCGCTACGACCGGGGCCTGTTCAGGGGCGACGACGGAGCGATTCGGTACGCGGAGCAGTACGCCAAGCTGGAAGAGCGATTGGCGAGCCTGAAGGAGAGGCAGCGAACGGCGAAGCCCGGCGGCGTGAAGGCGGAGCCGACCGGAGAGACGCATGCCGAGCAGTGGAAGCGCTCGGACGTGGCCGGTAAACGAGATTTGCTGTTGAACGCGGGCGGCTATGTGGAGGTGGCACCCGCGCGGCGTGGCGGCAAGAAGCTGGACACGTCACGTCTATCGGTGTACTTCGGCGAAGAGGGGCACATGCGGCGGGCGGCAGCGGCGAAGGAGAGCGAACAGGAGACCGAGGCGGCTGACAGCCAGGGCTGACGCCGACGTCACCGGACACACGCAGCGGCGCCCCCACCGGACGGACGAGTGGGGGCGCCGCTGTCGGTGTTCAGGTCAGGCGGCGTGCTGGTCGGGGTTGTGCCAAGGGCCGATGACCTTGATAGATGGGCGGCAATACGACAGCGCCGCACCGTCGCGGGTTGTGAACTCAACTGTCTCCGCAATGAGTTCGCAGAGGGCGTCCCCGTCCGTCTCGGACAGTGCCGTCCTCAGCGTGGGGACGGACTCTGCCAGGTCCCAGGAGGCGGAACTGAGGCGAAAGCCGCCGAGGGCGTGCGCTGGCGCATCGAGCACGACTACCGCGAGATGAAGCAGGCCCCTGACTTTCGGTGGCTCAGGACAGAACGGGGAACGGGACAACCGGACGCACGAGGGTGGCCAGCGGGGTGTCGGCGGGCAGGTTGGACAGCCAGAACTGGACGGGTGCAGGCTCGGTGGCGGGCCATTCGGCCAGCAGCCGGCGCACCGGCAGTTCCGGGCCGTCGGCGGCCTTGCGGATCTCGCGTCCGGCAGGCCGCAGGCGCAGGGCCACGAACCGTGAGTACATGCGCTTCACACCGCTGCGGCCGCTGCCGGGCCGGGAGCCTTCCCGCCACTGCACCGGTTTGGCGGCCCGCTTGCCTGCCTCGATGACCAGCTTCTTCACCGTCTGCGCCGACTCGGGGTAGGCGGGCTGAGGCCGTGGGCCGCGACCGTCATAAGGCGGGGTGTGCGGCCGTGCCGTTTCCGGCTGGGCGGTGGTCGTGGTGGAGATGCCCACCACATAGCCGAGCCCGCGTTCTTCCAGACCCAGCCGGAAGGCTGCCGCATCGCCGTAGCCGCCGTCGGCGACATCGACTGGCTGGTGTCGGTCGACTCCACCGTCGTCCGGGCCCACCAGCACGCGGCGGGAGCCCGAAAAGGGGGCTCCGCAGTCCCGGTCTCGGACGCTCTCGAGGCGGGCTGCGGATGATCGCTCCGGGCGCTGTGACCACGTGCCCCGGCGCGGGTGCCGGTCCGGGGCAGCGGCGCGGGGGCCGGTCCGGAACAGCGGCAGGGGGGGTCCCCGCCTCAATCGTCCGCCAGCTCCGCGACCCCGGTGATCCGGTGCAGCGGATATGTCCGCACCTCGTCGGCCGTGTGGTCGTACGCCGTCACGAAGCCGCCCTCCACGCGGATCGGGGCGATGACGCGCTGGCTGGCCGAGCCCTCGGCGTTGACGTAGCCGATCCACAGGGACCCGCCGGTCAGCACGGCGGCCTGCATCGTGGCCAGGGTCTCCGCGGAGGACGTGCGGGGCAGCTCGCCGCCCGCGAGCGGGGCACCCGCGGCCCCGGTGGACCCGGCCGCCTTGCGCGGGGCGGTGGCGGCCAGGTCGCCCGCCCGGATGGCACGGATCGCGGCCGACAGGAGCGTGGCGTCGGGCGGCGGCGGGCCGTCCGGCACCGGCTCGGGCGGGGTGCGCGGCGGGGTGCGGTGGGCGTTGGCGCGGGTGATCAGCACGTCGCCCTCGGCGGACTCGGCGGCGGGCGCGTAGCCCATCGCGCGCAGGCCCTCCAACAGGGCCGCCGGGTCCGACTGGGCGGCCAGGACGGTCGGGGCGAGACGGCGCAGCCGCAGGGCGGCGGCCCGCTTGTCGGCGAGGATCTCGTTCAGCAGGGCGTCGTCGTCGCAGCGCACGTACGCCGAGGCCGCGCCCACCCGTAGGTGGCCGTGCTTGCGGGCCACGTCGTCGATCAGGTACGCCAGCGGCTGCGGGACCGGCGTACGGGAGTGCGCGGTGAGGAAGGCGTGCAGGTCGGCGGCGGCCCGGCCGGCGTCCAGGGCGCGCCGGACCGAGGCCGGGGTGAAGCGGTAGACGGTCGCGCCGCCCTTGGACTCGACGTCCGCGAGGACGTCGAGCGTGTCGGCGAGCGGACGCCGCAGCGGGCCGGGTGCCACGGCCGTCAGGTCGGCCTGCAGCAGCACATGGTCGAGGGGTTCGGGCAGCAGGGGCGCGAGAAGGCGGGCAGCGGCGGCGGTGTCGACGGCCTGCTCTGCGGGCGAACGGGGCTCGACGGGAGGGGCGGGACGGTGGTGGACGGGGAGTTTGTCGCCGGGACCGAAGGACTCGGCGGAGGCGGCCGCGCCGGCCGATGCGGCCGAGGCAACTGATGCGGCCGAGGCAACTGATGGGGCCGATGCCGACGTGACTGATGAGGCTGATGTGACTGATGCGGCCGATGCCCCCTTCGACGCGCCGATCAGCGCCCGCCCGTGCGCGGACAGCGCCCCGCGACCGGTGACACCGAGCAGTTCCGCCTCCGAGAGGGTCCAGCGGGCCAGCCGGGAGCGCAGATCGTCGTCCCCGGCGTCCTGCTGCTGACCGCGCAGCGCCCGCTCCCAGCGCAGCCGGGCCAGCACCGCTTCGGCGCGGGGGGCCGCTCCCTGCGGCAGCGCGGCCAGCAGGGCCAGCACCCGGTGCCGTACCTCGGGGGCGGCGGACCGGTCGAGTCCCGGCCCCAGCGCGGACAACGCGCGGTCCTTCGCGTCCCGCCCGCCGACCAGTCCCGCCGTCCGGGTGGCCGACAGCCAGACCTCGGCGAGCCGGCCCCAGCGCTCGGCGGGAGGCCGCTCCAGCCACTCCTCGTAGAAGGGGGTGGCCGCGTACCGCTCGTCGGCCTCGCCGTCGGAGGCCAGCAGGCCGGCCGCGTACGCCAATTCGACCCAGAAGGCGGCGACCGGCTCCGGCACGTCCAGGGCGACGGCGGTCCGCTTCAGGTCCCGCACGCTCAGCCCGCCGGCCCGCAGCACGGCCGGGCCGCCCTCGTCCCAGTCCTTCAGCAGCTCCTCGACGGTGGCCAGCGCGGTGTACGCCTGTCCGGCGGCGGTGGCGTCCACCACCTGGGGGGCGTGGGTGGCGTCCGGTCCGACGGCGGGCGGCAGCGGCTCGGGCGCACGGTGGGCGCGGCCCTCGCGCAGATGCAGGGCCACCTCACGGGGCAGGACGACCGTGCCCGGGGCGGTCGGCAGCAGCAGGCCCCGGTCCAGCAGCCAGCGCAGATGGGCGGCGGGGTCGGCGGTGACCTGCCCGTACGGCGGCCCCCAGACCAGGCGGGACAGGACCTCGCGGGAGGCCTCGGGCGCCTCGCCGAGCAGCGCGGTCATCTTCTTCCGGTCCGAGAACAGGCCGGTGAGCGCGGTCACCGCCGAGACCGAGTCGTGGGTCGAGGCCAGCCCGGCGGCGGCGACGATCTCCTGGATCCGCCCCGGGGACATGCCCGAGGTGGCCTCCTGCACGGTCGGGCCGAGGCCGGTCGGCGAGGGGTGCTGCGCGGACGGCGCGAGCAGCTCCCGCGCGGTGCGCACCAGGCGCATCCGTTCGTCGTCGCCCCACACCAGGGCCTGTTCGCGCAGGGTGCCGACGGCGCGGGGCAGCGCGTCCGCCACGGTCTCGTCCCCGGCGTCCCCCGCCATCAGGCCGAGGAGCGTGCCGTACGACGCCGGGTCCGGGGCCACGGCCAGGGCCTCCGCGGCCTGCAGCGCGAACCGGTCCAGCCGCTCCAGCGCGCGCAGCACCGAGGCGCGGGTGCCCGCGCGGGTGGCCAGCTGGGTGAGGTCGGTGGGGACGGGGGTGATGAGATCGGGTCGGCTGCGCAGCAGCGCGGCCAGCGAGGCGTCGTCCCTCATACGGAGCGACTCGGCGAGGGACCGGGGGGCTGAGTGGGCCTCGGGGCTCATCCGGTCAACGGTAGCCGACGGGGCGGGCGCAGCGGCTCCGAGCGGCGGGGAAGAGGCGGTACCTTCCTCAGCGGGGTTCATCGGCACCACCCCGGAGGGGCTGCGTGGGGATCGAAAGCGACCAGGTCGTCTACGAGTATCTGAGCCGCGTCGGCGATGTCGCTCACCAGCGGCAGCTGCCGTCGTCCACCCGGATGCGGCTGGTGTCGGACCTGCGGAACGAGATCGACCGGTGCCGGGCCGGAATGACGGTGGACACTCCCGCCGCCGTGCGCCGCATCCTGGAGCGGCTGGGCACCCCGGACGAGGTGGTCGAGGCGGCCGGTGGCACCGCGGGCGGTGGCACCACGGGCGGCGCCGGCCGGCCGCAGCCTCCGTCGGCCTCCGTTCCCGTCCAGCGGGAGACGGACCGGCCGGACGCCGGGGAACGGCCCAAGGGGCTGCGCAGGATCGTCCCCCGGCCGCGCCCCGCCGAGCCGGAGCCGCCCGCGCCGCGCACCGGACCCTCCCCGCCCCACCTCGCCGCCGCCCACGAACTCGGCGACAGCGCGGTGCAGCCCGACTGGTGGCGGGTACAGGGCAGCCCGCTCGACGAGGCGGCCGACGCCGACTCCGTACCGGGCTTCGTCGGCGGGGTGGAGATCCCCGACCTGTTCAGGCAACCGCGCAGGGATCCGGAGGGCCCCGAGGTCCCGAAGGGGACGGGGGAGGCGCCGGAGAGGACGCCGGACCGCACGGACCAGCAGCCCGCCGCCCGGCAGCCCGCCCGGCGCCGCCGTCTGTTCGGCCGCCGCGCCGCACCCGTCGCCCCGGCCGCCCGCCGTCTGCTGCCGGGCCCCGCCGCCGGCTGGACCAACCCCCTCCTTCTGCTGGCCGCCGCCGCGCTGGTCGCCGGTGCGGTGCTCGGCAACTGGTTCGCGCTGGCCCTGGGCTGGCTGATCGCCTACGGCTCCCGGCGGCTGACTCCCGCGGAGACCAAGTGGGCGGTGCTCGGTGTACCCGGTCTCGCGCTCGCGTCCGGCGTGATCTGGCTGTGGGGCCGCGCGAGTGGGCACTGGGGTGCTCCCATACCCCAGGGCCACGTGAACGACGCGGTCGCCGGGACGTGGCCCTGGATGATCCGTGGCGCGGCGGTGGCCTCGGCGCTGTTTCTGGTCTGGCGATCCCAGCGGAAGCGGTAGGGGTTTCGCCGACAGGAAGGATTCGACCCGGCGGGCCGGTGGGGGCTGGTCGCGCGGGATCCGCGGGCCGGTGGGGGCTGGTCGCGCAGTTCCCCGCGCCCCTGGTGGGGCGTGTGGCCCCCGGCTCCTTGCGATGCGCAGGTTTGTCGCCTTCTCAGGGAGGATTTGAACCCGCGGGCCGGTGGGGGCTGGTCGCGCAGTTCCCCGCGCCCCTGGTGGGGCGCGGGTACCTTGGCGTCGTGCCGGATGCGGTGTCGCACAATGGGGCCCATGCCTTTCACCGTCGGCTTCGACCTGGACATGACTCTCATCGACTCCCGCCCGGGCATCCACGCCTGTTACGTGGCCCTGGCGGAGCGGACCGGGACGTACATCGACGCCGATCTGGCGGTGACCCGTCTCGGGCCCCCGCTCGTGGAGGAGCTGGTCAACTGGTTCCCGCCCGAGCAGGTCCCCGCGACGGCCGATCTGTACCGGGAGATGTACCCGTCCATCGCGGTCGCCGCGACCCCTGCCATGACGGGCGCCGCGGAGGCGATCGAGGCGGTGCGCGCGGCCGGCGGCCGGACGATGGTGGTCACCGCGAAGTACGAGCCGAACGCCAAGCTGCACCTCGGCCACCTGGGCCTGGAGCCCGACGTGGTCGTCGGTGACCTGTGGGCCGAGCAGAAGGCGCAGGCCCTGCGCGAGTACGGTGCGGGCGTCTACGTCGGCGACCACGTCGGCGACGTCCGCGGGGCCCGCACGGCGGACGCCCTGTCGGTGGCCGTGGCCACCGGCCCCTGCGACGCCGACGAGCTGCGGGCGGCCGGCGCGGACATCGTGCTCGACGACCTCACCGCCTTCCCGGCCTGGCTGACCGCCTACCGCGAGGCGCCCGGGGCGGCCTTCCGCGCCTGACGCCGCCCGGCGGCGACCGAGCGCAGCACGCCCGCCCCGGCCACCAGGAACCCGACGGCCATGAGCATGCTCAGGCCGTACATGTATGTCGGAAAAGGCTTCATACCGAGGAACAGCGGGACCACGGTGACGAGGGTGGCCACGGCTCCGAGGAAGAACACCACGGCACCGGCACGGATCAGTCCGTCACCGGGCCCGGCGGAATTGGTTTGGGTTTTGTCACGCACCGGACCAGGGTAGTTCCCAGCGCGAGAGAACAACCGGGGGACGTCTTGTCACCCGCCCGAAGACCATTAGCCTTGGTAGCGGCGGGTCATGGTCGACCCGCTCTAGTGCTATCAAGAGCCGTTTCCGAAGTAGTTTTCCCAACGAGGACGAGGACGAGGACAGACGTGCCTACCGGCAAGGTCAAGTGGTTCAACAGTGAGAAGGGCTTCGGCTTTCTCTCCCGCGACGACGGCGGTGACGTCTTCGTCCATTCCTCGGTTCTCCCCGCCGGAGTCGATGCTCTCAAGCCGGGACAGCGCGTGGAGTTCGGCGTCGTCGCCGGTCAGCGCGGCGATCAGGCGCTCTCCGTGACCGTGCTCGACCCGACGCCGTCGGTCGCGGCCGCGCAGCGCAAGAAGCCGGACGAGCTGGCTTCCATCGTGCAGGACCTGACGACCCTTCTGGAGAACATCACGCCGATGCTGGAGAAGGGCCGCTACCCGGAGAAGGCATCCGGCAAGAAGATCGCGGGCCTGCTGCGCGCGGTCGCGGACCAGCTGGACGTCTGAGCCGTACCCAGGAGCCGGCCGCAGGAGACCGTGAGCCCGGGCCGCAGGAGCCCGTAGAAACCCGGCCGCCGGAGACCGCAGAACCCCAGCCGCAGGGAGAACCGAAGCCCGGTCTCAGGGGAAAGCAAGAGCATCAGGGCCGAGGGGCGGCAGCAGCCCCTCGGCCGCCGCACGCGTGAGCAGCCCGCGCACGGCCGCGTAGCCGTCCTCGCCGAGGCCGGCGGTGAACTCGTTGACGTACAGCCCGATGTGCTGGTCGGCGACGGCCGGGTCCATCTCCTGGGCGTGCTCCATGACGTACGGCCGGGAGGCCTCCGGGTCGTCCCAGGCGGCCAGCACGGAGGCGCGGACGGCGTCCGCGAGCCGGCCCAGGACCTCGGCCCCCAGCGACCGCTTGGCGATGATCGCGCCCAGCGGGATCGGCAGCCCGGTGGTGCGCTCCCAGTGCTCGCCCATGTCGGCGAGCTTGTGCAGCCCGTAGTTCTGGTACGTGAAGCGGGCCTCGTGGATGACGAGTCCCGCGTCCACCTTCCCGTCGCGCACGGCCGGCATGATCTCGTGGAACGGCATGACGACGATCTCGCCGACCCCGCCGGGCACCGTGT
Source organism: Streptomyces sp. NPDC007971 (assembly GCF_042958635.1). Classification (NCBI taxonomy): domain Bacteria; kingdom Bacillati; phylum Actinomycetota; class Actinomycetes; order Kitasatosporales; family Streptomycetaceae; genus Streptomyces; species Streptomyces sp. NPDC007971. The sequence goes on from NZ_JBIBJK010000002.1 coordinate 192,522, forward strand.
CCGCCGCCCACAGCCGGAACAGCAGGTAGGCGGTCGACCTCTCGCTCGGCACCGCGACCCTACGGCCCGTCAGCCCCTCACCGCCCGCGGCGTGGGAGGTGCCCCCGACGCCGTCCTCCCGCGTGAGCACGAGCGGCCCGCACCCCCGCCCGAGCGCACCGCCGCACGGCAGCAGCGCGTACTCGCCGAGGACGTACGGCAGCACCGCGTACGACACCTTCAGCACGTCGAACTCGCCGCGCTCGGCCATGCCGTTGGTGATGTCGATGTCGGCGAAGGTCACGTCCAGCGCAGGCGCGCCGGGGACGCGGCCGTGGGCGAGGGCGTCGAAGACGAACGTGTCGTTGGGACACGGGGAGTACGCGATCTGCAGGGTCTGCTGCTCACTGGTCGTCATGCGGGTTCCAACTCTCCAATGCGGGCGCGAGCTTCCCGAAACCCTCGGTGAGGGCGGCGAGCGCGTCGCCGATGCGCCAGGCGGCGCGGTCGCGCGGGCCGACCGGGTTGGACACCGCGCGGATCTCCAGCACGGGTACCCCGTGGGCGGCGGCCGCCTCGGCCACGCCGAACCCCTCCATGCCCTCGGCGAGGGCCTGCGGGTGGCGGGTGCGCAGTTCGGCGGCGCGGGCGGCGGTGCCGGTGACGGTGGAGACGGTCAGGACGGTGCCGGGGCGGGCACCGATGGCCTCGGACACGCGCCGTACGAGTGAATTCGGCGGCAGATGGGTGACGGTTCCGAAGCCGAGTCCGGTGACCGGGAGGAAGCCGTCGGCGGTCTCGGCGCCCAGGTCGGCCACGGTGATCGCGTCTGCGACGACGAGCGAGCCGAGCGGCGCCTCCGGCTGGAAGCCACCACCGATCCCGGCGGACACGACGAGGTCGTACGGGGTGCCGGCCAGGGCGGCGGCGGTGAGCGCGGTGGCGGTGGAGGCGGCGGCGAGGGCGGGCCCGACACCGGCGGCCAGCACGTCGTACCCGGCGCCCGTCCGCACCACGGAGAGCCCGAGGACCTTGAGGACACCAGGGACCCCGAGGGCACCGGGGACCCCAGGGACCCCGGGGAGGTCAGTGGCGCCGGGGCCACGCGGACCTCTTGGATGTCCCGGACCTCCCGGGACTTCCGGGCCTCCCGGTACTTCCGGGACTTCCGGCGCCTGCCGGACCTCCGAGTTCTCGGAAGCCGCGGGAACCTCGGGAGACCGCCGATCGCCCAGCAGCCGTATCGCCTCGCCCGCGCCCGGAAACGCCCGTGCCACCGCGTCCCGTTCGGCCGGGACCGCGGTGGCTACGAGGGTGCGTACGGAAGGCGTGATCAGGCCTTGTTCAGCTTGAAGGACCACAGGCCCTTGGCCGGGGACTGGCCCATCTGGATGGAGAGCGTGTTCGTGTCGCCCTGGGTGCCGTACTGGGCGTTGAAGAACGCGCTGCCCGGGATGGTGGTGTAGGTCTTGGTGCTCTTGTCCGTGAACTGGCGGCCGTTCACGAGGAGGAACCAGCCGGAGTCCGCGATCTTCGGGTCGACCCCGACACGGACGGTCTGGTCCGGATCCACCTTGATCGACTTGATGTCGCCGGCCTTCTTGGCGCACTTCGCGAGCGACTTGGCGTCCAGCGCCTTGCCGTCGTTGTAGCAGATCGCCTCGGAGTTGACCGAGTTTCGGCCGACGGTGATCGTCGCGACGGGCGTCGGCTTCTCGCAGGCAGACAGGACGAGCAGTCCGGCGGAAACGGCGCCGGCGACGGCGACGGCGCGGCGGCGTCGCACAACGGATTGCAGCGTGGTCATGGCCGAAGGCTATCGGGCACCCGGAGCCGTCCGCCCATGTGGGGTGCGGCGTGCCCGGTTCGTTACGCCACTCGCGCCCGCGGCCTGGTTCCGTGCCGCGCCGAGGAGAGCAGTCCGCGCAGCGTGGCCAGCCACCCGGCGGCCACCATCGCCGCGGCGACCACCAGCCCCAGAGTGCCGTTGAGCGGCATCACGATCCCGACCGCGCCGCCGAACACCCACGCCATCTGCAGCAGTGTCTCCGACCGGGCGAAGGCCGACGTCCGCACCAGCTCGGGCACGTCGCGCTGGATCAGCGCGTCCAGGGACAGCTTGGCCAGCGCCTGCGCGAACCCGGCGACGGCGGCCAGGCAGGCCACGAGGACGGTCCCGAAGAACAGCGCGGCCACGATCGCGGTCCCGAGGGCCACCGCCACCACGGTCACGATGATGATCTCCGGCGCCCTGGATTTCAGCCAGGCGCCGACGGCCGTGCCCAGCGCGTTGCCCGCGCCCGCCGCCACGCCCACGATCCCCAGCGAGACCGCGGCGCTCTGCCCGGCCAGCGGGTGCTCGCGCAGCAGGAAGGCGAGGAAGAAGATCAGGAAGCCGGACAGGCAGCGCAGGGCCGCGTTGGCGCCGAGGGCGTGGGTGACGGCCGGCCCGACCGTGCGCAGCCCGGGCCGCTTGGCCTGTTCCTTGCGGTGCGGCCCGTGCAGATGCTCCTCGTCGGCCGCGAGCAGGGCCCGGGCCTCGCCCTTGGCGGAGTCCACCTTGGGCGGCAGCGAGAACGACAGGAACGTCCCTGCAACGAAGATCACGAAGGCGCCGTACAGCGGCCAGGGATCCCCGACGGTGTGCAGCCCCGCCCCGATCGGCGCGGCCACACCGGTGGCCAGGAGCCCCGCGAGAGTGACCCGGGAATTGGCCTTCACCAGGGAGAACCGGGGAGGCAGCAGCCGCGGCACGACGGCACTGCGCACCACCCCGTACGCCTTCGACGCCACGAGCACCCCGAGCGCGGCGGGATACAGCTCCAGACTGCCGCTGGCCACGGCTCCCGAGATGATCAGCGCGAGCAGGGCCCGGGCGAGCATCGCCCCGGCCATTGCGGCCCGTCGCCCGTGCGGCAGCCGGTCGAGGAGGGGGCCGATGACGGGGGCGAGGACGGTGAAGGGGGCCATGGTGATGGCGAGATACAGCGCGACGCGCCCGCGCGCCTCGTCGGTCGGCACGGAGAAGAAGACGGTCGAGGCCAGGGCGACGGTGATCATGACGTCACCGGCGCCGTTCACCGCGTGCAGCTCGATCAGTTTGCCCAGCCCCGACTCGCCGGCGCCATGGGCGTGGGTGGCTTTCCGGATCCCGCGCGCGGTGCCGGTCACGGGGAAGTGCAGGGCACGGCCGACCGAGCGGACGGCCCCACCGACCCGACCCGAACCGCCGCCCCGAACGCTCCCCCTGTCCGCGCCTGCCACGTGGTTCATAGTGCCCCGAGACACCGCCCGATAGTGCGGTTTGAACCCAAGCGAGTCGGGAGCAAGCCCCGCAGAGGAGTTTCTCCTTGACCGCCGACACCCCGCACCACCGGGGCTGTCCCTCGGAGACCGGGGACGAGGGGCGGGGGTGTTTCTCGGCGTCGGGGGGTGAGGCTGCGGTGCGTTTTCCGGCGGCGGCGCGGGCCGGATACGGGGTGTTTTCCGGTGCTAGGGGGGAGGCACTGGGCGTTTCTCGACGTTGGGGGACAAAACGCAGGGACGCTCTTCGGCTTTCGGGGCCCGGGCACGGGGGTCGCTTCCCGGTGGCGGGGCCCGTGACGCCGGGGCAACTTCCCGGTAGGCCGAGTCGAGTGGGTGGGTGGGAAACATCGCCGCGAAGCGGCGGACTGTCCCCGACCACCGACGACGGGGTAGCGTGCGTATCTCAGCCAGCCATCAAGCACAATAGATGGCAGAGGTGCGCCCGAGCGCGATCGGAGTGCAGACGTCGATGCGGTCCCCAGGTCCGCTCCGTCCGCTCCACCGCCGGAGGCAGCCGCACTCAGAGACGGCGTAGGAGAGAAGCGATACCTGTGAGCGCAGCGACAACGCGAAGCCGCACCCCCGACCGCCTGTGCGCCGAGGCCGTCGACCTCGCCCGCGCCGCCGCCGAGGAGGCGGCCGCCCCCGGCGTGGTGGGTGAGCACGTGGGCCTGGTTTCGGAGGGCGACCGTGTTGTCACGCACTTCTTCGAGTGCAAGGAGCTGGGCTACCGCGGCTGGCGCTGGGCGGCGACCGTGGCCCGCGCCTCCCGCGCGAAGATCGTGACCCTGGACGAGGTGGTCCTCCTCCCGGGCTCGGACGCCCTCCTCGCCCCCGAGTGGGTCCCCTGGAGCGAGCGCCTGCGCCCCGGCGACCTCGGCCCCGGCGATCTGCTCCCCACCGACCAGGAGGATCTGCGCCTGGAACCGGGCTACACGGGCGACGAGCAGCCCCCGTCGAACTCGGTCGTGTCCGAGGACATGGCGGAACTGGCGGAGGCCGAGGACGCGGACGTCACCCCGGGCACCCCGGCCGTCCAGCCGACGGCCCCCATGCGTGGCTCGATCGCCGCGCTGGCCGAGGAACTGGGCATGCGCCGCGCCCGGGTCCTGTCCCGCTACGGCCTGCACACCGCCGCCGACCGCTGGGAGGAGGCGTTCGGCTCCAAGACACCGATGGCCCAGGCGGCCCCGGCGACGTGTATGACCTGCGGTTTCCTCTCCCCGATCGGCGGTTCGCTCGGCCAGGCCTTCGGCGTCTGCGCGAACGAGTTCTCCCCGGCCGACGGCCGTGTGGTCTCCCTGTCGTACGGCTGCGGCGGCCACTCGGAGGCGGCGGTCATGCCGAAGCCGCCCCAGCCGGCCCCGCCGGTGATCGACGAGATGAAGGTCGACGCCTTCCCCCTCCGCCCGTCCCGCGATTCGGGCTCGGTGCCCGAGCCGGGCGACGCGGAGACGGCGGAGCTGGGCCACTCGTAGCGCCGCCCGGTGCGCGGGCGCGCCGGGCGGCCTGGGCCTCGCTGTCCGGGTCGGGCGGGAGCCGCGCATCCGGTCGTGCGTGTTCCCGAGCCGCCGCACTCAGCGCATCCAGCGCATCCAGATGCATCCAGGCGCAACCGGGTACTTCTGGTGGCTTCCGGGTGCTTCTGGGCGCTTGCGCGAGGGGCCGGAAAAAATTCTTGGCGGCGATGTCGAGAATCCCGTGACCGGCTCCGTCCCCGGGGTGAACGCGACGACAATGGGTCGCACCAGCACCGAGGAGAACCACCATGGCCAAGTACCTGCTGCTCAAGCACTACCGCGGCGCTCCGGCTCCGGTCAACGACGTGTGCATGGACCAGTGGACGCCGGAGGAGATCTCGGCGCACATGCAGTACATGCACGACTTCGCGGCCCGGCTGGAGAAGTCCGGAGAGTTCGTCGACGGTCAGGCGCTCGCGGCCGAGGGGGCGTGGGTCCGGTACGACGGTGAGGGGCGCCCGCCGGTCACCGACGGCCCGTTCGCCGAGACCAAGGACCTCATCGCCGGCTGGATGGTGATCGACGTCGACTCCTACGAGCGTGCCGTCGAGCTGGCCGGGGAACTGTCGGCCGCTCCCGGGGCGGGCGGGAAGCCGATCCACGAGTGGCTGGAGGTGCGCCCGTTCCTGGCCGCGCCGCCCACCATCACGGAGTGACCTCACCGATGGACGAGGCCCTGCTCAGGAGCCTCACGCCCGGCGTGCTCGCCATTCTCGTCCGCCGCGGAGCAGACTTCGCGGCGGCCGAGGACGCCGTGCAGGACGCGCTGGTCGAGGCGATCCGGGTCTGGCCGGCCGATCCGCCGCGGGACGCGAAGGGCTGGCTGGTCACGGTGGCCTGGCGCCGGTTCCTCGACGCGACCCGGTCGGACGCCGCCCGCCGTCGGCGCGAGGACCTCGTGGACGAGGAGCCGGCGCCCGGGCCCGCGCCCGCGGTGGACGACACCCTCCAGCTCTACTTCCTGTGCGCCCACCCGTCGCTGACGCCGGCGTCCGCGGTGGCGCTCACGCTGCGCGCCGTCGGCGGTCTGACCACCCGTCAGATCGCCCGGGCCTACCTGGTGCCCGAGGCGACCATGGCGCAGCGCATCAGCCGGGCCAAACGCACCGTCTCCGACGTGCGGTTCGACCGGCCCGGCGATGTCGCCACCGTGCTGCGCGTCCTCTACCTGGTCTTCAACGAGGGCTACTCCGGCGACGTCGACCTCGCCGCCGAGGCCATCCGGCTCGCCCGGCAGCTCGCGGCCCGGGTCGACCACCCCGAGGTGGCGGGGCTGCTCGCGCTCATGCTGCTCCACCATGCCCGGCGCGCCGCCCGGACCGCGCCCGACGGCAGCCTGGTGCCGCTCGCCGAGCAGGACCGCGGCCGGTGGGACACGAAGCTGATCGCCGAGGGCGTCGGGATCCTGCAGGCGGCTCTCGCCCGCGACCGGCTCGGCGATTTCCAGGCCCAGGCCGCCGTCGCGGCTCTCCACGCGGATGCGCCCACCGCCGAGGAGACCGACTGGGTGCAGATCGTGGAGTGGTACGACGAGTTGGCGCGCCTGAACGACAGCCCGGTCGTCCGGCTCAACCGCGCGGTGGCCGTCGGAGAGGCGGACGGACCGCGCGCCGGGCTGGCGGCACTCGCGGAGCTGGACCCTTCGCTGCCCCGCCACACCGCGGTGGCCGCATACCTCCACGAGCGCGACGGCGACCTGGTGACGGCGGCACGGCTGTACGCCGAGGCGGCCCGCAGGGCACCCGACCTCGCCGAGCGCGACCACCTGACCCGCCAGGCGGCCCGGCTCAACACCCGCCGGTCCCGCTGACCGTGCGCGCCCGCACTCTCCCGCAGCACGGATTCCCGGGTTCCGGTGCGAGGCCGATCTCCGCCCACACCGTCTCCCGTCACGGCCGCTTCCAACGGCGGCCCCCGGGAGTGCAGTTGCTCGCAGGCGAGGAGCCGGGCGAGGCGGGCGCCGCGGGGCGTGGGGGACAGACGCACGCAGAAGTCGGGGATGTGAGTGGAGATTTCCCCGTTCACATCACTCGGCGTGGCCGTGCATGCGTACGGCGAACAGTGGCGAAGCAGATGTGCACAGTCACTGTCCGGGGTTGGCCGGTGGTGTCCGGTCTGTCGTGACGGTGCGTACGGGCAGGGGGCGCGGCGGCGCGGCGGCGGGGCGTTCCGACGGCGCTTTCCACGGCCGCCCCTTCGAGCTACAGCAGTGGCCCCCAGGGCGACTCCTGCGGGGAGATGGCCCCCGCCCCCGAAACCCTCCACGTCCGCGGCTCCGAGCAGACCGGCGGAGCCGTCCTCGGGCTCGCGCCCGTCACCTGGACGGAGTTCCCGGCTCACGCCGCCGGGCACCGACCCGCACCGTCCTGACCTCTCCCTTCGGTCCACCGGCCGCCCGCGCTGTACGGTCATCCTCACGTCGACGAGGAGAGTGAACGTGAGCAAGTACGTGCGGCCGGCCGCCGAGGGCGCCGACCCCTTCGGCACCGCCCGTCTGCGCCGCGGTGTCCTCGACGCCTGGGCCACCAGCCCCGCCCGGTTCCGTGAGGACGCCAACGCCGAGGAGGACCTGGTCCTCGGCGGCTACCGGGACCGGCTCGTGGTGGAGCTGGCCCAGAACGCCGCCGATGCCGCCGCCCGGGCGAAGGTGCCGGGCCGGCTCCGTCTCACCCTCCGCGACGGCGTGCTGGTCGCGGCGAACACCGGTGCCCCGCTGGACGCGGCCGGTGTCGAGTCGCTGTCCACCCTGCGCGCCTCGGCCAAGAGGGACGTACAGGACACGCATGGTGCCGTCGGCCGGTTCGGTGTCGGCTTCGCCGCCGTCATCGCCGTCACGGACGAGCCCGCGCTCGTCGGCCGGCACGGCGGGGTCCGCTGGGCGCTGGCCGAGGCGCGGGAACTGGCCGCCGAGACCGCCCGGCACAGCCCCGGTCTCGGGGACGAGATCCGGCGCCGGGACGGGCACGTACCGCTCCTGCGGCTCCCGTTCGCCGCCGAGGGATCCGCCCCGGACCCGTACGACACCGCCGTCATCCTGCCGCTGCGGGACACGGCCGCCGCCGACCTCGCCGAGCGTCTCCTCACCGCCGTCGACGACGCGCTGCTCCTCGCCCTGCCCGGGCTGGAGGAGGTCGTGGTGGAGGTGGCGGACCAGGAGCCGCGCACCCTTCGGCGCCGCAGCGAGGGCGCCGTCACCGTCGTGGAGGACTCGCGGAACGGGGTCACCCGCTGGCGTACCGTCTCCGCGCACGGGCCGCTCACGGCGGACCTGCTCGTCGACCGGCCGGTCGAGGAGCGGCTGCGCCCGCACTGGTCGCTGACCTGGGCGGTGCCGGAGGACGCGGACGGCCGCCCGGCGCGGCCGCGGACCACCGCCGTCGTGCACGCACCCACGCCGAGCGACGAGCCCCTCGGCGTCCCCGCCCTCCTGATCGCCTCCTTCCCGCTGGACACCACCCGCCGGCACCCGGCACCGGGTCCGCTGACCGACTTCCTGGTGCAGCGGGCGGCCGACGCCTACACCGGGCTGCTCGCCGAGTGGCGTCCGGTGAGCGAGGGCGTCATCGACCTCGTACCGGGGCCGCTGGGCAAGGGCGAGCTGGACGGCGCGCTGCGCCAGGCGATCCTGGAGCGGCTGCCGCGGACCGCCTTCCTGCCGCCGGCCCTCGACTCCAAGGGCGACGACGAGCTTCCGGAGGTGCTGCGGCCGCGGGACGCCGAAGTGGTGGAGGGCGCGGGCGCGGACACCGTACGGGTGCTCGCCGAGGTGCTGCCGACGCTGCTTCCCGCCGGGCTCGAACGCCGGGTGGAGCTGCGCACCCTCGGGGTCGCCCGGCTCTCGCTCGCCGACGCCGTCGACCGGCTCGCCGGTCTGGAGAAGGACCCCGACTGGTGGTGGCGGCTCTACGACAGCCTCGCCGGCGTCGACCCCGACCGGCTCTCCGGGCTTCCGGTGCCGCTCGCGGACGGCCGTACCACCATCGGCCCTCGGCAGGTCCTGCTGCCCACCCCGGACGCGGCCCTCGTCCACCCCGACGTGCTCGGCCGGCTCGGGCTGAAGGTCGCCCACGAGGACGCCACCCACCCGCTGCTGGAGAAGCTGGGCGCGCTGCCCGCGACCCCGCGCGCGGTGCTGACCACCCCGCAGGTGCGGGCCGCCGTGGCCGCCTCGCTGGAGGACGAGGGCGGGGCGCTGTGGGAGGAGGACGCCCCGGACGCGGAGGAGCTGGCCGAGACCGTCCTCGCCCTGGTGCGGGACGCGGGTCTGGAGCCCGGTGACGAGCCGTGGCTGGGCGCTCTCGCCCTGCCCGACGAGGACGGCGAGCTTGCTCCGGCGGGTGAGCTGGTCTTTCCCGGCAGTGCCTTCGCCCGGGTGATCCGCCAGGACGAACTGGCCGCGGTGGACGGCGAGATGGCGGCCAAGTGGGGCGAGCAGCCTCTCACCGCCTGCGGGGTTCTCGCGGACTTCGCGCTCGTCCGCGCCACCGACGTCGTCCTCGACCCGGACGAACTGGAGCCCCGCGAGGGCGACTTCGCCGAGCCCGACGACGCGGGTCTGCTGGATGCCGTGGACGTGTGGTGCGAGGACATCCTCGACCGCTTCCCGGACAGCCCGGTGCCCCCGGTCGCCACCGAGCTCGTCGCCGTGCGCGACCTCGACCTGGTGGACGACGACCACTGGCCCGAGGCGCTCGCCCTGCTGGCCCGGCCGCCGCTGCGCGACGCGCTCACCCAGCCGGTGCGCATCCTGCTGCCCGACGGCACCCACGAGGCCGTACGGCCGTACACCGCGTGGTGGCTGCGCGGGCATCCCGTCCTGGACGGGCGCCGGCCCGCCGGTCTGCTCGCGGCCGGCGGGGACCCGCTCCTGCGCGGCCTGTACGAGGAGGCGGACGCCACCGGATTCGAGGACGAACAGGTGCTGCGCGCACTGGGCGTGCGGACCTCGGTGGCCGCCCTGCTGGACGAGCCCGGCGGCGCCGCCGAACTGCTGGACCGCCTTGCCGACCCCGAACGGTCCGTCACCCCGGCCCAGCTGCACGGACTGTACGGCGCGCTGGCCGAGACGGACCCGGAGCAGGTGACCCTGCCGGAGGACCTGAGGGCCGTGGTCGACGGCGGTGAGACGGTCGTGGACGCCTCCCGTGCCGTGGTGGTCGACTCGCCGGACCTGCTGCCGTTCACCTCCGGTGTCCCGCTGCTGCCCGTCCGGCCGTCCCGGGCCGCCGAGCTGGCCGAGCTGTTCCAGGTGCGGCGACTGAGCGAGTCCGTCACCGGCGAGGTGCACTCCGAGGGCGCCGAGCACGACGTACCGGAGTCGGTGCGGGTGCTGCTCGGTCCGCGCACCCCGGACACCTATGTCGAGCACGAGGAACTGGTCGTGGACGGCGTGGAGATCGACTGGCGGCTGACCGACGACGGCGTTCTGCACGCGGCCACCCTGGAGGGCGTCGCAGCGGGCCTGGCGTGGGCGGCGGGCCAGTGGCCGCGCCGCTTCGAGGTGGCGGCGCTGCTCGAAGACCCGTCGCGCGCCGAGGAGTTGGCGCGGGACCGCTGGTTCGACTGATCTCGACGACTCTCACAAGGAGAAGTCCGGTTCCTTGAAGTCGGTCAAGGCGGACTCCAGGGGCAACCTGAAGACCACGACCAAGGCCACGGTCGACGGCGACTACGGCTTCTCCTTCGCGGGCAACTCGTCCACCGCGGCGGTCAACGCCACGGGTGACTTCGTTCGACGTGCGATAGGTCCGGCGTCTCGGTATCTCCGGCATCTCGGGGGATGTCCTGCATCTCCGGGGCCCCGGCATCTCCGGCATCTCCGGCATCGCCGTCAGGGATGCGTAATTGGCTGGATTGATCCGAACGTCTGTACAACCATTGATCCATCTCGGGGATCTGATCATGGGAGCCGGACCGGCTCCCGTGATCACTCGGACCCTGTGTCCATCCAGCTTCACCCAGGGGAATACATGCGCATTCGTGCCACCGTGGCCGCCGTCTCCGGCGCCGTGGCCCTGTCCGCCTTCGCCATTCCGGCTGCCCACGCCGACGAGGCCCACGGCGACACCAAGATCTCGAACGTCGTGGTGAACGGCGGCAAGTCCGTCGTCGTCGGCGCGACCGGGAGCAAGACCTTCTCCGTGTCCTTCACCGTCACGGACAACTCGGGCGTCAAGTGGGGGCAGGCCGTCCTGTTCCACGGCTCGGACCTCGACCACGCCGACAGCGGTGCGGTCGCCAACACGAGCGACCACCGCTCCAGGTGCACCAAGGTCAGCGCCACCAAGTCGACCTGTACCGCGACCTACACGCTGAAGGCCGGCTCCAACCTCATCAACAAGGTGGCCGGCACGTGGAAGGTCTGGGCGATCGCCCAGGCCAACGACAACAACTACGTCCAGAAGGACGCCGTCAAGACCTTCCGGGCCCAGCGCCTGTCCAAGCTGACGGTCAACGCCGCCCCGGAGCCGGTGAAGAAGGGCAGGACCCTCACCGTCACCGGCGCCCTGACCCGGGCCAACTGGGACGCGGCCACGTACTCCGGCTACGGCTCGCAGTCGGTGAAGCTGCAGTTCCGCATGAAGGACTCCAGCAGCTACACCACCCTGAAGACCGTCAAGGCGGACTCCAGGGGCAACCTGAGGACCACGACCACCGCGACGGCGGACGGTTACTACCGCTTCTCCTTCGTGGGCGACGCCGGCACCCCGGCGGTCAGCGCCGCGGGCGACTTCGTCGACGTGCAGTAGGGCGCGGCGTAGTCAGGGTGTGAGCGTACGGGTGTTCCGGGGGCGGATTCGTCGGAACACTCGTACAACCATCAACCTTCTTCGCGGGTCTCACCGTCGAGTCAACAGACTCCACGATCACCTGGGCCTCGTGCCCACTCTTCTCCCTTCAGGGGAACACATGCGCATTCGTGCCACTGTGGCCGCCGTCTCCGGCGCCCTGGCTCTCTCCGCCTTCGTCGTGCCGGCCGCGCAGGCCGCCGACGCCGGCCCGTCCTACCGCACCGAGGTCGCGAAGGTGCTCTCGCACTCCGCCTCCGGCAGGACCGCGTTCACCGCCACCTCCGCTCCGGTGGGCGACCTGGACGTCTCCTTCTCCGACTTCAAGATGGTCAAGGCGATCAAGGTCGGCACGTCCGCCCACGTCAACACGTTCGTCACCTACACGCTGACCCACGGTGCCGACGTCGACATCACCGCCGACACCTTCCTCACCGGCCCGGTGCTCTACCGCGGCTCCTCCGACGACCCGGACAACGTCCTGGGCGGCGACGCGCCGGCGAGCTGCGTCAAGGTGACGGCGACCACCGCCTCCTGCAAGGGGCCGATCGACATCTACCCCAAGGGCGAGTTCAGCTCGGGGCTCCGGAACTCCGAGGCCGGCACCTGGCACGCCGCCGCGCTCGCGGTCGACGTCGACAGCGAGAAGAGCGCCATCCAGTTCGGCCTCGGCTCGACCCTGGTGCAGCGCAACTCCAGGCTGACGGTCAACGCCTCCCCGGAGCCGGTCCAGAAGGGCAGGACCATCACGGTCGCCGGCAAGCTGTCCCGGGCCAACTGGGAGGACCACCAGTACCACGGCTACACCGGCCAGGCGGTGAAGCTGCAGTTCCGCAAGAAGGGCTCCAGCACCTACACCACGCTGAAGACCGTCAAGTCGGACTCCACGGGCAACCTGAGGACGACGGTCAAGGCCACGGTCGACGGCTACTTCCGCTACAGCTTCGCGGGCACCTCGACCACCCCGGCGGTCAACGCCACGGGTGACTTCGTCGACGTGAAGTAGGCGAAACGGGCGGTACGGATCCGGACCCGGAGCATGTCCCCTCCGGGTCCGGAACCTCTCTTCTCACTTGTGTCATGGACTGGCAATGCGCGATCAAAATCCGGCCGGAAATCGTTTCTGACGTACAACCAGTCACGCCCCTCACGGATCTGATCGCGTGAGTCAACCGACTCCACCATCACTTCTCCCTCCAGGGGAACACATGCGCATTCGTGCCACCGTGGCCGCCGTCTCCGGCGCCCTGGCCCTCTCCGCCTTCGCCGTCCCGGCCGCGCACGCCGCCGCCGCGGCGCCGAACGTCACCTTCTCGAACATGAAGGTGAACAGCGGTACGGCCGTCACCCTCGGCGCGACGTCCACGGCCAAGGTCAAGGCGACCTACACCGTGACGCACCCCTCCACCGTCTCCATGACCAACATCCTGACCGGCCCGGTGCTCTACCGCGGCACCTCGGCCCAGGACGCCGACACGCAGGTCGTCAGCGACGACCCGGGCACCTGCACCAAGGTCAGCTCCACCACGCTGAACTGCTCGGCCACGATCACCCTCCCCGCGAACGAGCTGTACAACTCGGACGCCGGCACGTGGAAGACGGGCGGTGTCGCCTTCGACACCAAGGCCAACACCCAGAAGTGGCAGAGCGACCTGGGCACCATCCCGGTCCGCCGCGCCGCCAAGCTCACCGCCGACGCCACCCCCGAGCCGGTCAAGAAGGGCGCGACCCTCACGATCACCGGGAAGCTGACCCGTGCCGACTGGCAGCACGGCACGTACACCGCGTTCGGCGGCCAGTCCGTCAAGCTCCAGTTCCGCAAGGCGGGCACCAGCACCTACAGCACCGTCAAGACGCTCACGACGTCCTCCACGGGCGCTCTGAAGACCACGGTCACGGCCGGCTCCGACGGCTACTACCGCTACAGCTTCGCGGGCGTGTCGACGACGTCGGCGGTCAGCGCCGCGGGCGACTACGTCGACGTGCAGTAAGCCCGTCCCGCACGACAGACGGCCGCGCCACCGGAACCGTACCGGTGGCGCGGCCGCCTTGTTCGTCCCCGGCCCTCACGCCGGAAAGCGGCGGTCGACCCATCTCCAGAGGTACTCCAGAACGATCGCCGCCACCACCGCGATGCCGACCGCCGTCCACGGCATCGCCACGCCGACCAGCTTCAGCGCGAAGAAGGTCTGCAGGGCCGGTACGGCGAGAACGAACACGAACGCCACGCCCATCGAGGCCACCAGCAGGACGCGCCACCAGGTGTAGGGGCGGGCGATGATCACCAGGACCCACATGGAGATCAGGAACAGGGTCAGGGTCGCCGCACTGGTCTCCGCGTCCAGGGAACCCGGCCCCGTGTAGTAGTGCCGGGCGACCAGGTACGTCACGAAGGTCGCCGCTCCGGCCACCACCCCGCCCGGGATCGAGTAGCGCATCACCGTGCGCACGAAGTGCGGCCTGGCCCGCTCCCTGTTGGGCGCAAGCGCCAGGAAGAAGGCCGGGACGCCGATGGTGAGGGTGGACAGCAGGGTCAGGTGGCGTGGCAGGAAGGGGTATTCGACCTGCCAGCACACCACCAGCAGCGCCAGCAGCACCGAGTAGACCGTCTTGACCAGGAACAGCGTCGCCACCCGCGTGATGTTGCCGATGACCCGGCGGCCCTCGGCGACCACCGAGGGCAGCGTGGCGAAGCTGTTGTTCAGCAGGACGATCTGCGCGACCGCACGGGTCGCCTCCGACCCCGAGCCCATCGAGACACCGATGTCGGCGTCCTTGAGGGCGAGGACGTCGTTCACACCGTCGCCGGTCATCGCGACCGTGTGCCCACTGGACTGCAGCGCGCCGACCATGTCCCGCTTCTGCTGCGGGGTGACCCGCCCGAACACGGTCCCCTCGTCCAGCGCGCCCGCCATGCCCTCACGGTCGGCGGGCAGCCGGCGCGCGTCCACCGCCGTACCGGACAGGCCCAGCTTGGCGGCGACCGCGCCCACGGACACCGCGTTGTCACCGGAGATGACCTTGGCGCGCACCTTCTGCTCGGCGAAGTAGCGCAGGGTGTCGGCGGCGTCGGGCCGCAACCGCTGCTCCAGCACCACCAGGGCGGTGGGGCGGGCGCCGCGGGCCGGTTCGGGGTCGTCCAGGTCGCGGGTGGCACGGGCCAGGAGCAGAACCCGAAGCCCCTGTTCGTTGAGACGACCGGTTTCGGCCAGGGCCGGGTCGTCGGCGCCCAGGAGCACGTCGGGGGCGCCCAGCAGCCAGGTGCTGGCCTCGCCGTCGCCCTCGCTGAAGGCGGCACCGCTGTACTTGCGGGCCGAGGAGAACGGCAGCGACTCGATGCAGCGCCACTCCTCGCTGTCCGGGTAGGCGTCGATGATCGCCTGGAGGGAGGCGTTGGGCCGCGGGTCGGACTCGCCGAGCGCACCGAGCGCCCTGCGTACGTACGTCTCGTCGGCCCCGTCCAGCATCCTGAGGTCGGTGACGTCCATGCCGCCCTCGGTGAGCGTGCCGGTCTTGTCCAGGCAGACGGTGTCGACACGGGCGAGTCCCTCGATGGCCGGCAGCTCCTGCACCAGGCACTGTTTGCGGCCCAGCCGGATGACGCCGATCGCGAAGGCGACGGAGGTGAGGAGCACCAGCCCCTCGGGGACCATCGGGACGATGCCGCCGACCGTGCGGGCGATCGCGTCCTTCAGGTCGTTGTTCTTGACGACGAGCTGGGTGACGACCAGGCCGATCGCGGCCGGGACCATCATCCACGTCACGTACTTGAGGATCGTGGAGATGCCGCTGCGCAGCTCGGAGTGGACGAGCGTGAAGCGTGAGGCCTCCTCGGCGAGCTGGGCGGCGTACGCCTCCCGGCCCACCTTGGTGGCCTGGAACGCGCCGCCGCCCGCGACCACGAAGCTGCCGGACATCACCTGGTCGCCGGGGTGTTTGACGACGGGGTCGGCCTCTCCGGTGAGCAGCGACTCGTCGATCTCCAGGCCGTCGGCCTCGGCGCACACCCCGTCCACGACGACCTTGTCGCCGGGGCCTATTTCTATGAGGTCGTCCAGGACGATCTCGTTCGTGGCCACCTCGGTGGCGTTGCCGTCGCGGCGGACGGTCGGCCGGGACTCGCCGATCACGGCGAGGGAGTCGAGGGTCTGCTTGGCGCGCCACTCCTGCACGATGCCTATGCCGGTGTTGGCGAGGATCACGAAGCCGAAGAGGCTGTCCTGGATCGGCGCGACGAACAGCATGACCAGCCACAGGACGCCGATGATCGCGTTGAACCGGGTGAAGACGTTCGCGCGGACGATCTCGCCCAGGGAGCGGCTACTACGCACCGGCACGTCGTTGACCTGCCCACGCGCGATGCGCTCCGCGACCTGGGCACCGCTCAGACCGGCCGAGGGCGTGCCCGGCAGGGCGACCGGATGCACGGGGTCCAGCTCGGCGCCCGCGTCTATATGGGTCATGCAATCGACGGTACGTGCCCGTCTGCCCACCCGCCCACCCGACTCGGTCGGCTGGAAGGCGGGCGTTCGGGGCTGGAGGGGTGCGGTTGAGGCCGAGTGAGTCGGGTGCGCAGGTGGGCGACGGGGGTCCGGGGGGCGGAGCCCCCGGTGGGCCGGCCCGGCCGACGGCGCTGTTCAGCTCACGACGCTGTTCAGCCCAGGGCGCTGTTCAGCTCACGGCGCTGTTCAGCCCAGGGCGCTGTTCAGCTCACGGCGTTATTCGGCCGCCGCCGCCTTCAGCGAAGCGTCCCTCTTGATCGCCGCGTCCCGCCTGCGGACGTACCAGATGCCGATCAGGCCCAGCCCGCCGCCGGCCAGACAGGTCCACAGCCACCAGGTGCGGTCGTGGTCGGCGAACCAGCCGTAGAAGGGGAGCTGGACGAGGAAGAGGACGAACCACACGATCGTGCCGCCGGTGATGGTGGCGACCACGGGGCCTTCCAGGGGCTCCGGCGCCTCGTGCTTGGGGGTCCACTTAGCCATGGGGCACAGCTTAAGGGTCTGGCACGTCTACGCGCGGAGATAGCGATCTCGCGTTCATACGTTCATACTGAAACCGTTTGTCTTTGACCACTTCTGCTCGTATGAAACTCCAACGGTGCTCGGGGGAACCCCGTCGGTGATGAGGTCCCGCATGTCCACCCCGGCTCCCGCCAAGGTCCCCGCCCCTGAACAGCCAGGTGGCGAACCCGCCTACGGCGCCCTGGATCGCTACTTCAAGATCTCCGAGCGCGGCAGCTCCGTCGCCCGCGAGATCCGCGGTGGTTTCGCCACCTTCTTCGCGATGGCGTACATCATCGTGCTGAACCCGATCATCCTCGGTAGCGCGAAGGACATGTACGGGCATCACCTGGACAACGGTCAGCTGGTCACGGCGACCGCCCTGACGGCGGCCTTCACGACGCTGCTGATGGGTGTCATCGGCAATGTGCCGATCGCGCTCGCCGCCGGTCTCGGCGTGAACTCGGTCGTCGCGCTCCAGCTGGCACCCCGGATGTCCTGGCCGGACGCCATGGGCATGGTCGTGCTGGCCGGCTTCGTGGTCATGCTGCTGGTCGCCACGGGCCTGCGCGAGCGCGTGATGAACGCGGTGCCGTTCGGCCTGCGCAAGGCGATCTCCATCGGTATCGGCCTGTTCATCATGCTGATCGGCCTGGTCGACTCCGGCTTCGTCAGCCGGATCCCGGACGCCGCACAGACCACCGTGCCGCTCCAGCTCGGCGGCAACGGGCACCTCGACGGCTGGCCGGTGCTGATCTTCATCCTGGGCACGCTGCTGACCTTCGCCCTGATCGTCCGCAAGGTGCCGGGCGCGATCCTGATCTCCATCGTCGGGATGACGGTCCTCGCGCTGATCATCAACTCGGTCGCCACGGTCACCACCTGGGGCCTGACGGTCCCGAAGTGGCCGGGCAACCCGGTGTCCACCCCCGACTTCGGCCTGATCGGCCAGGTCAGCCTGTTCGGCGGCTTCTCCGAGGTCGGCATCCTGACCGGGATCCTCTTCGTCTTCACCGTCCTGCTGTCGTGCTTCTTCGACGCGATGGGCACGATCATGGGCGTCAGCGACGAGGCCAAGCTGACCGACGCCGAGGGCTACATGCCGGGCATCAACAAGGTCCTCTTCGTGGACGGTCTCGCGGTCGCGGCGGGCGGTGCCAGCTCCTCCTCGGCCACCACCGCGTTCGTGGAGTCCACGGCGGGCGTCGGCGAGGGCGCGCGCACCGGCTTCGCGAACGTCGTCACGGGCGCCCTCTTCGCGGTGGCCCTCTTCCTCACCCCGGTCGCCACGATGGTCCCGTCGCAGGCGGCCACCCCGGCCCTGATCACCGTGGGCTTCCTGATCCTGTCGAACTCCGTGAAGGAGATCGACTGGGCGGACTACACCATCGCGATCCCGGCCTTCGTCACCATGCTGATGATGCCGTTCACGTACTCGATCACGAACGGCATCGGCATGGGCTTCATCACCTTCGTGGTCCTGCGCCTGGCCGCCGGGCGGGGGCGGGAGATCCCGGTCCCGATGTACGTCGTCTCGGCGGTCTTCGCCTTCTACTACCTGATGCCGGCCCTGGGGCTGACCTGAGCCGTCCCCGGGCCGACCCGAGCCCCCAGGTGACTCAGGTGACCCCGTAGAACTTCTCCGTCTCCTCGACGGCGGTCTGGAACCGCTGGTCGAAGTCGTCCCGAATGAGCGTGCGGACCACATAGTCCTGCACGCTCATTCCTCTTTTCGCCGCGTGGTGGCGGAGCCGTTCGAGCAGCTCCCCGTCTATGCGCAGGCTGAACACGCTGGTCCCCATGGACACGAGGGTCGCGGCACCGATCCGGCCGGTGTGTCACGTTCCGCCTCTCGATCACCCAAATGAGTGATATCCCGGTTCAGTGGCCGGGGTCACGGGCACGCGGCCGTATCCCGCTGGTCTTTAGAGAGAGTAATGAGTTACTCTAAAGAACATGTCGGACCTTACCCATGGCGACGACGCTGCCGCCGTGAACGCCCTCCGCTCCTCCGTGATGCGGCTGTCCCGTCGGCTCAAGCACCAGCGGGTCGACGAGTCGCTGAGCCCGACCGAGATGTCGGTGCTCGGCACCCTCTCCCGCTGCGGCCATGCCACGCCGGGCGAGCTGGCCCGCAAGGAGCACGTCCAGCCGCCGTCGATGACCCGCATCGTGGCGCTGCTCGAGGCCAAGGGCCTGGTCCGTCTGGACCCGCACCCCGAGGACCGGCGCCAGAAGGTCGTCACCAGGACCGAACAGGCCGAGGCGATGCTCGAGGAGAGCCGCCGCAAGCGCAATGCGTTCCTGGCCGGCCTGGTCGAGGGCCTCGACGAGGACGAGTGGGCCAAGCTGCGCGCTGCCGCCCCCGTGCTGGAGAAGCTCGCGCACCTGTAGGAAACCGTCGCACCGCGAGTGAGCCGAAGGGCCGTGCCGGTGCCGGGAGGACGTACGCGCAAAAGCCCCGAGGGCTGCGCGCGAGGAGCCTGCCGACACCGGCCGACAGCGCCCGGCGGGCGAACGAGCAACCAGAAGAGGAGGCGAACCCCTTTGAGTACGGGACCCGGAGCACCTTCCGCCCCCGCACCGACACCTACTACCCCCGTATCCCGCAGGTCCTCGATGTTCAGCTCGCTGAGGATCAGGAACTACCGCCTGTTCTTCGTCGGACAGGTCGTCTCCAACACGGGCACCTGGATGCAGCGCATCGCCCAGGACTGGCTCGTACTCAGCCTCACCGGTTCCTCCGCGGCCGTCGGCATCACGACGGCCCTGCAGTTCCTGCCGATGCTGCTGTTCGGACTCTACGGCGGCGTCCTCGTCGACCGGCTGCCCAAGCGGCCCACGCTGCTCGTCACCCAGACGTCCATGGCCGTCACGGGCCTGGCGCTCGCCTTCCTCACCCTCTCCGGCCACGTCCAGGTCTGGCACGTCTACCTCGCCGCCTTCGCCGTCGGCATCGCCACGGTGATCGACAACCCGGCGCGGCAGTCCTTCGTCTCCGAGATGGTCGGCCCCGAGCAGCTGCAGAACGCGGTCAGCCTGAACTCCGCGAACTTCCAGTCCGCCCGCCTGGTCGGCCCCGCCGTCGCCGGCCTCATGATCACGGGCGTGGGCACCGGCTGGGCGTTCCTCTTCAACGGCCTGTCCTTCGTCGCCCCCGTCGCCGGCCTGCTGCTGATGCGCGCCCGCGAACTGCACGTGGTCGACCGCGCGCCGCGTGGCAAGGGCCAGCTGCGGGAGGGTCTGCTCTATGTCGCCGGCCGCCCGGAGCTGATCTGGCCGATCGTCCTCGTCGGCTTCATCGGCACGTTCGGCTTCAACTTCCCGGTGTGGCTGTCGGCCTACGCCGACGACGTCTTCCACGCCGGCGCCGGTGCCTACAGCCTCTTCAACACGCTGATGGCCGTCGGCTCCCTCGGTGGCGCCCTGCTGGCGGCCCGTCGCGGCACCGCCCGGCTGCGCGTCCTGATCGCCGCCGCGGTGGCCTTCGGCACGCTGGAGACCGTGGCCGCGCTGGCCCCGTCGTACTGGCTGTTCGCGCTGCTCATGGTCCCGATCGGGATCTTCGGCCTGACGGTCAACGTCACCGCCAACACCGCCGTGCAGATGGCCACCGACCCGGCCATGCGCGGCCGGGTGATGGCCCTGTTCATGATGGTGTTCATGGGCGGTACGCCGCTCGGCGCCCCGGTCGTCGGCTGGGTCACCGACACCTACGGCCCCCGGGTCGGCTTCGCCCTCGGCGGCATCGTCTCCGTCGCCGCGGCCGCCTCCGTCGGCCTGGTCCTCGCCCGCATCGGCGGCCTGCGCCTGTCGGTGGGCTGGTACCACGGCCACCCGCGGGTGCGGTTCGTCCCGCGGGACCGGGAGCAGCTGGCCACGGCGGCCTGAGCCCCACCCGGCACCACGGGGCAGGGCGCGAGGCCCGGAGGGCGCCCGCCGCGGTGCGCGGCGCGAGGCCCGGAGGACGGCCGCCGCGGGGCGGCACGCACGGCCCGCAGGACGCTAGAGCACTCTCCGGGCCAGTACCTGCCCCGGCCACGCGTCGTCCCCGGGCACGCCGACGGTGAAGGACTCGGTCGGGATGAAGCCGTTGCGCTCGTAGAAGGCGACCAGCTTGCCGTCGTCGCCCGCGTAGCAGTCGACGCGCAGCAGCGAGATCCCGGACCGGCGGGTCTCCTCGGCCGCGCGGGCGAGGAGCGCGGCACCCGTGCCGAGGCCCTTGAAGCGGCGGTCCGAGGCGAGGATGTGGATGAACCGCTCGGGCTCGTCGGCCGCCTCCAGGTACTCACCGGGCGCGTCGGTCAGCGTGAGCGTGGCCGCCGGGACACCGTCGTACTCGGCGATGTACGGGCTGCCCTCGGTGACGTACCGGGTGATCATGGCCACCGCTCTCGGGTTCTGCGACCAGGGGGTGGTGCCCCACTGCCGGGTGCGCCCCTGCGCCACCAGCCACTCCACGGCGCTGTCGAACATGCCGAGTATCACGGGGATGTCGTCGGGCCCGCCTTCTCTGATGCTGATCTTCCCGTTTTTCTCCATGCACCTGATCATTGCGGCCCGGGCGCCCCGGGGCAGCCGCTTTGTGCGTTCCGGCCCGTTCCCTGCCAGGGTGACGGCATGAGACTCTTCGCCGCGGTACTGCCCCCGGAGGACGTCATCGACGAACTCGCCGCCGAGGTAGCCCGGTTGCGCCGCCTGCCCGGCGCCGACGGACTGCGCTGGACGGGCCGGCCCGGCTGGCACTTCACGCTCGCCTTCTACGGTGAGGTCGGCGACGACCTCGTACCGGACCTGTCGGACCGGCTGGCGCGCGCGGCCGGGCGCACCGAGCGGTTCTCCCTCGCCCTCTCGGGCGGCGGGCAGTTCGGGCACGGGCGGGCCCTGTGGGCGGGCGCCGCCGGCGATCTGGAGACCCTCCGCCTGCTGGCCGACCGGGCGGAGTCGGCGGCGCGCAGGGCGGGGGTGCCGATGGGGGAGCACCGGCGGTACAAGGCCCACCTGACGGTGGCGCGCAGCCGGGACGCGGTGGACGTGCGGCCGTATGTGCAGCTGCTCGGCGAGTTCAGCGGCCGGACCTGGACCGTGGCCGACCTGGCGCTGGTCCGCAGCAACCTGCCCACGTCCGGGGTGCCCGGGGAGCAGCCCCGGTACGAGGTGGTCGACCGCTGGGCACTCGGCGGGGCCGGTTAGGCTCGGGGACGTGGAACCGAAAACCCGGAACCGGATCATGGCCGGTGTGCTTGTGCTGATGTTCGTGGTGGTTGCCGTGTCGGCGGCGCTCAGGTAGGTCCCCGGCGGTCATGGCCGGGGCCGGGGCTGGGGCACTGCGGCCTGTGCGTCGGCTGCGGGCCGTGTGTGGCCGGCCGCGCCCACGCGGCAGGGCCGCAGGTCGGTACCGCCCCGAGCCCCTGGCGGGGCGCTACCAGGCGAAGGCCTCCGGGGAGGGGCCCGGGCCCGGGAAGATCTCGTCCAGCCCGGCCAGCAGTTCTTCGCCCAGCTCCAGCTCGACCGCACGCAGCGCGGACGCCAGCTGCTCGGGCGTGCGCGGGCCGACGATCGGGCCGGTCACTCCGGGGCGGGTGAGCAGCCAGGCCAGGGCGGCCTCGCCGGGCTCCACGCCGTGCTTGTCGAGCAGGTCCTCGTACGCCTGGATCTGCGCGCGGGAGGCGGGGTCGGCGAGGGTGTCGGCGGCCCGGCCGGAGGCGCGGCGCCCGCCCTGCACCTCCTTCTTGATCACGCCGCCGAGCAGGCCGCCGTGCAGCGGCGACCACGGGATGACCCCGAGGCCGTAGTCCTGCGCGGCCGGGATGACCTCCATCTCGGCACGGCGCTCGGCCAGGTTGTACAGGCACTGCTCGCTGACGAGCCCGATGGTGCCGCCGCGGCGGGCGGCGATCTCGTTGGCCTGGGCGATCTTGTAGCCCGGGAAGTTGGAGGAGCCGACGTAGAGGATCTTCCCCTGCTGGATCAGTACGTCGACGGCCTGCCAGATCTCCTCGAAGGGAGTGTTCCGGTCGATGTGATGGAACTGGTACACGTCGATGTGGTCGGTCTGCAGCCGCTTCAGGCTGGCGTCGACGGCCCGCCGGATGTTGAGCGCGGAGAGCTTGTCGTGGTTGGGCCAGGGGTCGCCGTCGGCGGCCATGTTGCCGTACACCTTGGTGGCGAGCACGACCTTGTCACGGCGGTCGCCGCCCTTGGCGAACCAGTTGCCGATGATCGATTCCGTACGGCCCTTGTTCTCGCCCCAGCCGTACACGTTGGCGGTGTCGAAGAAGTTGATGCCCGCGTCCAGTGCCGCGTCCATGATCGCGTGGCTGTCGGCTTCATCGGTCTGCGGGCCGAAGTTCATGGTGCCGAGGACAAGTCGGCCGACCTTGAGTCCCGTGCGTCCTAGCTGTGTGTACTTCATGGTCCACCAGCCAACGGCTTGGAGTGGACTCTAGGCAAGCACCTCAGTCGTGGGGGAACTCGTCGGTGCTGAGGGTGAGGCCGACGACCGTGTCGGTGAGGTCCAGGTCGCTGCCGAACGGCACCGTGGTCTCGATCTCGTAGTCGCCCTCCTTGGGCTGGGTGTAGACGTGGCACCGGCGCTGGTAGGGGTCGGCGACGACGTAGACCGGGACCTCCGCTGTGGCGTATGCGGTCTTCTTGGGCCCGTAGTCGTTCGCGGCGGTCCCCTTCGAGATGACCTCGGCGACGAACTCGACGTCCTCGTGACGCCAGTGGCCGCCCTCCGTCTTCTCGGCGCCCTCGGCCATCACCGTCACGTCCGTGGCGAAGCCGTTGAGGTGGCCCGGGTAGTCGATCCGGACGTCGGACTTCACCCGTTTCCGGGGGTACTTGGTGCGCAACTGCTCGTAGAGGTCGGCGATGATTTCCCAGTGGGTGTCCCGCTGCGGCGACATGTAGACGGTCCCCTCGACGATCTCGACCTTGTATCCCTCGGGGGTGGTCCGCTCAAGCGACTCGAACAGTCCGTCCAGAGTCAGCTCGCCGCTCTCTTCGGCCATCTCGATCCTGTCTTCGAGGACGGTCATCGTGGCGCTCCTCCCCGGCTGCCCCACGCACGAGTGCAGCCGCGCGGTTCAACGATACGCACCGTGACCGGGAGGCGCCGGGATCAAGTCAACTTGTTCCAGCCGCGTACGCCTGTCCGAACCCCCACGCCTCCCACATCGCCCCCGCGAACGCCCCCGCGATCCGGTGCTCCCCGCTCGCGTTGGGATGCGTCCCGTCGTAGGTGTCGGCGTCGATGTCGTACGACTCCGGCGGCGAGGCGAGCAGGATCGGCGAGCGCGGCTCGTCCAGGTCGGCCACCGCCTTCGCGAGCAGGACGTTGAACCGGTCCACCTGTTCGGCGAAGGGCGCGTCCGTGAGGGCGCGGATGTTCGGGATCACCGGGAGGAGGACCATGCGGATGCGCGGCCTCGCTTCCCGGGCGGCCGCGACGAAGGCCCGCACGTTCTCCGCCGTCTGCTCGGCGTTCGTGTAGAACCCCAGGTCGATCAGGCCGAGGGAGACGAGCAGGACGTCGGCCCGGTGCTCGCGCACCGCCTCGCCGATCAGCGGGGCCATGTGCAGCCAGCCCTCGCCCCAGCCGGCCAGATGGGCGCGGGGGAAGCCGGGTTCGGCGTACGCGGACGACGTCGGTGCGTCGGTTGTTTTGTCGTACAGCTCCTCGCGCGGGCCGACGAAGGTGAACGGGCCGTCGTCCGCCTCGGACAGATGCCGCCACAGCCGGTAACGCCACGTGTGTTCGCCCGCGCTCCCGATCGTCATGGAGTCACCTACGGGCATGAACCTGAGCATCCGCTCATGATGGACGATCACGCGCGCGTGTGGGGTGTGAGGCCCGCCACGCCCCCTGAACCACCGCAGGCAATGGCACGCTTGATGCATGCGTCGACCGTTCGCCCTGCTCGCCGGGGCCCTGCTCGTGGGTGCCTGCGCGCTGCCCGCCTCCGCCGCCGACAGCCGCCGTACCGGTGACCAGGGGTTCACCATCAAGGACCCGAGGATCACCGAGTCCAGCGGGCTGGCCGCCTCCACCCTGCACCCCGGCATCTACTGGACGCACAACGACAGCGACGACGGGCCGTACATCTACGCCGTGGACAGCAGGACGGGCAAGACCGTCGCCACGCTGACCCTGCGCGGCATCGGCTCCCCCCGCGACGTCGAGGCCATCTCCATCGGGCCGGACCACCAGATCTACGTCGGTGACATCGGCGACAACCTCGGCGGCAAGTGGCCGTACGTCTGGATCTACCGGCTGCCCGAGCCGAAGGTGCTCAAGGACCAGACGGTCAGGGCCACCCAGTACGTCGTGAAGTACTCGAACGGGCCCCGGAACGCCGAGTCGCTCCTCGTCCATCCCCGGACCGGGCGCGTGTACATCATCGACAAGAACGAGGACGGCGGGCATCTGTACGAGGGGCCCGCGACGCTGTCCGCCTCCGGCGCGAACATCTTCAGGCCCGTCGCCACCGTCGACCTCTGGGCCACCGACGCGGCCATCTCACCGAACGGCCGGCAGCTCGCCGTACGGGGGTACTTCGGCGGCATCTACTACGACTGGAACGGCGGGAGCATCAAGCGCAAGGGGCGGCTCGACGTGCCCCTGCAGGGGCAGGGCGAGTCCGTCTCGTACTCTCCCGACGGCACCAAGCTGATGTACGGCAGCGAGGGCGCGGGCAGTTCGGTCGAGGCGAGGGACGCGCCGGGCGGGGCGTCGTCGGGCAAGACGCCCTCGGGGGGCGGCAGTTCCGCCTCCCGGGCGGGCGGCAGCGCCACGGTCGGCGGGAGTTTCAAGGTCGGCGCGGTCGTCGTCGCGGTCCTGGCCGCGGCCGTCTTCGGGCTGCGGCGGCTGCGGCGACGGGGCTGAACACCTCGCCGCGGAGCCGGAGGAACACGAGGGCGCCCGGTGCGGACACCGGGCGCCCTCATGCCTGTCACTGCTGCGTCCGAGAGGTCAGAGCTTCTCGATGACGTGGTCGATGCACTTGGTCAGGGCCTCGACGTCCGCCGGGTCGATCGCGGGGAACATGGCGATGCGCAGCTGGTTGCGGCCGAGCTTGCGGTAGGGCTCGGTGTCCACGATGCCGTTCGCGCGCAGGACCTTGGCGACGGCGGCGGCGTCGATCTCGTCGGAGAAGTCGATCGTGCCGATGACCTGAGAGCGCTTGGCCGGGTCCGTGACGAACGGGGTGGCGTACTTGGATTCCTCCGCCCAGCTGTACAGGCGGGTCGAGGAATCCTTGGTACGGCCGGTGGAGAAGGCCAGGCCGCCCTGGCCGTTGAGCCACTCCAGCTGCTGGTTCAGCAGGAAGAGGGTGGCCAGCGCCGGGGTGTTGTACGTCTGGTTCTTGCGGGAGTTGTCGATCGCCGTGGGGAGGCTGAAGAACTCCGGGACGTGACGGCCGGAGGCGTGGACGCGCTCGGCGCGCTCGATCGCGGCCGGCGAGAAGACGCCGATCCACAGGCCGCCGTCGGAGGCGAAGGACTTCTGCGGGGCGAAGTAGTAGACGTCCGTCTCGGCGATGTCGACGGGGAGGCCGCCCGCACCGGAGGTGGCGTCGACCAGGACGAGCGCGCCCTGGTCGGCGCCGGCGACGCGCTTGATGGGCATGGCGACGCCGGTGGAGGTCTCGTTGTGGGTGAGGGCGTAGACGTCCACGCCCGCCTCGGCCTGTGCTTCGGGGTGGGTGCCCGGGTCCGTGGAGACGACCGTCGGCTCGGCCAGCCAGGGGGCGAGCTTGGCGGCCTTGGCGAACTTGGAGGAGAACTCGCCGAAGCTGAGGTGCTGGGACTTGTTCTCGATCAGTCCGTGGGTGGCGATGTCCCAGAAGGCGGTGGAGCCGCCGTTGCCGAGGACGACCTCGTAACCCTCGGGGAGGGAGAACAGGGAGCTGATGCCTTCGCGGACCTGGCCCACGAGGTTCTTGACCGGGGCCTGGCGGTGGGAGGTGCCGAGCAGAGAGCTTCCGGTGGCGGCCAGGGCGTCGAGCGCCTGGGTGCGCACCTTGGAGGGGCCCGCGCCGAAACGTCCGTCGGCGGGCTTGATGTCAGCGGGAATCTGGATGTCGGCCACGGGTCGGAGGGTATCGGCTAGACGAAACGGGACGGAACCATGTCCGTCCGATGAGACGAGAGCGTCGAGCCCTGGACCCTGTGGAGTTGTACGACGATATGCGTGCTGCTGTGGACAAGTCCGGGTGACTGAGCGTGAGCGGATGCATCCTGGACGCATGACGGATCTCTCGGGCCTGGAGACGGAGCTGCGCGGGATCGTCCGGGGTGAGGTCGGCTTCGACGTCACCGCACGGGCGCTCGTGACCATGGACGCGTCCAACTACCGGCGTGTCCCGGCGGGGGTGGTGGCCCCGTGGGACGCCGACGACGTGGCGGCGGTGCTGGAGGTGTGCCGGGCGCGCGGCGTGCCGGTGGTGGCGCGCGGCGGCGGCACGTCGATCGCGGGGCAGGCGACCGGCACGGGCGTGGTCCTGGACTTCACCCGGCACATGAACGGGCTGCTGGAGCTGGACCCGGGCACGCGCACGGCCGTCGTGCAGCCCGGCCTGGTCCTCGACCGCCTCCAGGAGGCCGCCGCCCCGCACGGCCTGCGCTTCGGCCCCGACCCGTCCACCCACAGCCGGTGCACGCTAGGCGGAATGATCGGCAACAACTCCTGCGGCTCGCATTCGGTCGCCTGGGGGACCACCGCGGACAGTGTGCGGGAGCTGTCCGTCCTCACCGCGCGCGGGCAGCGGCTGCGGCTCGGGACGCAGTGGGCCGGCGCTCCCGACGGGCTGCGGGCCCTGGCCGAGGGCGACCTGGCCCGTCTGCGCACGGGCTTTCCGGAACTGCCCCGCCGTATCTCCGGCTACGCCCTGGACGCCCTGCTGCCCGAGAAGGGCGCCGACGTCGCCCGCTCCTTCTGCGGCTCCGAGGGCACCCTCGGCATCCTGACCGAGGCGGTCGTAGGGCTGGTGCAGGCCCCGCGCGCACGGGCCCTCGCGGTGCTGGCGTACGGCGACGAGTCCGGTGCCGCCGAGGCCGCCGCCGGACTCCTGCCGTTGGGCCCGCTGACGGTGGAGGGCATGGCGGCCGACCTGGTGCGCTCGCCGGCCGGGCTGCCCAGGGGCGGTGCCTGGCTGTTCGTGGAGACCGGTGGCCGGACGACGGCCGAGGCACACGCGCGTGCGGAGGCGATCGTCCGCGCGGCCGACGTCGTCGACTCCCTCCTGGTGACGGACGCGGCGGCCCAGCGCGCCCTGTGGCGCATCCGCGAGGACGCGAGCGGTACGGCCACGCGCCTGCCCGACGGCACGGAGGCCTGGCCCGGCTGGGAGGACTGCGCGGTGCCGCCCGCCCGGCTCGGCCCCTATCTGCGGGACTTCCGCGCCCTGCTCGGCGCCCACGGCCTGCGCGGCACCCCCTACGGCCACTTCGGCGACGGCTGCATCCACGTCCGCATCGACTTCGACCTGCTCACCGAGGCGGGCATCGGCCGCTTCCGGCGCTTCTCCGAGGAACTGGCCGACCTGGTCGTCGCCCACGGCGGCTCGCTGTCCGGGGAGCACGGCGACGGACAGGCCCGGGCGGAACTGCTGCCGCGCATGTACGGCGACGAGACGGTACGGCTCTTCGAGCGGGCCAAGGCGGTGTGGGACCCCGACGATCTGCTCAACCCCGGCATGCTGGTCCGCCCGGCCCCGCTGGACTCGGGCCTGCGCTTCTCCGTCCTGCCCCGCCGCCCGGTGGACGTGACCTTCGGATACCCGGCCGACGGCGGCGACTTCCGGGCCGCCGTCCGCCGCTGCGTCGGCGTCGCCAAGTGCCGTACGAGCACCGCGGCCGGGCCCGCCGTGATGTGCCCCTCCTTCCGGGCGACCGGCGAGGAGGAGCACTCCACACGCGGCCGGGCCCGGCTGCTGCACGAGATGCTCGCCGGTGAGCTGGTCACGGACGGCTGGCGCTCGGCACAGGTCCGCGACGCGCTGGACCTGTGCCTGTCCTGCAAGGGCTGCCGCTCGGACTGCCCGGTCGGCGTCGACATGGCCACCTACAAGGCCGAGTTCCTGCACCACCACTACGAGGGCCGGCGCCGACCGGCCGCCCACTACTCCATGGGCCGGCTGCCGCTGTGGCTGCGCTGGGTGGCCCGGACCCGCACCGCCCCGCTGCTCAACAGGCTCGCTTCCGTGCGGCTCCTGGCGCGGGCGGCGAGACGGCTCGGCGGGATCGCGGCGCAGCGGGAGATCCCGGCGATCGCGAGGGAACCCTTCAGCCGCTGGTGGCGACACCGGCAGCGGCGCACCACGGGGGACCTGCTCGTCCTGTGGCCCGACACCTTCACCGAGCACCTCTCGCCCTCGGTCGGGCAGGCGGCCGTGCGGGTGCTGGAGGACGCCGGGCTCAGAGTGGAGCTGCCCCCGTCCCGGCCGGTCGGAGGCCAGGTCTGCTGCGGCCTGACCTACGTCTCCACCGGCCAGCTCGACCGGGCCCGCGCGGTGCTGCGCCGCACGCTGGACCTGATGGAACCGGTGCTGCGCAGAGGCATTCCGGTCGTCGTCCTGGAGCCGAGCTGTGCGGCGGCCCTGCGCGGCGACCTTCCGGAACTGCTGCACGACGACCCGCGCGCGCCCCTGCTGGCCTCGGCGGTCCTCACCTTCGCCGAGGCGCTCGAACGGCACGCGCCCGGCTGGACCCCGCCCGCCGTGGACCGCCCGGTCGCCGGGCAGACCCACTGCCACCAGCATGCGGTCCTGGGCGACGGAGCAGATCGCGCACTGCGGACCGCCGCGGGCCTGACCGGCGAGCTGAGCGGCGGCTGCTGCGGCCTCGCGGGCAACTTCGGCTTCGAACAGGGCCACTTCGAGGTGTCGAAGTCCTGCGCGGAGGAGCAACTCCTGCCGTCGGTCCGGCAAGCGCCGAAGGACGCGCTGATCCTCGCGGACGGCTTCTCCTGCCGGACCCAGCTGGAACAGCTGGCCGGGATCCGGGGGCGGCATCTGGCGGAGGTTCTGGCGGAGGCGCTGGAGGCACCGGAAGGGAGACGCGGGCCGGGAAGCGAGTGAGAGTACGGCCGTTCGGCGGTCCTCCCGGCGGGGAGGGCCGGTCTTCTTAGAGTGAGGGGATCAGCGACCTCGAAGGAGTTCCGCGTATGACCTTCACCCTTCGCCCCATCAGCCGTGCCGAGCACCTGGACTTCGTGGCCTCCCTGCCCTCGGCCAGCCACATGCAGCTGCCGTCGTGGGGGGACGTGAAGCCCGACTGGCAGGCGGAGAGCCTGGGCTGGTTCGACGGGGCCGGGCGGCCGGCCGGTGTCGGGCTGGTGCTGCTGCGGCCCCTGCCGAAGGTGAAGCGGTATCTGGCCTATCTGCCCGAAGGGCCCGTCATCGACTGGCACGCGCCGGACCTGGAGCGTTGGCTGGAGCCGATGCTCGCGTACCTCAAGCGCCGGGGCGCCTTCTCGGTGAAGATGGGGCCGCCCGTGGTGGCGCGGCGGTGGAGCCCCGAGGCGGTCAAGGCCGCGATCGCCGACCCCGGCGCACACCGGCTGCGGGACGTGGAGGCGACGTCGTACGAGCCGGGCGCCGGGCAACTTGCCGAGCGGCTGCGCGGCCTGGGCTGGCGGCAGGCCGAGCCCGGCGGTGAGGAGGGCTTCGCCGCGGGCCAGCCCCGGTACGTGTGCCAGATCCCGTTCGCCGGGCGGTCGCTGGAGGACATCCACCGAGGGCTCAACCAGCAGTGGCGGCGCAACATCAAGAAGGCCGAGAAAGCGGGCGTGAAGGTCGTGCGCGGGGGCTACGAGGACCTGCCTGCCTTCTACGGCCTGTATGCCGAGACCGCCGAGCGCGACCGGTTCATCGCGCGCCCGCTGCCGTACTTCCAGCGCATGTGGACGGCCCTGGCCGCCGAACACCCCGACCGGATGCGCCTCTACCTCGCCCACCACGAGGGCGACGTCCTCGCCGCCGCCACCATGCTGATCGTCGGCGGCCACGTCTGGTACTCCTACGGAGCCTCCACCGGCCGCAAGCGCGAGGTCCAGCCCAACAACGCCATGCAGTGGCGGATGATGGCCGACGCCCATGAACTCGGCGCCCACGTCTACGACTTCCGGGGCATCACCGACACCCTGGAGGAGTCCAACCACCTGCTGGGGCTGCTCCGCTTCAAGGTGGGCGCGGGTGGCGAGGCCGTGGAGTACGTGGGCGAGTGGGACTTCCCGCTGAACCGCCTGCTGCACAGGGCACTCGACGTCTACATGGCCCGCCGCTGAGCACCCTCAAGCAATTCTCAGGTATTCCAAGGGCAATCACAGGGCACCTGTGTAGCTTCTTCGGTGTCGGGAGCCGGACACGGAATTCCCGGACCGAGGAACTACGAAAAAACAGGAGTAGGAATGAGCTTCAAGAAGCTGGCCCCGCTGCCCCCCAAGCCCAGGTCGAAGCAGCTTCCGCCGCCGCCGAAGCCGAAGCCGAAGAAGCACGCGCACAAGCCGCTGCCCAAGCCGCTGCCCGGCCGGGACCACTGATCCGACGCTGAGCAGGAAGGGGCCGACGGTGCACCGTCGGCCCCTTCCTCATGGGTTCCCAGATTACGGCGGGACCGGTGAAAGAAAGCGGAGGAAATGTGTATGGAAATCGATGAGATCGATACGGGCGAGGAATTCGAACGCGAGGACACCCCCACCATTCCCGCCCGCACCGCGTTCCGTCGTTTCTGGCCGCTGACCAGAGGGCTGCGGCGCCGGCTGCTCCTCGTCTGGGTGTGCACGGTGATCGCGGCGCTCGCCGAGACCGAGGCCGTCCTGCTCTTCGGCGACCTCACCGACCACGCCCTGCAACAGGGTTCGCTCGGCGCGTTCTGGGCCCCGGCCGTCAAGTGGCTGGGCGTCGCCGTGGTCGGCGCGCTGGTCGCGTACGCGGGCAACTCCCTGGCCGCGTGGGTGACCGAACGCTTCGTGATGCGGCTGCGCGAGCACGTCTTCGACCATGTCCAGCAACTGCCGCCGCACTTCTTCCAGCGTCACCGCCAGGGCGATCTGCTCTCCCGCCTGACCGGAGACGTCGAGGCGATCGAGACGATGGTCGTCTCCGGTCTGGTGGGCGCCGCCTCGGCCGCCTTCTCCGCCCTCTTCTACGCGGCCGCCGCGTTCTGGCTGCGCTGGGACCTGGCGGCCGCCACCTTCGTCCTCGCCCCCCTGTTCTGGCTGGCCGCGCGCCGCTTCTCCGGCTCCATCAAGGACGTCGCCCGCGCGGGCCGGGTCGCCGACGGCGCGATCACCTCCGTGGTCGAGGAGTCCCTCGGCAACATCGTGCTCACCCAGGCGTACGGCCGCCGGGACGCCGAGCGCCGGCGGCTGCGCCGGGAGGCGAACGCCTGGTTCCGCGCCTCGGTCCGCTCCACCCGGCTGGGCGAGGCCTACGAGCAGCTCGTCCAGGTCATCGAGACGGTCTGCGTGCTCGCCGTGATCGGCATCGGCGCCTGGGAGATCTCCACCGGCCGGATGACGCTCGGCCAGCTGCTCGCCTTCGCCGCGTTCCTCGGCTACCTCTACCCACCCGTGCGGGGCCTGGCCCAGCTCGGGCTCACGGTCACCGCGGCCACGGCGGGTGCCGAGCGGCTGATCGAGATCCTGGACGCGAGGCCCTCGGTCACCGACCCCCGGCACGGCACCGGGGCCGGCCGCCCGGACGGCACGGTCGAGGTGCGGGACGTCTCCTTCCGCTACCCCGGCGCCGACAGGACCGCCCTCGAAGGCCTGTCCTTCACCGTCAGCCCCGGCGAACTGGTGATCATCACCGGCCCGAGCGGCGCCGGGAAGTCCACCGTCTCCAAACTCCTGCTCCGCTTCTACGACCCGGACGCGGGAGACGTCCTCCTGGACGGTGTGCCTCTGCGCGACTTCCCGCTGGCCCGTCTGCGCGAGTACGTGACCCTGCTCCCGCAGGAGACCCTCGTCCTGCACGACACCGTCCGCGCCAACATCGCCTGTGGCCGCCCCGGCGCCAGCGACCGGGCGATCGTGGAGGCGGCCCGGGCGGCCGACGCGCACGACTTCGTCGTCCGGCTCCCCGACGGCTACGACACCGCGGTCGACCCCAACTCGGCCCGGCTGTCCGGCGGTCAGCTCCAGCGCCTGGCCATCGCGCGCGCCATCCTGCGCGACGCGCCGGTACTGGTCCTGGACGAGCCGACCACCGGCCTGGACGCGATGTCCGCCCGCCGCGTGGTCAAGCCACTGCGCCGGCTGATGGCGGGCCGTACGACGATCATGATCACGCACGACCTCAACCTCGCCCCCGACGCCGACCGCATCCTCGTCGTCGACCGTGGCCGCATCGTCGAGACCGGCCGCCACGAGGAACTGCTCGCGCGGGGCGGGGCCTACGCGCGGCTGCACCGTTCGCAGAACAACGCGTCCATGGACACGGGCGAACTGCGGCTGCCGCTGTTCGAGGAGGAGCCGCCACCCGCGCCGGGACAGGCGACGGGGTATGCACACGCACCCGAACACGGCGGGGCGTACGGCTTCGGGGCGTACGGCTTCGGGACATACGACTCCGGGACATACGACTCCGGGCCGGACAACTCCGGGTCGTACGGTTCCGGATCGTATGGTTCCGGCCCGTACGCCGCCGCCCGGGAGCAGCCGTGGCCCGGTGGGTGAGGGCGGCCGGGGACCGGAATGTGAGAGGGGTCGGGGCCCGGTATCCGAGAGGGGCGCATCTCACCATCCAGGACAGTTCCATCAGCGGTTCACACCCCTGACGAAGTCCATTACCCTGGACTCGGTAGTACATGGAGATGCACATGATCTGATTCGAGCCAGCACAGGACCGCCGTGAGCACCGTCAACACCCCCAGCGCCGCCGCCCCGACGTCATCGACGCCGCCGCAGTCCCCGGGCACCCCCGGCCGCCCAGGCTCGCTGGGTTCCGTCGGCCTGGTGCTGGCCGGTGGCATCTCGGTGCAGTTCGGCGGCGCCCTCGCGGTGACGCTGATGCCGAGGGCCGGTGCCCTCGGAGTCGTCACCCTGCGCCTGCTCGCGGCGGCGGTCGTCCTCCTGCTGGTCTGCCGTCCCCGGCTGCGCGGCCACTCCCGCACCGACTGGGGCACGGTGATCGTCTTCGGTATCACCATGGGCGCGATGAACGGCCTCTTCTACGAGGCGGTGGCCCGCATCCCCCTCGGGCCTGCCGTCACCCTGGAGGTCCTCGGCCCCCTGACCCTGTCCGTCCTGGCCTCCCGCCGCGCGATCAACGCGCTCTGGGCGGGGCTGGCCCTCGCGGGCGTGTTCCTGCTCGGCGGCGGAGGCTTCAGCGACCTCGATCCCACGGGTGTCGCCTTTGCCCTGGGCGCCGGCGCCATGTGGGCGGCGTACATCGTCTTCAGCGCGCGTACGGGCCGCCGCTTCCCGCAGGCGGACGGCCTGGCGCTGGCCATGGCGATCGCGGCCCTGCTCTTCCTCCCCCTCGGCGTCGTCGAGGCCGGCAGCCGGCTCCTCGACCCCACGACCGTCGCCCTCGGCTCGGCAGTGGCCCTGCTCTCCTCGGTCCTGCCCTACACCCTCGAACTCCTGGCCCTGCGCCGCCTGCCGGCGTCCACCTTCGCCATCCTGATGAGCCTGGAGCCGGCCATCGCGGCGACGGCCGGATTCCTGATCCTCGACCAGGCCCTGTCCGCCGCCGAGGCCGCCGCGATCGCCCTGGTCATCGGCGCGAGCATCGGCGCGGTGCGCACCCAGGTGGGCCGGGGCAAGGTGCCG
Organism: Streptomyces sp. NPDC007971; assembly: GCF_042958635.1. Classification (NCBI taxonomy): domain Bacteria; kingdom Bacillati; phylum Actinomycetota; class Actinomycetes; order Kitasatosporales; family Streptomycetaceae; genus Streptomyces; species Streptomyces sp. NPDC007971. The sequence continues at coordinate 226,903 of NZ_JBIBJK010000002.1, forward strand.
CCCCTTCCGGCCGAGGGCCAGTAACCGGGGATCGGCGGCAGCTCCGCCAGGAAGCCGACGGCCGGGTCCACGACGTCGGGGGCGAACATCTCCGCGGACGACTCGTCGTAGCGCGCCGCGACCGACTCTCCGAAGTAACCGTCGCCATCGAGCATCGCACGACGGTACTGCGCCGACTGCCCGCACCGCGGCCCGATTTCCGGCCCGTGCACCAAAGACCCGGACCCGGCGTCGTCCCGGCTCCCGCCCGGGCCCGACCGGCAGGGGACGGGCAAGGGGGACGGGCCAGGGAGAACGGGTGAGGGGACGGGCAAGGGGACGTACAGGGAGGCGGTCGAGGTGAAGCGCAGGGGGACGGGCAGGGGGACGGGTGAGGGCCGCGGGGATGATGGGATGACCGTCGGCGGGCCCCTCGCAGCGCTGTGCGAATCCTGATGAAAGGTCCTCATGAACATCGTCTCGGTCGTGACTCCTGTGCACGGCGACGCCGCGCGCTTCCTTCCCGACGCGTACGCGTCCCTGCTCTCCCAGGACCTTCCCGACGGGTGGTCATGGGAGTGGTGCGTGCAGGAGGACGGGAGCGGCGTCCGTGCGCGGTCGCATCTCCCGGCGGACGATCCGCGCGTCCGGATCTCGGCGTCGCGGGCCGGCGGCCCGCACGTGGCGCGAACGATGGCGTTCGCCCGGTCGACAGGCGCCTACGTCAAGACCCTGGACTCCGACGACCAGCTCGCCCCGGGGGCTCTCGCGCGCGATGTCGCCGTACTGGAGGAGCACCCCGAGGTGGGCTGGACCACCTCCCGGGTCGTGGATCTCCTGGAGGACGGCAGCACCGTGTCGTTCGAGCTCAGCGATCCGCAGCCGGGCCGGCTTCCCCGGGGAAGCGCCTTCGGTTTCTGGGCCGAGCACCGTCGCCCTCAGGTCCACCCCGCCACCCTGTGCGTCCGGCGCTCTCTGATGGCACTGCTGGGCGGGTGGATGGCCCTGCCCGCCTCGGGCGACACCGGACTTCTCCTCGGTCTGGACGCACTGGCCGACGGATGGTTCCTCGGCGACACCGGATTGGTGTACCGCAAGCACGGCGGTCAGATCACAGCGCACCCTCAGCACCGCAACGGGGATGAGTGGGAGGCGCGCATGTCGTTGATCCGGGAGCACGCGGAGGCTCTGCGGGCCTGGGCCGGCGGCACGCCTTCCGCAGCCCCGCGTGCCGAAGGCGGCGGCCCGTCCCTCTGACACCGCCGCCTGCGACGGTACGTCACATTCGGTGCATGGCCCCCATGTTCGGGTGCCCGGCCGCGAGGCGCGCCCACCGAGGGCGAGGGACGAATGGACGCGGCAACCGTCATCGCGCGGCCGGTCCCGTATCGCGCCGCCGGCTCCGCGAAGGCGGACCCGCGCCGCGGCGGGGCAAAATGGACCAAGAGGGGTGAAGCCAGTGACCCCCAGCGCGACCCCGCACCCGCCGGTGGAAGCCGTGTGACGGGGTGGCCGCCGGTGGAAACGGCGTGGTGGAGAGGCCGGCGGTGGATGCGTGCGAGGGAGAAGCCGCTGGTGGAAGCCGTGTGACGGGGAGGCCGCCGGTGGAAGCCGTGTGACGGAGGCGTGGCGGGGGAGGGCGGCAGCGGCCGGCTTCCGGCCGAATTCATGCAAGCACGCTTGATTGTTTCTGGCGGCGCTGCCATGCTCCCCTCCATGTCCGACCCGACGCCCGTCTTTGACGACCTGCGTGAGGAAACCGAAGAACTCGACCGGCTGGTAGCCGAGTTGACCGAGGAGCGGTGGGCGCTCGCAACGCCCGCGCCACGCTGGACCATCGCCCACCAGATCGCCCATCTGCACTGGACCGACAAGGCCGCACTGCTCGCCGTGACGGACCAGGACGGATTCCAGGAGGCCGCGAAGCAGGCGCTCGCCGCCCCCGACACCTTCGTGGACGACGCCGCCGAGGAGGGCGCCCGGCTCCGGCCCGCCGAGCTGCTGTCCCGCTGGCGGGAGGGCCGCACCGCGCTGGACACGGCGCTCAGGGCGGCACCGGGCGGCACCCGGTTCCCCTGGTTCGGGCCGCCCATGTCGGCCGCCTCCATGGCCACCGGCCGTCTCATGGAGACCTGGGCCCACGGCCAGGACGTCGCGGACACCCTCGGTGTGGTCCGCGCACCCACCGACCGGCTCCGGCATGTGGTCCGCATCGGGGTGCGTGCCCGCGACTTCGCCTTCGGGGTGCGCGGACTGCCCGTGCCCCAGGAGGAGTTCCGCGTCGAGCTGACCGCCCCGTCCGGCGAGGTGTGGAGCTACGGACCGGCCGAGGCCCGCCAGCGCGTCACCGGCCCCGCCCTCGACTTCTGCCTCCTGGTCACCCAGCGCGCCCACCGCACCGACCTGGCCCTGACCGCCGAGGGCCCCGACGCCGACCGCTGGCTCGGCATCGCCCAGGCCTTCGCGGGCCCGCCCGGCACCGGCCGCCCGCCGAAGGAGAGCGCCCGGTGAACCCGTTGCGCATCGGCAACTTCTCCGGCTTCTACGGCGACCGCGCCGACGCCCTGCGCGAGATGCTCACCGGCGGCGAGGTCGACGTCCTCACCGGCGACTACCTCGCCGAGCTGACCATGCTGATCCTCGGCCGGGACCGGCTGAAGGACCCGGCCGCCGGCTACGCCCGCACCTTCCTGCGCCAGCTGGAGGACTGCCTCGGCATCGCCCACGAGCGCGGGGTGCGGATCGTCACCAACGCGGGCGGCCTCAACCCGGCCTCGCTCGCCGACGCCGTACGGCAGTTGGCCGGCCGGCTCGGCATCCCGGTCCGGGTCGCCCACGTCGAGGGCGACGACCTCGCCCCGGCCCTCCCCCAGGTTCTCGACTCCGCCCGACCAGGGGGGACCCCCACCGGCACCCTCGCCGCCCATGCCTACCTCGGCGGCTTCGGCATCGCGGAGTGCCTGCGCTTTGGCGCCGACGTCGTGATCACCGGCCGGGTGACCGACGCGGCGCTCGTCACCGGGCCCGCCGCCGCCCACTTCGGCTGGCAGCCCGGGGAGTACGACCGCCTCGCGGGCGCCGTCGTCGCCGGGCATGTGCTGGAGTGCGGGACGCAGGCCACCGGAGGCAACTACGCCTTCTTCGGGGAGGGGGACGTCCGCCGTCCCGGGTTCCCGCTCGCCGAGATCCACGCGGACGGCACCGCCGTCATCACCAAGCACCCCGGCACCGGCGGTTTCGTCGACGTCGGTACGGTCACCGCCCAGCTGCTGTACGAGACGGGCGGCGCCCGCTACCTCGGCCCCGACGTCACCACCCGGCTGGACACCGTACGGCTGAGCCAGGACGGGCCGGACCGGGTGCGGATCGAGGGCGTGCGCGGAGAGGCGCCCCCGCCGACCCTCAAGGTGGGGCTCAACCGGCTCGGCGGCCACCGCAACGAGGTCACCTTCGTCCTCACCGGACTCGACATCGAGGCCAAGGCGGCCCTCGTGCGCGAGCAGCTGACGGACGCGCTCGCCAAGTCGCCGCCCGCCGAGGTCCGGTGGGACCTCGTCCGCACCGACCGGGCCGACGCCGACACCGAGGAGAGGGCGAGCGCGCTGCTGCGGCTCGTCGTACGGGACCCGGACCAGCAGGTCGTCGGGCGCGCCCTGACCGGGGCCGCCGTGGAGCTGGCGCTGGCCAGCTACCCCGGCTTCCATGTGCTGGCCCCACCCGGAAAGGGCGCTCCCTATGGGGTCTTCGAGGATGTGTACGTGCCCCAGGGCGCCGTCGACCATGTGGCCGTCCTCCCGGACAACCGCCGGGTGAGTGTGACGCCTGCCCAGGACACCCTCGTACCCGAGGACGTACCGCGGCCGCCCCTGCCCGACCCGCTTGTGCCCGGGCCGGTCCGTCGTGCCCCGCTCGGCCTGGTCGCCGGCGCCCGCAGCGGGGACAAGGGCGGCAACGCCAACGTCGGCGTCTGGGCCCGCAGCGACGACGCCTGGCGGTGGCTCGCCCACGAGCTGACCTGCGAGCGCTTCCGGCAGCTCCTCCCCGAGAGCCGGGACCTGCCCGTCACCCGGCACCTGCTGCCGAACCTGCGCGCCGTCAACTTCGTCGTGGAGGGCATCCTCGGCGCGGGCGTCGCCGCCCAGCACCGCTTCGACCCGCAGGCCAAGGCCCTCGGCGAATGGCTTCGCTCCCGCCACCTGGACATCCCGGAGGCCCTGCTGTGACGGTCCTTTCCTCCGCCCTGGACATCAACGCCCCGGACTACCGGAGCCATCGCGAGGCCATGCTCGGCAGGCTCGCCGACCTGGAGGCCGAGCACGCCAAGGCCCTCGCGGGCGGCGGCGAGAAGTACGTCCAGCGGCACCGGGGGCGGGGCAAGCTGCTCGCCCGCGAGCGCATCGAGCTGCTCCTCGACCCGGACACCCCGTTCCTGGAGCTGTCCCCGCTGGCCGCCTGGGGCAGCGACTACACCATCGGCGCCTCCCTGGTCACCGGGATCGGCGTGGTCGAGGGCGTGGAGTGCCTGATCACCGCCAACGACCCGACCGTGCGCGGCGGCGCCAGCAACCCCTGGAGCCTGAAGAAGGCCCTGCGCGCCAACGACATCGCGCTCGCCAACCGGCTGCCCTGCATCAGCCTGGTGGAGTCCGGGGGCGCCGACCTGCCGTCCCAGAAGGAGATCTTCATCCCGGGCGGCGCCATCTTCCGCGACCTCACCCGGCTGTCCGCCGCCGGCATCCCGACCATCGCCGTCGTCTTCGGCAACTCCACCGCCGGCGGCGCCTACGTCCCCGGCATGTCCGACCACGTGATCATGGTCAAGGAGCGGGCGAAGGTGTTCCTCGGCGGGCCGCCTCTGGTGAAGATGGCGACCGGCGAGGAGAGCGACGACGAGTCGCTGGGCGGCGCGGAGATGCACGCGCGCGTGTCGGGCCTCGCCGACCACTTCGCCGTGGACGAGCAGGACGCGCTGCGCCAGGCCCGCCGCGTGGTCGCCCGCCTCAACCACCGCAAGGCGTACGAGGATCCGGGCCCGGCGGCCCCGCCCGAGTACGACCCGGAGGAGCTGCTCGGCATCGTCCCCGGCGACCTGAAGATCCCGTTCGACCCGCGCGAGGTCATCGCCCGGATCGTCGACGCCTCCGACTTCGACGAGTTCAAGCCGCTGTACGGCACGAGCCTCGCCACCGGCTGGGCGAGCCTGCACGGCCACCCCGTCGGCATCCTGGCCAACGCCCAGGGCGTCCTGTTCAGCGAGGAGTCGCAGAAGGCCGCCCAGTTCATCCAGCTCGCCAACCAGCGGGACATCCCCCTGCTCTTCCTGCACAACACCACCGGCTACATGGTCGGCAAGGAGTACGAGCAGGGCGGCATCGTCAAACACGGCGCGATGATGATCAACGCGGTGAGCAACAGCCGCGTGCCCCACCTGTCCGTCCTCATGGGAGCCTCCTACGGCGCCGGGCACTACGGCATGTGCGGGCGGGCCTACGACCCCCGCTTCCTGTTCACCTGGCCCAGCGCCAAGTCGGCCGTCATGGGCCCCCAGCAGCTCGCGGGCGTGCTCTCGATCGTCGCCCGGCAGTCGGCGGCGGCGAAGGGCGCGCCGTACGACGAGGACGCGGACGCGGCCCTGCGCGCCATGGTGGAGCAGCAGATCGAGTCCGAGTCGCTGCCGATGTTCCTGTCCGGGCGGCTGTACGACGACGGCGTCATCGACCCGCGCGACACCCGCACCGTCCTCGGCCTGTGTCTGTCCGCCATCCACACCGCCCCCTACGAGGGCGCGCGCGGCGGCTTCGGCGTCTTCCGGATGTGAGGAATCACGTGATTTCGACCGTACTCGTCGCCAACCGGGGCGAGATCGCCTGCCGGATCTTCCGCACCTGCGCCGAGCTGGGAATCCGGACGGTCGCCGTGCACTCGGACGCGGACGAGAACGCGCTGCACGCGCGCGTGGCCGACACCGCGGTGCGGCTGCCGGGGGCGACGCCCGCCCAGACGTATCTGCGCGGCGACCTGATCGTGAAGGCGGCCCTGGCCGCCGGCGCGGACGCCGTGCACCCCGGATACGGCTTCCTGTCCGAGAACCCCGAGTTCGCCCGCGCCGTCCTCGACGCCGGCCTGCTGTGGATCGGCCCGCCGCCGGAGGCGATCGAGGCGATGGCGTCCAAGACACGCGCCAAGGAGCTGATGGGGCTCGCGCCCCTGGGCGAGGTCACCGAGGCCGACCTGCCCGTGCTGGTGAAGGCCGCCGCGGGCGGCGGGGGGCGCGGCATGCGGATCGTGCGCCGCCTTCAGGACCTGCAGACCGCGCTGGACGGCGCGCGCGCCGAGGCCGCGAGCGCCTTCGGCGACGGCGAGGTCTTCGTCGAGCCCTACATCGAACAGGGCCGCCACGTCGAGGTGCAGATCCTCGCCGACACCCACGGCACGGTCTGGACGCTCGGCACCCGCGACTGCTCCCTCCAGCGCCGCCACCAGAAGGTGATCGAGGAGGCACCCGCGCCGGGTCTGCCGTCCGAACTCACCGAGGAGCTCTACGCGCTGGCCGCCCGCGCGGCCGGCGCCGTCGCCTACGTCGGCGCCGGCACCGTCGAGTTCCTGGTCGCCGACGGCAGGGCCCACTTCCTGGAGATGAACACCCGCCTCCAGGTCGAACACCCCGTCACGGAGGCGGTCTTCGGCCTCGACCTGGTCGCCGAACAGATCCGCATCGCCGAGGGCCACGCCCTCCCGGCCGACCCGCCCCGCGCCCAGGGCCACGCCGTGGAGGCCCGCCTGTACGCGGAGGACCCGGCCCACGACTGGGCCCCGCAGACCGGCACCCTGCACCGCCTCGCCGTACCCGGCGGAGTCCGCCTGGACACGGGCTACACCGACGGCGACGAGATCGGCGTCCACTACGACCCGATGCTCGCCAAGGCCGTCGCCCACGCGCCCACGCGTGCCGAGGCGCTCCGCAAGCTCGCCGGAGCCCTGGAACGGGCAGCGCTCCACGGCCCGGTCACCAACCGCGACCTGCTGGTCCGCTCGCTGCGGCACGCCGAGTTCGCCGGCGCCCGGATGGACACCGCCTTCTACGACCGCCACCTGCCCGAGCTGACCGCACCCGCCACCGACCCCTTCGCGCCCCTCGCCGCGGCCCTGGCCGACGCCCACGCCCGTTCCCGCTTCGGCGGCTGGCGCAACGTGCCCTCGCAGCCGCAGGTCAAGCGGTACGCGATGGCGGCGGAGGAGCACGAGGTCCGCTACCGGCACACCCGGCAGGGCCTTTCCGCCGACGGGGTACGGGTCGTGCACGCCGACGCCCGTCTGGTCGTCCTCGACGTGGACGGCGTCCGGCGGCGCTTCGAGATCGCCCGCTACGGCGACCAGGTCCACGTCAACTCCACCGCTCTCACCGCCCTGCCCCGCTTCCCCGACCCCACGGACCAGCCGGTCCCCGGCTCCCTGCTGGCCCCGATGCCCGGCACGGTCGTCCGCATCGCCGAGGACCTCACCGAAGGCACCCCGGTACAGGCTGGCCAGCCCCTGATCTGGCTGGAGGCGATGAAGATGCAGCACCAGATCTCGGCACCGGTCGCAGGCACACTGACGGCCCTCCCGGTAGCTCCTGGACAGCAAGTGGAGGTGGGGACGCTCTTGGCGGTGGTCGAGAGCAGCCAACCCTAGGGGCCCGGGGCCGTATCGATATGCGGCTGCCGCCGCGCGAGCGCGAGCAACCACACACCACCCGCACGCGGAGGAATCGCATGACCACCCTCATCGAGTCCGAAGAGCACCAGGCACTACGCGAAGCAGTGGCCGCCCTCGGCAAGCGCTACGGCCGCGACTACCTCACCCGCACCGTCGCCGCAGGAAAACCCCTCACCGAACTCTGGTCCGAGGCAGGCAAACTCGGCTACCTCGGCGTCAACCTCCCCGAGGAGTACGGCGGCGGAGGCAGCGGCATCGCCGAACTCTCCATCGTCCTGGAGGAGCTGGGCGCCGCCGGCTCCCCCCTCCTCATGCTCGTCGTCTCTCCTGCCATCTGCGGCACGGTCATCTCCCGCTTCGGCACCGAGGAGCAGAAGCGCGCCTGGCTGCCCGCAATAGCGGACGGCACCCGCCTCATGGCCTTCGGCATCACCGAACCCGACGCCGGCTCCAACTCCCACCGCATCACCACCACCGCCCGCAGGGACGGCGCCGACTGGATCCTCACCGGCCGCAAGGTCTTCATCTCCGGTGTCGACATGGCCGACGCCGTCCTGATCGTCGGCCGCACCGAGGACGCCCGCACCGGACGCCTCAAGCCCTGCCTGTTCATCGTCCCCACGGACGCGGAGGGCTTCCACAAGAACCCCATCGACATGGAGCTCAACGCCGCCGAGAAGCAGTTCGAGCTGGTCCTGGACGACGTACGCCTGCCCGCCGATGCTCTCGTCGGCGACGAGGACGCCGGTCTGCTCCAGCTGTTCGCCGGGCTCAACCCCGAGCGCATCATGACCGCCGCCTTCGCGATCGGCATGGGCCGCTACGCACTCTCCAAGGCCATCGAGTACGCCCGCGACCGCACCGTCTGGAAGGCCCCCATCGGCGCCCACCAGGCCATCGCCCACCCCCTCGCGCAGGCGCACATCGACCTGGAACTGGCCCGGCTGATGATGCAGAAGGCGGCCCATCTGTACGACGCGGGCGACGACGTCGGCGCGGGCGAGGCGGCCAACATGGCCAAGTACGCGGCGGGCGAGGCCTGTGTGAAGGCCGTCGACCAGGCCGTGCACACCCTCGGCGGCAACGGCCTCACGCGCGAGTTCGGGCTCGCCTCGTTGATAACGGCCTCGCGCGTGGCTCGTATTGCTCCGGTGAGCCGGGAGATGATTCTCAACTACGTTTCCCACCAGACCCTGGGCCTGCCCAAGTCGTACTAGGTCGCCGCAGCCGCTTGGAGGAACCGTGTTCCGCAGCGCGTACGCAGACGTTCCGCCCGTAGAACTGCCCATCCACGAAGCCGTCCTGGGCCGCGCCGCCGACTTCGGCGACCGGCCGGCCCTCGTCGACGGCACGGACGGCACCACCCTCACGTACGAACAAGTGGACCGGTTCCACCGGCGGGTCGCCGCCGCGCTCGCCGACGCCGGAGTGCACAAGGGCGACGTCCTCGCCCTGCACAGCCCCAACACGATCGCCTTCCCGACCGCCTTCTACGCCGCCACGCGCGCGGGCGCCTGTGTCACCACCGTGCACCCGCTCGCCACCCCCGAGGAGTTCGCCAAACAGCTCGCCGACAGCGCGGCCCGCTGGATCATCACCGCCTCCCCGCTGCTGCAGTCCGCCCGCCGGGCCGCCGAGATCGCGGGCGGGGTACGGGAGATATTCGTGTGCGACAGCGCGCCCGGACACCGCTCGCTGATCGACATGCTCGCCTCGGCCGCCCCCGAACCACGGATCGGCTTCGACCCTGCCGAGGACATCGCCGCACTGCCGTACTCCTCCGGCACCACCGGCGTCCCCAAGGGCGTGATGCTCACCCACCGGCAGATCGCCACCAACCTCGCCCAACTGGAGCCCCCCGTCCCGACGGGCCCGGGCGACCGCATCCTCGCCGTACTGCCGTTCTTCCACATCTACGGCCTGACCGCCCTCATGAACGCGCCCCTGCGCAAGGGCGCCACCGTCGTCGTCCTGCCCCGCTTCGACCTGGAGACCTTCCTCGCCGCCATCGAGAACCACCGCATCACCGGCCTGTACGTCGCCCCGCCGATCGTCCTCGCCCTCGCCAAGCACCCGGCGGTGGCCCGCTACGACCTCTCCTCCCTGAAGTACGTCATCAGCGCCGCCGCCCCGCTGGACGCGGCGCTCGCCGCCGCCTGCTCCGAACGGCTCGGCCTGCCGCCCATCGGCCAGGCCTACGGCATGACCGAACTCTCGCCCGGCACCCACGTCGTCCCGCTGGACGCCCTGCACGAGGCCCCCGCCGGCACCGTCGGCAGACTCGTCGCCGGCACCGAGATGCGGATCGTCTCCCTGGACGACCCCGGCAAGGACCTCGGCACCGGCGAGGACGGCGAGATCCTGATCCGCGGCCCGCAGGTGATGAAGGGCTACCTCGGCCGCCCCGACGCCACCGCCGCCATGATCGACCCCGAGGGCTGGCTGCACACCGGGGACGTCGGCCACGTGGACGCCGACGGCTGGCTCTTCGTCGTCGACCGGGTCAAGGAACTCATCAAGTACAAGGGCTTCCAGGTGGCCCCCGCCGAACTGGAGGCGCTGCTGCTCACCCACCCGGACATCACCGACGCCGCCGTCATCGGCGCCTTCAACGAGGACGGCAACGAGGTCCCGCACGCCTTCGTCGTCCGCCGGCCCACCGCCGACGGCCCGAGCGAGAACGAGATCATGCTCTACGTCGCCGAGCGCGTCGCGCCCTACAAACGCATACGCCGGATCACCTTCATCGACACCGTGCCCCGCGCGACCTCCGGGAAGATCCTGCGCCGACAGCTCAGGGAGCACACGTGAGCACACCGATCGGACGCACGCGCACGCGCGGCGTCGAAACCCTCAGCCTGGACGCCACCGACACCCGCAACGCGCTCTCGTCGGCGCTCGTCAACGACCTCGCGAAGGCCCTGGCCGACTGCGCCGAGGACCCCGAGGTCCGGGCCGTCGTCCTCACCCACACCGGCACCACCTTCTGCGCCGGGGCCGACCTGCGCGACCCGCCCGACCCGGACGCGCTGGTGGGCCTGCTGCGGCAGATCGTGGAACTGCCCAGGCCCGTTCTCGCCCGGGTCACCGGACACGTCCGCGCGGGCGGCCTCGGCCTGCTGGCCGCCTGCGACATCTCCGCCGCCGCGACCGGAGCCACCTTCGCCTTCACCGAGGTCCGCATCGGCGTGGCCCCCGCGGTGATCTCCCTGCCGGTCGTCCCCCGCGCCGACCCCCGCGCACTGGCCCGCTACTACCTCACCGGCGAACGCTTCGGCCCCGCCGAGGCCGTACGCCTGGGTCTGCTCACCGTCACCGGCGACGACGTGGACGACGCCCTCGCCCCCGTCCTGGACGGCCTGCGCCGCTCCTGCCCCCAGGCCCTGGCCGAGACGAAAGCGCTGCTCACGGCTAGGGTGCTGGAGACATTCGACCGGGACGCGGCGGAACTGACCGCGCTCTCGGCCCGGCTGTTCACCTCCGCCCAGGCCCGGGAGGGGATGACGGCCTTCCTCCAGAAGCGGGACGCGGCATGGGTGGTGTGAGGACGTGAGCACGACGGCGGAACGCGACCGCCTGCCCGGACAGGACCCGAAGCCGGACCGCAGCCCCAAACAGGACCGCAGCCGGGCCACCCGGCAGCGGCTCCTGGAGGCCGCCGTGGCCTGCCTGGCCGAGCACGGCTGGGCAGGCTCCACCGTCGCCGTCGTCGCCGAACGCGCCGGTGTCTCCCGGGGCGCCGCCCAGCACCACTTCCCGACCCGCGAGGACCTGTTCACGGCAGCCGTCGAGTACGTCGCCGAACAGCGCTCCACCGCCCTCAGGGAACTGTTCCCCGACGGCGCCGCCGACCGCCGCGCCGTCGTCCTGGCCCTCGTCGACCTCTACACCGGCCCCCTCTTCCGGGCCGCCCTGCACCTGTGGGTCGCCGCCTGTGACGAGGAGCAGCTGCGCCCGCGGGTGACCGAGCTGGAGGCCCGCGTGGGCCGCGAGACCCACCGCATCGCCGTCGACCTCCTCGGCGCCGACGAGAAGCGCCCCGGCGTCCGCGAGAGCGTCCAGGGCCTGCTCGACATGGCCCGCGGCCTCGGCCTCGCCAACCTCCTCACCGACGACACCGCCCGCCGCGAGCGGGTGGTGGCCCAGTGGGCCGTGCTCCTGGAGGAAGCACTGGGCTGAGAGGGACGGCACCGGGCCGGGGAGCAACTGCGGGAGCGAGTTACTCTTGGCCCCATGCCTCTGATGCTCGTTCGCCGTCGCCACGTGGACTACGTGCGCGTCACGAGCATGGGCTGTCGGCTTTCGGCCTGATTCAGCCCTTTTTTCTCCCTCTTCTTACGGCATTCTGGGCGCCGCCCTACCCTCGGCGGCCTGCCCGTGGCCCACACACCCTGTGGACGCATTCATGACGACGCACACCGCGACGACCCCGTCGTACGAACAGCTCCCGATCATCGACCTGTCGGCCGCGGACCGCGGTCCCCAGGCCCGCGCCCTGCTCCACGCCCAGCTGCACAGCGCCGCCCACGACGTCGGCTTCTTCCAGCTCGTCGGACACGGCGTGCCCCGGGCCGAGACCGACGCGCTGGTCACCGCCATGCGTGCCTTCTTCACCCTCCCCGAGGCCGACCGGCTCGCCCTCGACAACGTCAACTCCCCGCACTTCCGCGGCTACACGCGCACCGGCGACGAGCGCACCCGCGGCGCCCGCGACTGGCGCGACCAGCTCGACATAGGCGCCGAACGCCCCGCGCACGTCCCCGGCCCCGGCGAGCCGCCGTACTGGTGGCTGGAGGGCCCCAACCAGTGGCCGGCCGCCCTCCCCGAGCTGCGCACGACGGCCCTGGCCTGGATCGACAGACTGAGCGCGGTCTCCCAGCGCCTCCTGCACGAACTCCTCACCGCCATCGGCGCCCCCGCCGACTTCTACGACCCGGTCTTCGGCGCGCACGCCCACCCGCACCTCAAGCTCGTCCGCTACCCGGGCAGCGCGGGCGACGGCACCGACCAGGGCGTCGGCGCCCACAAGGACTACGGCTTCCTCACCCTGCTCCTGCAGGACACCGTCGGCGGCCTCCAGGTCCAGCGCGAGGACGGCCTCTTCCACGACGTGCCCCCGCTGCGGGACGCCTTCGTCGTCAACCTCGGCGAACTCCTCGAAGTGGCCACCAACGGCTACCTGATCGCCACCAACCACCGGGTGATCAGCCCGCCCGGAGCCACCGAACGCTTCTCGGTCCCGTTCTTCTACAACCCCCGCCTGGACGCCAAGGTCGAGCCCCTGCCCTTCCCCCACGCCTCCGCGGCTCCCGGCATCACCACCGACCCGGCCAACCCCCTGTTCGCCGAGTACGGCTACAACGAACTGAAGGGCAAACTGAGGGCCCACCCCCTGGCAGCCGAGCGGCACCATGCGGATCTGCTCGTGGTGGCGTGAAAATCAGGGCGCGAAGCGCCCGAATTCCAGGGGCGCGGGGCTGTGCTGAGGTGCGGCTCCGCCGCGTGGGCGCGACAAGCCACAACGCAACCGCAGTCGCCCGCGCTCCGCAGCCGCCCCTCCACCGCACGCGTGCGGCCCCGGCAGCCTCTCAGGGACTCAGCCGCTCCGCCATCCACCCCCCGTCCGGCCGAACCGCATACCGCACACGGTCGTGCAGCCGGTTCTCACGCCCCTGCCAGAACTCGACGGTCTGCGGCGCGATCCGGAAACCGCCCCAGTGCGGCGGCACCGGCACCTGCTCGCCCTCCGGGTAGCGCGCGCCCAGCTCGGCGTAGGCGGCCTCCAGCCCGTCGCGGGACGGGATCACCGAGGACTGGTCGCTGGCCCACGCGCCGAGCTGGGAGCCGTGCGGGCGGGAGCGGAAGTAGGCGGCGGTCTCGTCCCGGCCGGTGCGGCGGGCGATCCCCGTCACGATCACCTGACGGGCGACCGGGTGCCAGGGGAAAAGCAGCGAGATGTACGGGTTGGCGGCCAGCTCGCGGGCCTTGCGGGAGTGGTAGTTGGTGTAGAAGACGAAACCGTCGGTGTCGTACCCCTTCATCAGGACCGTGCGGGAACTGGGCCGGCCCGCCGCGTCCGCCGTGGAGACGATCATCGCGTTGGGCTCGTAGAGCGTGCCGTGCACGGCCGCCCGGGCGGCGTCCTCGAACCAGCGCGAGAACTGGTCCATCGGATGCGCGGCGAGGTCCTTCTCGTCGAGGCCCTGGGCCCGGTACTGCTTGCGCATGGCGGCGGGATCGACGACGGGGTCGAGGCTGAGGTCGCGGTCGGTCACCCGGTCATCCTGCCGCATCGCACGCATGGCACTCAGTGTCGTATGGCCTCCCCAACTATGGCACTCGGCGCTATCGTGCAGGTCCCCCCGCGGATTGGGTGACCACCGGTCGATCGGGGCATCACCGGGGTGACCGCCGCCGACACTTTCATGAGGAGCCGCCTGATGTCCGACTTCGTACCCGGGCTCGAAGGAGTCGTCGCGTTCGAGACGGAGATCGCCGAACCCGACAAGGAAGGCGGCGCCCTGCGCTACCGCGGCGTCGACATCGAGGACCTGGTGGGGCACGTGTCCTTCGGGAACGTGTGGGGACTCCTGGTCGACGGCGCGTTCAACCCCGGACTGCCGCCCGCCGAGCCCTTCCCGATCCCCGTGCACTCCGGCGACATCCGCGTGGACGTGCAGTCCGCGCTCGCCATGCTGGCCCCGGTCTGGGGCCTGAAACCGCTCCTCGACATCGACGTGTCCCAGGCCCGCGCGGACCTCGCGCGCGCCGCCGTCATGGCGCTGTCCTACGTCGCCCAGTCCGCACGCGGGCAGGGACTGCCGATGGTGCCGCAGCGGGAGATCGACAAGGCGAACTCGGTCGTCGAGCGCTTCATGATCCGCTGGCGCGGCGAACCGGACCCGAAGCACGTCGCGGCCGTGGACGCCTACTGGACCTCGGCTGCCGAGCACGGCATGAACGCGTCCACGTTCACCGCCCGGGTCATCGCCTCGACCGGCGCGGACGTCGCCGCCGCGCTCTCCGGAGCCGTCGGCGCCATGTCCGGCCCGCTGCACGGCGGCGCCCCCTCACGGGTGCTCGGCATGATCGAGGAGATCGAGCGGACCGGCGACGCCGAGGCGTACGTCAAGCAGGCGCTGGACCGCGGCGAGCGGCTGATGGGCTTCGGCCACCGGGTGTACAGGGCCGAGGACCCTCGCGCCCGCGTCCTGCGCCGCACCGCCCGCGAGCTGGGCGCTCCCCGCTTCGAGATCGCGGAGGCGCTGGAGAAGGCGGCGCTGGAGGAACTGCACAACCGGCGGCCGGACCGGGTCCTCGCCACCAACGTCGAGTTCTGGGCCGCGATCATGCTGGACTTCGCGCAGGTCCCGGCGCACATGTTCACGTCGATGTTCACGTGCGCCCGCACGGCCGGCTGGTCGGCGCACATCCTGGAGCAGAAGCGCACGGGGAGGCTGGTGCGCCCCTCGGCCCGCTATGTGGGCCCCGGACCGCGCAGCCCGCAGGACATCGAGGGCTACGTGGACATCGCCCACTGACCCCTCGCCCGGGCGGCCACACCGCACACACAGACGACCGGCGAGCCCGGCCGCACACACAGACGACCGGCGAGCCCGGCCGCACACACAGACGACCGGCGAGCCCGGCCGCACACACAGACGACCGGCGGGTTCGGCCGTACACGCAGACGACCCGCGAGCTCGGTTCCCTCCGCCTCGGCGGGGGAGCCGGCCGGACGTACCGGCGAGCTCGCGGGTCGGGTGACTGCGTTGGATTAGGCCGGCTGCGTGTTTGTCTCACACGCTGGTCCGGCACCGCACATGTGTGGTGGCAGGCCGCTAGCCCGCAGCCACCTCGCGCGTCCGGGTTTCACTCATTTACCCGATCACCTCCCTTCGACGTAAGGCCCACCCTAAGAAGCTGCCTGGGCGGGTTCAACTGTTTTTTGGGGGGCGCTGACGGAACTGCTTCCGGCCGGAGGCGGTAGCCGTACCCGTCGCCCCGCTGGAGCAGCCGCAGATACCGGTGAGAGACGTTGATCCGGCCGATGCGCAACTGCACGCCGTCGACCTGTCCAGGAACGGACCCCCGCTCATGCCCCGTCATCCCGCACGAGCCCGGGAACTTCTCCGGAAGGGGCGAGCCGCAGTCGTACGCCACGGTTGACGCACGATGTCCGTGGCGATTCGCTGCTCGCATGACCGATCTTCGTATCGAGGTCGTCGGCAGCGACCTCCAGCTCGAACACTGGCGGCACGTCCACAACGTGATCGTCCCGCCCGCCGCCATGTCGATGGAGGACGCCCGGCAGCGGCGTGCCCGGTACCGGCTGGAGAACGCGTATCTGGGGGACGTGCTCGTCGGCTGTTCGACCGTCCGGCCGCCGGAGGGCGAGGACGCCGTCGCCACGGTCATCGCACGCGTACTGCCCGGGTTCCGGCGGCGAGGCTTCGGTGCGGCCCTGTACGAGAACGGGCTCGCTCACGCGCGCGTGCTCGGTGCGAGGGCGGTCGAGACGTGTGTGCTGGCCGTGAACGAGGACGGGCTGGGGTTCGCCCGGAAGCACGGGTTCGTGGAGGTCGAGCGGTACGTGCTGGACGGGGAGAGCGACGAGTGGGTCGATCTGCGTCTGGAGCCCTGTCCGGAGCCGAATCCCGGCGGCGGGCATTGATTGCTGCAATCTGCGGGAACAGGATGTGGGCTGTGTCACGTTCCAGTTGAATGAAGGCCACTGAGCGAAACGAGCGCAGTACGTGCGCCGACGCAGCCTCCAGGGGGTCCAGGTGAGTGCTTCCCGGCGAAGTGGGACCACCGATGAGCTGGGGCCCGACGAGCCCGAGCCGGACGGTCCGCACAGCCCTGACGGGCCGGAGGAGTCCGGCGGCTCCGATCTGCTCGCCGCGCTCCTGGACGGCATGGACGCGGCTCTGTGCGCCTTCGACGCGGACGGGGTCGTCACGCACTGGAACCGCGAGGCCGAGCGGATCCTCGGCTGGAGCGCCGCCGAGGCGGTGGGGCGGCACGGGTTCGCCGGGTGGGCGGTGCGCAGTGCCGACGCCGAGGACGTCCAGGAACGCCTGATGTCGGCCATGCACGCGCCCGGCCGGCAGGTGCACGAGTTCGCCCTCGTCACCAAGGGCGGCGGCCGGGTGCTCGTACGGACCCAGTCCGCCGCCGTGCGCGGGCCCGAGGGGAAGCCGGCGGGTGTGTACTGCGCGTTCAGCGAGGTGCACGCGCAGATCGATCTGGAGCGGTCCATCGCGCTGAGCGAGGCGCTGTTCGAGAACGCGTCCTGGGGTGTGGTCCTGGTCGACGCCGATCTGCGGCCCGCCGTCGTCAACGCGCATGCGGCGCGGGCCCTGGGCATCGGGCGTACGTCCGCGCTCGGCCGGCCGCTCGGCGAGCTGCTGGCGCAAGGGGTGGAGGAGCTGGAGAGCGCGCTCACCCATGTCCTGGCCGAGGGCGCTCCGCCCGCGCCCGCCGAGATGTGGGTGTCCGTGCGCTCGGCCGAGGGCGAGAAACGGCGCTGCTGGCGCAGCGGGTTCGTACGGCTGGCCTCGCCGCTCGCCGAGGAGCCCGTACCGCTCGGGGTCGGCTGGCTGTTCCAGGACGTCACCGAGGCCAAGCAGGGCGAGCAGGAGGCGGCCCTGCTGCGCTTCCGCACCAACCAGCTGCACCGCGCGGCCCGTGCCGCCGCCGAGTGCGAGGATCCGGTGGAGGCGGTCACCGTCCATCTGGACTTCGCCCTCGCCGGTTTCGCCGACCACGCCCTGCTCGACCGGGTGGCGAGCGCCCCGCGCGCGGAGGGCGACGAGGAGCTTCCGGTACGGCTGGTCCGGTTCGCGGCCACGCCCGCCGGGGCACCCGGGCCGAGCGCGCTCACGGGCGCGGCCGGGCTGCCCGTGCGTTACGAGGAGGGGCACCCGGCGCTGAGCTGTGTCGAGCGGGCGGGCAGCGTGCGCGCGGACGCCGGGTCGGTTTCGGCCGAGCGGGCGCGTGAGTGGGCGCTGGCCCGGCAGTGGCCCGGCGACACCGTGCACGCCCTGTGCTCCGTGCTGCGCAGCCGGGGCCGGACGCTGGGGGCGGTCACCTTCCTGCGCGGGGCCGGCCGCAGCCGCTTCGAGCGTGCGGACGCGGCCTATGCGGAGGACGTGGCCGTACGGATCGCGGCGGCGCTGGACCTGGCCGAGGTGCTGCGGGAGAAGCCGGAGGGGTGAGTCCTGCGGGGTGCGGCCGTGGGAATGCGGCCGGCGGAGTCTGGCCGGCGGTGGTCGGGGGAGGCCGCGCCGCCCGCCGCCCGTCGGCCCCACACACAGCCTCAGGCCATGAGCTTCAGGGCATGAGCTTCAGCGCCACGAGCTTCAGGGCGTGACCGTTTTGCGCCATGAGCCTCAGGCCGTGCCGGCTCAGCGCCGGTAGAAGATCCGGTCCCCGTACTCCTCCATGACCCGTGCGTTCCAGTCGTGGCCGCCGTCGACGTTGCCGGAGCGCAGCAGCGGGGGCTCGATGCCGCGGTCGGCCAGCGTGGCGGCCGCGGTGGCCACAACGGCCTGCATCAGGGCGCTGGTGACCACCGTGGAGGCCGGGGCGAAGGGGGCCGGGATGGTGTCCAGGGTGAGTTCCGCGTCACCGACGGCGATCTTCGAGTCGAGGACGATGTCGCAGTGGTCCTTCAGGAAGGTGCCCGAGGTGTGCCGGGACCTGGTCTGCGCGGCGTACGCCACCGAGGTCACGCCGATGACCTTCACGCCGAGGGCGCGGGCGTTGAGAGCCATTTCCACGGGCAGCGCGTTGCGGCCGGACAGGGAGATGATCACGAGGGCGTCGCCGGCGCGGACGGGCGAGGTGTCCAGGACGGCGCTCGCGAGCCCGTCGACCCGTTCCAGCGCGGAGCCGAGGGTGGCGGGGGTGACGTCGACCCCGACGACTCCGGGAACGGCGAGCAGGTTCATCAGGGCGAGTCCGCCCGCCCGGTAGACGACGTCCTGGGCGGCCAGCGAGGAGTGTCCGGCGCCGAAGGCGAACAGGCGGCCGCCGGCGGTCACGGTGTCGGCGAGCAGCGCGCCGGCCGCGGTGATCGCTCCGGCCTCCTCCTCACGGACCCGTTGCAGCAGGCCGATGGCGGCGTCGAAGAACAGGTCGGCAGGCCTGCCGTCGCTCATGCGGTGCCCCTTCGCAGCGTCTGTGTCGCGGATCACCCTGCGGTCTGGACCAATGCGGTGTCAATACGGCCGTGGGGCCGTCGTCGCGCCACCGGCCGGGCTGCGCACCCGGGTTGCCGGGCCGCGGACCTGCACGGTGGCCCCCTGCTGGCCGCCGTTTGCGCAGTGGCCCCCGCATGCCAGTGGGATCCGGCAGAATTGATGGTAGGGCCAGCGCACGCGCCGGGCTTCCGGCAGAGGTAATCGAGGGGCACGTATGTCCGGACTGATCGACACCACGGAGATGTATCTCCGCACCATCCTCGAACTGGAAGAGGAAGGCGTCGTCCCCATGCGCGCCCGCATTGCGGAGCGGCTGGACCAGAGCGGGCCGACGGTGAGCCAGACGGTGGCGCGGATGGAGCGCGACGGTCTGGTGTCCGTGGCCAGCGACCGACACCTGGAGCTGACCGACGAGGGCCGCAGGCTGGCCACGCGGGTGATGCGCAAGCACCGCCTCGCGGAGTGTCTGCTGGTCGACGTGATCGGCCTGGAGTGGGAGCAGGTGCACGCCGAGGCCTGCCGCTGGGAGCACGTGATGAGCGAGGCCGTCGAGCGGCGCGTGCTGGAGCTGCTGCGGCACCCGACCGAGTCGCCCTACGGCAACCCGATCCCGGGCCTGGAGGAGCTGGGCGAGAAGGACGGCGCCGACCCGTTCCTGGACGAGGGCATGGTGTCCCTGGCCGACCTGGACGCGGGCTCGGACGGGAAGACGGTCGTGGTCCGTCGTATCGGCGAGCCGATCCAGACGGACGCGCAGCTCATGTACACGCTGCGGCGGGCGGGCGTGCAGCCCGGCTCGGTGGTCAGCGTGACGGAGTCGGCGGGCGGGGTGCTGGTGGGCAGCGGCGGCGAGGCGGCCGAGCTGGAGGCGGACGTCGCCTCGCACGTGTTCGTCGCCAAGCGCTGAGCACGAGAGGGCCCCGGCGCCGTCCGGCGCCGGGGCCTGTCCTCCCCTGTGCTGACCCGGAGCCCCGAGCTCCCAGGGTCATTCCCCTCGGACCGCTTTTCCCCGAGCGGTCCGCCTCCCGCCAGAAAGATCCCCTCGGCGGCGGCGATCATTCCTTGAGGGGTGTCACTCAAATGAGGGGTGTTGTCCGCAGAGGCAGCATCTTCGAATGAGCATTCGATAGTCTGCGGCGGCAGTACGACGGCGGCAACGGCGTGCACAGCGCATACGGTGCATTTAAGGCATGCAGCGGCTGCGGAGACAGTGACAACGACGGCAGTACACCGGTACGAGGCAGGCGGAGCTGGGGGGTGCCGGACCGATGGCACGGCGTATCGATGTGACGGGAGCGGGCGGGGTGAGCCTGGCCGCCTGGGAGTTCGCGGACCCTCCCAAATCGGAGACGGAGCCCGGGGCCCCGGGCGTGCTGTTACTCCACGGCCTGATGGGCCGGGCCTCGCACTGGGCGTCCACCGCCCGCTGGCTCGCCGAGCGCCATCGCGCCGTCGCGCTCGACCAGCGCGGCCACGGCCGGAGCGACAAGCCGCCCCAGGCCGCGTACACCCGCGAGGCCTACGTCGAGGACGCCGAGGCCGCCCTGGAGCAGCTGGCTCTCGCCCCTGCCGTCCTCATCGGCCATGCCATGGGTGCCCTGACCGCCTGGCAGCTCGCCGCGAAACGCCCCGACCTGGTACGCGGCCTGGTCATCTGCGACATGCGGGCCTCCGCGCTCGGCGCGGCCTCGCAGCGCGAGTGGGCCGCCTGGTTCCGGGCCTGGCCCGTCCCCTTCGCCACGCTCGCCGACGTCCGCAAGTGGTTCGGCGAGGACGATCCGTGGGTGGAGCGGACGAGCACCGCCCGCGGCGCCTTCTACGCCGAGGTCATGCACGAGTCCGCCGACGGCTGGCGCCCCGTCTTCGAACCGGACCAGATGCTCGCGACCCGGGAGAGCTGGGTGTACGACGCGCACTGGGAGGAGCTGGCCCAGGTGCGGTGCCCCGCCCTGGTCGTCCGCGGCCTCGACGGCGAGCTGGGGCGGGCCGAGGCGCAGGAGATGGTGCGGGTGCTGCCTCTCGGGGAGTATGCGGAGGTGGCCGAGGCGGGGCACCTTGTGCACTATGACCAGCCCGAGGCCTGGCGGGGGGCTGTCCAGCCGTTCCTCGATGCGGTGCTCGGTGATTGAGCGCCGTTTCGCCCTCTCGTGTGCGTGGTCCCGGTGCGTCGGCTAGTGCGGGTGCGTCGTGGTTCCTCGCGCAGTCCCCCGCGCCCCTGAGACGTTGCAGAAGCCCGGCGTCGAACGGTCCCGTCAGCCCTTGCTCACTGCCGCGAGGATCTCCGGCAGGCGGGCCGCCGTGCGGGGGGCCGCGAGCCTCAGGCCCAGGTAGGTGAGCGTCGCCCCGTACGCCACCCCTACGGGCAGCAGCACCCAGGTCCACGCGTCGCCGCCCGCGCTCACGTTCAGCCAGATGGTCGCGGCGATGACGGGGGAGCAGAGCAGGGCGGCCGCGATCATGCCGCCGAAGATGGAGATCCAGGCGAGGCCGGCCTGTCCGGGGGCCACGTTCTTGTGGCCCTCCTGCGGGATGGAGTACGGGAAGCTGGCCGAGGCCCACGCGCCGGTGGCCAGCATCGCCCCGAGCAGGGCGAACGACAGCCCGAGCACCTCCGGCAGCCGGTCCCAGTCGTCCAGCAGCGCGGTCGTCAGGACGGTCACGATCGCGGCGTAGGGCAGGGTGATCACCAGTAGGGCCAGGGCCCGCCCGCGCAGCTCGGTGTACGCGTCCCGGGGCGAGGAGATGGTCAGGGCCACCATCCAGAAGGCGGAGGTGTCCTGCCCGAACTGGTTGTACATCTGGATGCCGAGCATCCCGGCGGCGAAGCACGCGAAGTAGGGGGTCCCGGTGCCCTGCACCGCGTTGTACACCGGCACGATCACGCCGATGGCCAGCGAGGTCACCCAGGCGGCCTTGGTCTTCGGATCGCGCCAGACGTAGCGCAGGGTGCGTTCCATGACCGTGCCCGTGCGCCCACCGGGCAGCAGCCGGCCGAGCCCGGCCGAGGAGCGGTCCCGGCCCCCGGCGACGGCGGCCTGGAGCGTGGACGCGTCGGGGGAGGTCATCAGCCGGGTCAGGTTCCGCGCCCACACGACGAGGAGTCCCGCCAGCGCGGCCACCGACACGGCGAGCCGGGCGACGGCGATGCCGTACGATCCCTCGCTCGCCGCTCGTACCGCCGCCACGGCCGACGCGGGCGGTACCCAGGACAGCACGTCCGCGGCCGGTTGCAGCCGCCCGAGGCCCCCCGAACCCAGCTGGCCCGCGCCGAAGTTGACCACCTGTATGCCGAGGGCGACGAACAGCCCGCTCAGGACGGCCAGGTCGCGTCCCTTCCTGCTGGTGAGCAGTCGTACGTTGGCGGCGGCGACGGCCCGTGCGAGCGCCACGCAGACCAGCAGCGCGACGGCGACGGCGACGAGGGAGAAGGCGTACGACGCACCCGAGTGCGCCAGCGCCAGCGCACAGCCCGCCAGCACCAGCAGCGTGTACAGCGGCCCGATGCCCACCAGCGAGGCGGCCAGCAGCGCCCGGACCAGCGGCCGGGGCTGCAGCGGCAGCAGCACCAGCCGGGTCGGGTCCAGCGTCTCGTCCCCGCTCGGGAAGAACAGCGGCATCACCGCCCAGCCCAGGGCCAGCACGGCGGCACCCGGCACGGCGACGGTCTCGGCGTGCGCATGCTCGCGCAGCGCCAGGAGGCCCAGCAACTGCAGCACCGCGAACAGCAGCGCGACGACGGCCGAGGCGAGGAACGCGGCGCGCCGGCCGGTCGATTGCCTCAGCCCGCCCCGGAGCAGGGACAGCTTCAGCCGTACGACGGTGGAGGTCAGGCTCGTCATCGGGCCGCTCCGCCGCCCAGCCAGTCCAGATCGGACCCGGCGTCCCGGCCACGGGCCCCCACCAGTTCCAGGAACGCGTCCTGCAGCGTGGTGTGTTCGCCGCGGACCTCGGCCAGGCTCCCGGTGGAGCGGATGCGCCCCGCGGCCATGACGGCCACCCAGTCGCACAGGGACTCGACCAGTTCCATGACGTGCGAGGAGAACACGACGGTGGCGCCGGAGGCGGTGTACCGCTCCAGCACCCCGCGGATCGTCTGCGCGGACACCGGGTCGACACCCTCGAACGGCTCGTCCAGGAACAGCACTTCGGGATTGTGGAGGAGAGCGGCGGCGAGCCCGATCTTCTTGCGCATGCCGGTCGAGTAGTCCACGACGAGCTTGTGCTGCGAACCGGCGAGGTCGAGCACGTCCAGCAGCTGGGTGGCCCGCTTGTCGACCTCGGCGCCGGGCAGGCCGCGCAGCCGCCCCGAGTACCCCAGCAGTTCCCGCCCCGACAGCCGCTCGAACAACCGCAGCCCCTCGGGCAGGACCCCGATCCGGGCCTTGACGGCCACCGGGTCCCGCCACACGTCATGCCCGACGACCTCGACGGACCCCTGGTCGGGCCGCAGCAACCCGGTCACCATGGACAGCGTGGTGGTCTTCCCGGCCCCGTTGGGCCCGACCAGCCCGATGAACTTCCCCGCGGGCAGATCGAGATCGATCCCGCCCACGGCCACCTGCTGCCCGAACTGCTTCCAGAGTCCCTGTATGCGAACTGCCGCCTCGGTCATGCGTGAACCCTACGACCACTGCAGCGCGCCAAGGGGCGCGGGACCGTGCTGACATGCGGCTCCGCCGGGTGGGCGCGACAGGCCACAGCCACCCCGCAGCCGCCGGATCGCCGAAACCAGGCAGACGCGGGGGCGGGACGGCTACCGGTCCCGCCCGCACGCATAGGCGAGCGGCGAGATCAACTCCTCCGCGTCCGGCAGCCACCGGTTCGCGGCGGTCGGCCGGCAGGCCCACTGCACGGCACCACGCGATCCGAACCGGGTGGGAGGAGCGGCCACGTAGCTGCCCTCCCCCAACGGCACGAGATCCAGCGAGGCCAGCGACCACCCCAGCTTCCGCACCAGGTCCGGGACCTTCGCGGAGGCCCCCGGCAGCACGAGGAACTGCATCCGCCGGTCGGGAGTGAGTGTCACCGGCCCCAGGGTCAGCTCCATCCGCTCCATGCGGGCGAGCGCCAGGAACCCCGCACTCTCCGGGACGGACAGCGCATCGAACGTGCGCCCCGTCGGCAGCAGGATCGACGCCGTCGGCTGCTTCTGCCACATCCGGCGTGCCACGGTCGCGCTGCCGGTCGCCAGCGTCGCCCAGTCGGGGCGCGTGGGGTGCGCACCCGGCGCGGGGCAGGAGGCGTCGCCGCACGAGCAGCGCTGCACCCCGTCGACGGCTTCCAGCCAGCTGCCCGGGAACACGTCCCAGTGCCGCTCCTCGGCGTAGCGTACGGCGGTTTCCAGCAGCGATTCCCCGCGCTGCTGCGGAATCTGAGCGGCTTCGGTGCCGGCGATCGTCTCTTCCACGCTCCACTCAACTCCCGCACTCACCTCGGGTTACGGCTGGAGCGTGCGCGGGGGAGGAGCATTGATTCCGCAAGTGGGGCGCATGGGTGCACATGCGGGGGCGCGCGGGAGGAACCGGGATGCGGCCTGGGTAGTCAGGGAGGGGGGTGGCATCAGCCTTTACCCCGGCAAACCGCACATGTCACGCATTGACGGTATGTCAGCTGGGCAGTGATCTTCAGGACCGGATCCTTCCGGCCGGATATCACGCTCCAGGGGTTCGCAGGGGGTAGCACATGGCCGCAAGGCCTCTCGTGGCGAGGCAGCCGAACGAACGGCTGCAGGCACTCATCCAGGAAGCGGGGTGCTCGAACGCCGGGCTGGCCCGGCGGGTCAACATGTGCGGCGCCGAGCACGGTCTCGACCTGCGTTACGACAAGACGTCCGTGGCCCGCTGGCTGCGCGGCCAGCAGCCGCGGGGCCGGGCACCGGCGATCATCGCCGAGGCGCTCGGGCGCAAGCTCGGCCGTACGGTCACGATCGACGAGATCGGCATGGCCAACGGCAAGAACCTCGCCTCGGGGGTCGGCCTCCAGTTCTCGCCGACGGTACTGGGGGCCATCGAGCAGGTCTGCGAGCTGTGGCGCAGCGACGTGGGCCGGCGCGACTTCCTGTCCGGCTCGTCCGTCGCCGCCTCCGCGCTGGTCGAGCCCAGCCGCGACTGGCTGATCTCGACGCCGGACGCCCAGGTGGCCCGGCAGGCGGGCCCGCGCGTGGGCCAGTCCGACGTGGCCGCCGTGCGGTCCATGACCCAGGCGCTGGTGGACCTCGACCACCAGTTCGGCAGCGGGCATGTGCGCCCGGTCGTCGTGCACTACCTCAACAGTGTCGTCTCCGGGCTGCTCGCGGGGTCGTACCGGGAGGCGGTCGGCCGGGACCTCTTCGCGAC
This sequence comes from Streptomyces sp. NPDC007971, assembly GCF_042958635.1. Lineage (NCBI taxonomy): Bacteria > Bacillati > Actinomycetota > Actinomycetes > Kitasatosporales > Streptomycetaceae > Streptomyces > Streptomyces sp. NPDC007971. Next base: position 252,122 of record NZ_JBIBJK010000002.1, read on the forward strand.
CGTCGCCCGCCTGACCGAGCTGGCCGGGTACATGGCGGTGGACACCGGGCAGCCCGGCCTGGCCCAGCGCTACTACATCCAGTCCCTGCGCCTCGCGCAGGCCGCGGGCGACCGCGGCTACGGCGGGTACATCCTCGCCGCCTCCATGAGCCACCTGGCCGCGCAGCTCGGCAACCCGCGCGAGATCGCCCAGCTGGCGCGTGCCGCGCAGGAGGGCGCGCGCGGGCGGGTGACCCCGCGCGCGGAGGCGATGTTCCATGCGGCCGAGGCCCGCGGGCACGCCCTGCTCGGCGACGCCCGTGCCGCCCAGGACGCCTCCGGGCGTGCGATCGCCTCGATGGAGCAGGCGGACGCTGCCTCCGGGGACGACCCGGTGTGGATCGCGCACTTCGACGAGGCCTATCTGGCGGACGAGCTGGCGCACTGCCACCGGGACCTGGGCCAGGCCGAGGCGTCGGCGCGGTACGCCGAGCAGTCGCTGGCCGGACACCCGAAGTCCCGGGCCCGGCGGCGCGCCATCGATTATGTGCTGCTCGCCACAGCCCAGGTGCAGCAGCGCGAGATCGAACAGGCCTGCAGCACCGGTCTGAAGGCCGTGGAACTGCTGGAGACGCTCCGCTCCAACCGGGGCGCCGAGTATCTGGAGGACCTCCAGCAGCGCCTGGAACCCTTCCGGGACGAAGCGGTGGTACGCGAGTTCGGGGCGCGTCTCGATCTCCAGCAGGCCGCCTGAACACCAGCCCCGCGGAAGCGTGAACGCACGGGAAACGGCACCCGGACGTGTGCCGGATCCCATGATCAGCGCACCGCGGGGCGGTTTTGTTACCGCTGTCACAGGGAACAAGATCGCCCCCCCTGACTGCGTGGCACCTGGCTCGGGGGACCCGGTAGCGTGAGCCGACGATTCCGAAGGTCCCCCATTCGTAGGAGTCCCGGTGACGCAGAGTGGACAGGGCGAGGAGCCCTCGGCGCGGCCCGCGCGCGAAGGCATCGTGCTGCCCTCCGACGGAGGCGAGCCGCTGGTGCCGGGCCTGACGGGCCCGGAGCCTGTCGGGCCGGCCGGCGGCCAGGCCTGGGGTGACCCGTGGGGCCCCGGCCGGCAGCAGACGCAGCAGCCCGACCAGGGCTGGCCCGCGGCCCCGGGCCAGCACTGGGGCACCCCGGAGCAGCAGCCCCCCTCCGGGGGCAACGGCCCCGGCCCGCTGCCCCCGGAGGCCGCACCGGCCCCGTCGTACGGCGGCCAGGCGTACAACGCCCAGGCCTACGGCGGGCAGGGGTACGGCTCCGGCGGCCAGGAACCGGCGTACGGCACCGCCGGCCCGAACCCGGCCTACGACGCGGCAGGAGGCCGGCCCCAGTACGGCGGCGGCCACCAGCCCGCGTACGGCGACCCCGCCGCCTACCCGCAGCAGCCCCCGGCCCAGGCCGCCCCGCTGCCGCCGGCCGTGCCGGACGCGTACCCGGCGCAGAGCCTGCCACACGGTGCGCCGCAGTCACCGGCCGACGGGGGTGCGACCCAGTACCTGCCGCCGGTGCCCGCCGCCTCCGCACCGCCCGCCGCAGCCGCACGGATACCCGGCTCCCCGCCCGCCCCCATGGCCGCGCAGGCTCCCGCTCCCGCGGACGAGGGTGCGACCCAGTACCTTCCCCCGGTCCCGGCGGCCCCCGCCGACGAGGGCGCCACGCAGTACATCCCGCCGGTGCCCTCCGGTGCGCTGCCGCCCGAGTCCGCCGGCGAGGAGACGCGGTACCTGGGGCGTGCGCAGCAGCCGGCCGCCCACTCCGACGCGGAGGCCACGCAGTACATCCCGCCGTACGCCGGCCAGGCGCAGGGCGGCGAGCGGCAGCCGCCCGCCGAGTTCGACAACCTGTTCCGCAGCGGGCCCGCCGGTGGCGAGAGCCCGGCCGGGGCCACGCAGCAGATGCCGCGCATCCAGCAGCCGAACGCCTACCCGGGCCCGGCCCAGCCGTCGTACGGCCGGCCGATGGACGAGGACGACGACGAGGGCCGCCGCGGCGGCCGCCGCTCCCGCGTGCCGCTGATCGCCGCCGCGGGCGTCGGCATCGTCGTCCTCGGCATCGGCGCGGGTGCGATGCTCAACGGCGGTGGCGACAAGGGCGACGACAACAAGACCGTCGCCGCCACCGGCCCGGCCACCCAGGACTCCGCCTCGGCCGCCGACCCGGCCAAGCAGCAGGCGATCGACCTCGACAAGCTGCTCGCCGACAGCGGCAGCAGCCGTGCCTCGGTGATCCAGGCGGTGGCGAACGTCAGGCGGTGCGACAACCTCGGCCAGTCCGCCGGCGACCTGCGGGACGCGGCCAAGCAGCGGGGCGGGCTGGTCACCCGGCTCGGCAAGCTGTCCGTCGACAAGCTGCCCGCGAACGCCGAGCTGACCCAGGCACTCACCCGGGCCTGGCAGGCGTCCGCCGCCGCCGACAACCACTACGCGGCCTGGGCCGACCAGGTGGGCGGCGGCAAGAAGGGCTGCCACAAGGGCCAGGCCCGCATCACCCCGCAGACGCAGGCCGGCAACCGGGAGAGCGGCACCGCCAGCGCGCAGAAGGTGAAGGCGGCCGCGCTGTGGAACGCCATCGCAACCAAGTACGGCCTGACCCAGCGCCAGCCGACCCAGCTCTGAGGACGGCCGCGAGAGCGGCGGGGGACCGCGGACCGTGCAGGTTCGGGGCCGCGTTCCCCGGTGCGCCCGAACGCGGCGCGGCCGGGGCGGGGTCGCCCGGTGACCCGGCCGTGAGATCTGCTGCGAGATCGCCTGCGGGGGCCGCGGGGACCGCGGGGTCCGCCGACCCGGTCAGCCCAGGTCCGCGTTCTCCAGCGTGTCCGTCATGTCGGTGATGCCGTCGATGCCCGAGCCCGCCGTCTTCTTCGCGGCGACCAGCCGGCCGTTCTTCACCATCTGAAGGGTCACGTCGGCGTTGACCAGCCGCGGGAAGCCGACTCCGGCGAGCTTGCCCTCGTAGGGCCAGTGCAGCTTCGGGGTCAGGCCGCCCGTGGACACCTCCAGGCCGTCGTCGAGGGTGTGCCGTACGGTGTCGGCGCTCACCTCGCCGCCGCCGATCTTCTCCAGGACGGCCCTGAGCACGGTGTAGGCGATCCAGGTGGTCTGCACTCCGGCGTCCGCGGGGTCGATGCGGTTGTCGCCGAAGGCCTCCTCGTTGATCACCTTCTTCATCGGGTCCCAGCGCGCGTCGGACGCCACCGGGTACCAGCTGGTGATGTACGCGCCTTCGTACGGCCCCGACGCCCCGCCCGTCGCGTTGATCACGGTCTGGTCGACGCTGCCCAGCACGGTCGCCGTCCGCACCGCGGCGTAGTTCTCCCGGGTCCGGCGGAAGGAGTCCATGAAGGTGTCGGTACGGTCGCCCAGCGCGGGCACCACGCACCCCTTCCTGGTCACGTCCTTGGTCGCGGACCGCAGCGCCTGGGCGGCCTGGTCGCTGTACTCCGTGGCGTCCTCGGCGGCGAGCTGGTCGGTGGCCGCCGTGTGCCGGCCGGCCTTCAGGCCCGAGTCGAGCAGCGCCGGCAGCTGGTCCCCGGCGATGCTGTCGGGGCGGACCAGGGCGACCGGGCCGCAGGTGCCCGCCAGCGCCCTGCCGAGGCCGGCCAGGAGGGCGGGCTGGCCCCCGTTGACCGGGTACGACATCGGCCCGGTGAACTCCTCGCCGGTGACGCCGTAGCCGCCTATGTAGGGGATGCCGGAGCTCTCCAGCGGGGCGAGATAGGAGTCGCCGAACTGGCTGTAGGAGCCGACGACCGCGACCACGTCCTCGGACGCCGCCCACCGGGCGCACTTCGCGGCGCCCACGCTGTCGTTGTGGTCGTTGCAGGTCAGAATGGAGAGCTTGCGGCCGTTGATCCCACCGTGGGCGTTGATCCACTTGCCGAAGGCGCGGGCCATCGCCGGCATGCCGGGCTTGTTGGTGGCGTCCGTGTTCTCGGGCGCCCAGGTCATGACCTTGATCGGGTCATCCCCGGAGCCCCCCGTGGCACCGGGGATGACCCCGCAACCGGCGGTGAGCGACGCACAGGCGGCCAGGGCGCCCGCGTGCAGGGCGGTGGCTCTGACGGGCCGGGAGAAGGTCTGGAGGATCGTGCGGGGGGTGCGTCGCCTGCCGGTCATGGACATGCACGATTCCCTCACACCGCTAACCACGGAGTCACCTCAGGTCAACGAAAAGTGACTCCCAGGTGAATTACGGGGGCCCGTGAGGCGCCTGTGGCGAAGAACGTACGATCGACGACTGTGCAAGGTTCGGAGAACTCTTCCCGTCGCGGCCGTCGCTCCTCCACCATGGGCGGCATGCCACTGAACGACATGCCGTGGTGGCGCTGGCGCAGCAATGTGCGCTCCGCGCTGCACATGCTCTCCGATCCGGTGTTCCAGCGGGACGTCTGGCTGGCCGGCGTCGAGGGATACGGTGACTTCACCGATGCCGTGTACCGGCTGGTGGAGGACACCTGGCTGGACAACTGGTCCGCCGAGAAGTACGTCGGCACCATATTCCGGGACTCGCAGGAGGCGGCGCTCGTCGACACGGCCGTCCTGCGGGTGCTGCGGATCATGCACCAGGTCGGCCCGGACGCGCCGGTCGCCGCCTATCTCGACCACCACGGGTGGCCGGAGGCGGTGCGAGCGGCCCGGGACGCCCATGTGCGCATGTCGGCGAGCGACGGGGACGACGCCGACGCGCCGCCGAAGAGCCTTGAGGTGCTGCGGATCCTCACCCGGTCCGCGTAGCAGGTCTCCACGGCCGGTCCGTGCGGCAGGTCCGCCCGGCCGTCTGTGCGGCAGGTCCGCCTGCGCGGTCCGTGGGGCGGGTCCGCCCGGCCGGTCCGCCCAGCGGACGTCCACGCTTCGGGCGGTGCGGACATGAGACCCTGTGGTGCATGAACGAGCAGCCCAGCCGAGACGCGGCTCCCGCCGATCAGTACGTCCTCACCCTCTCCTGCCCGGACAAGCAGGGAATCGTGCACGCCGTGTCGAGCTACCTGTTCATGACCGGCTGCAACATCGAGGACAGCCAGCAGTTCGGCGACCACGACACGGGTCTGTTCTTCATGCGCGTCCACTTCTCGGCGGAGGCGCCGGTGACGGTGGACAAGCTGCGGGCGAGCTTCGCGGCGATCGGTGACTCCTTCCACATGGAGTGGCAGATCAACCAGGCCGACGAGAAGATGCGCATCGTGCTGATGGTCAGCAAGTTCGGGCACTGTCTGAACGACCTGCTGTTCCGTGCCCGGATCGGCGCGCTGCCCGTGGAGATCGCGGCTGTGGTGTCGAACCACACCGACTTCGCGGAGCTGGTGGGCTCCTACAACATTCCTTTCCACCACATTCCGGTGACGAAGGAGACCAAGGAGCAGGCCGAGGCCCAGGTTCTGGAGCTGGTCCGCGACGAGAACGTCGAACTGGTCGTCCTCGCCCGCTACATGCAGGTCCTCTCCGACGACCTGTGCAAGCAGCTCAGCGGCCGGATCATCAACATCCACCACTCCTTCCTGCCGAGCTTCAAGGGTGCGAAGCCGTACCACCAGGCGCATGCCCGCGGCGTCAAGCTGATCGGGGCGACGGCGCACTATGTCACCGCCGATCTCGACGAAGGGCCGATCATCGAGCAGGAGGTCGAGCGGGTCGGTCACGATGTGACCCCCGACCAGCTGGTTGCCATCGGCCGTGATGTGGAGTGCCAGGCGCTGGCGCGGGCGGTGAAGTGGCATGCGGAGCGGAGGATCCTGCTGAACGGGCGCAGGACCGTGGTGTTCGCCTAGGGCGGTCATCTCCTTCGGCGGTCGGCGGTCGGCGGTCGGCGTCGGCGGCAGGCGGGTCGGTGGGCTTTCCTTCCGTGAGGGGACCTCGTCGGCGTGAAGGGGTCTTGTTCGCCCAAGAGGTGGGGGGCTTCTCGTCTCGCGCGGCTGCGGGTGCGTCGGGGCTGGTCGCGCAGTTCCCCGCGCCCCTTTGGGGGCGCTTGGCTGTGGGGTGCTGGGTGGCTGCGGGTGGAAGTGAATCCGACCCCGACCAGCCGCGGTACCGGGCGGGGGAAGGGCGGGCTCACATGCGGCTCAGGCCCGCTGCGGCGAACAGGACGTCTCTGATGGCCTCTCGGTCCCCCGCCTGTCCCGCCGCGGCCTCCTCCGGCGACACATGGCCGGCGGCCAGCTTGCAGAACTCCACCCCGTCCAGCGCGACATGGGCCACCTCGAACTCCGTGGAGCCCACCGCCGCGGGCGAGTCCAGCGGGATCAGCCACTCCCCGCCGGCCGCGCCCTCGATCTCCAGCCGCAGGCTCCGCCCCGGCGTCCCCGCCGGCACGAGATGCGGGGTCCGCCCGGGTGCGGACAGCCCCGCCTGCCGCCGCTCGGCGAGCGCCGCCGGCAGCATCCGGGCCGCCAGGTCGATCATCTTGTTCAGATGGCGCGGCGCGGGCGGGTCGTACGGGTAGTCCACCGCATCCGCGATGTCCTCCGCGTGTACCCAGCACTCGAAGGCGCGGTCCAGCATCGCGTCGTGCAGCGGCAGGTCGAAGTCGCCGTAGGACACCGTGAGCCCGCCGGCGCTGCTGCCCGTGAAGGACACCGTCCGTACGAGGCTGTGGCTCTGTTCCCGCCAGGGCGCCCGCACGGAGCGGGTCGGCGGGAAGTGCGACGCCCGCCAGAACGTCTCGGTACGCCCGGCCGGTCCCGCCGTCTCCCGCCCGCCGGTGCCGCTCTCGCCGGCGACCTCGGCCAGCGGGTCGTCGAGGCCGAGCGCCGCCGCGACCAGTCCGTCCACCGACAGCAGATGCGCGATCACCCCGGCCACCGTGGTACGACGGCTCGTCGGCCGGTCGGCCTCGAACCACCGCAGCCGCACGGGCGCGTGCCACTCGGCGTCCCCGAAGTCCTGCAGCAGCGCGTCCAGCCGCGCGGTCTCGGCGTCGTACGGAGCCGCCCACCCGGGCACCGGGATGCGCGGCGGGCGGCGGGTCAGGCAGCTGTCCAGGACCCGGGTGCGCAGCGCCGGATCCAGGTCGAGGCTCTCGGGCTGGTGCAGCAGACCGACGGCCTCGCGCAGCCGCCGCGCCTCGTCCGCGCAGGGCCCGCAGGCACCGAGGTGTTCCTCGACGGCCGCGGTCTCCGCCGCCGAGCAGGCGGCCAGGGCCCAGGCACCGAGGAGCGACTTCAGGACGTCGTGCGACAGCCGGAGCGGCGCGGGCGCGGGGCCTCCCGGTCCGTCGAGGCCGGGCAGCGGCTGCCCGCCGTCCTCGACGGAGGCGCGGGGCAGCGGTATGCGGGGCGGCCCGCCCGGACGGGGCCCGCCGGCCCCCGACGGCACGTCACCGGAACCGGCGCCGCTGCCGTCGTGTGCCTCGAACTCTCCCGCCCCGCTCACACCGCACCCCGGTATTCCGGCGGTGTCCCGGCGTCATGGGCGGTGGACAGCAGTTGCAGGCCGAGGCGGAGCCGGCGGCGGGCCTCGTCCTCGGTGACGCCGAGGTCGGCGGCGGTCTGGCGGTAGTCGCGGCGCTGGAAGTAGGCCAGTTCCAGGGCGGCGCGCAGCGGGGCCGGCATGGAGTGCACGATGTAGTCCGCGCGGGCGGCGACCGAGGCGCGGCGCAGCGTGCTCTCCAGTTCCTCCGCGGAGCCGCTCTCGCCCTGCGGGAGCGCGGCGGTCTCGGTGGCGCGCAGCCGCTGCACGGCCAGCCGGTGGGTCACGGCGGCGACCCAGGAGCGCAGCGGGCCCTGCTTGGGGTCGTAGGTGTCGGGGTGTTCCCACACGTGGGCGAAGACCTCGCGGGTGACGCCGTCGGCGGCCCGCTCGTCGCCGAGGACGCGGTGGGCGAGGTTGTGCACGAGCGAGGCGAACCGGTCGTACAGCTCGCCGAGTGCGGCCGCTTCCCCGCGTGCGAGCCGCTGCTGCATCTTGCGGTCCCAGCGGGGCGGTACGTCCTTGTGCGCCATGCGGCCCCTCCCCTCGCCCTCGTCCGGCCCGTTCAGCGTGTCTGCACCTTCATCCCGAATGTAGTCGGCACCTCTGACAACGCACGCCCCTTTGTGTCAATGTGCGCCCCCCGAGGCGCCGCAGGTGATAGGGCCTCCTTCACACGTTCTTCACTCTAGTGGCGTCCATCTCTGATCGAACAGGATCGATAGTGACTGAAACAAGCCCCTTGTCGATCGTGCGTCGTTTGCCCGCCGAAGTTTCAGGGAACGGCCGCTGGGCAGCCGCGCGGAAAGAATCGTAGGAACTGCTTCCGTTTCCGGGCGGTTCCGGGAGATCCGGCGAGCGGAGGGGCGTGGCCGTGGCGTTCAAGGTGACCGGCGTCGAGCGGGGCGAGTGGGCCGTGCTCCGCGTGTCCGGAGAACTGGATCTGATGACCTCGCCGGTGCTGCGCCAGCGGGTGCACGACGTGGTGGCCGAGGGGCACCACAGCCTGATACTGGACCTCTCCGAGGTCTTCTTCTGCGACTCCAGCGGGGTCGGCGTCCTGATCGCCGCCCGCCGGCTGATCCGTTCCTGCCAGGGCCGGCTGCGGCTGATCCTGCCGGACCGGGGTGCGGACGACGGTTCGCACGTCAACCGGGTGCTCGGCGCGCTCGGCGTCCGCCGCCTCTTCGACGTCCGCCCCGATGTCGAGACCGCGGTCGCCGACGAGGCGGGCCCGCTCTCCGCCTAGGGTCTGCCTTTCGCATCGGGCCGGCTTCGGGCCACGGCGCCCCATGGCGGACCCCGCGACCCCGGCAGGATCCGAAGGACGGGGCCCGGCTCCGGCCCGAGCCGCCGGGCGGCCCGTGTAGCACTGTCCCGGCCGGCGCCACGGAGTTGTCGCAGAATTCCCCCGGTCTTGGCACAGCCGCCGCTTTCCCGCCACATCGCCGTCGGGGGCGACGTACGCTCCACCCGGACCAACCCCACGTCAACGGAAGGCGGCCCGAACAGAGATGGTCAGCACCGAGTACGAGCGCAGGATCGCCGCCCGGTTCGCCACCTTCGACCAGGACGGCAACGGCTGGATCGACCGCGAGGACTTCAGCGCGGCGGCCAAGGCCCTGCTCGCCGAGTTCGACGTCCCGGCCAGGTCCGACAGGGGCCAGGCGCTGTACGCCGGTGCGGAGGCGTTCTGGCAGGGGATGGCGGGCATCGCGGACCGGGACGGTGACCAGCGCATCACCCGCGAGGAGTTCGTCACCGGCGCGGTCAAGCGCCTGCGGGACAACCCCGGACGCTTCGCCGAGATCGCCCGCCCCTTCCTCCACGCGGCCCTCGCCGTGGCCGACCCGGACGGCGACGGCCGCGCCAGCGTCCCGGACACCGTCCGCGTCCTGCGGGTCTTCCACGTTCCCGAGGAGATCGCCCGGGCCACCGCCGCCGCCCTCGACGCGGACGACGACGGGATGGTCGGCGAGCAGGAGATCGTGCCGGCGTTCGCGCGGTACTTCACGGTGCCCGAGTAGACGACTCCTCGGGGTGCAGTCCGGCCGTGCGTGCGCACGACACGTGGCATTCCCCGGCGCCGACCGGTTGGATCCGCTTCCGCCGGACCCAACTTGTCCAGACACCTTTTCTCCACGGAGTGATCGACCGGTGTTCCCGCGGCCGTACCGGTGAGTACCTGAAGCCGAGCTGTCATGTACGCGCACCGCCAGCCAAGCACGGGTCGGGGACGACCCCACTTCCACCTGGAGAGCGCATGGTCTCGCGCCGTACTGCCGCCGCCCTCACCTCCGCAGCGGCGGCCGCGCTGCTCGGCCTGGGCAGTTACACGGCCCCCGCCGCGACCGCGGCCACCGGCACCGACCTGTCGGTGTTCGCCTGGAACGTCGATCTCGGCACACCGATCGTCGACAGCACGCAGAACGAGAAGGCGGCCCAGCGCACCCCGGTCATCGAGTCGATCGTCCGCAAGCACAGCGCGGACGTGGTCGTGCTGGACGAGGACTTCAACAACACCTCGACCGCCGACATCACCGCCAAGCTCGCGGACCTGTACCCCTATCGCACGCCGGTGGTCGGCCAGACCTGCTCCGGCGGCGGCTGGACGGGCATCAGCGGCGACTGCTCCAACTCGTGGTTCGTCATCAACGGCGGCACCATGATCCTGTCCAAGTACCCGATCACCGCCCAGTACGCCCACGTCTTCAGCAACTCCACCTACGGCACCTGGGACTACCACGCCAACAAGGGCGCGGCGCTGGTGCAGATCGACAAGGGCGGCGTGAAGAGCTGGGTCGTCGGCACCCATCTGCAGGCCGACGAGTCCGACACCTCCACCGACACCACGCAGTCCACGCGGCTCGCCCAGCTCGGGGAGATCCGCTCCTGGGTGGACGGCATCGTCGGCTCGGGCGGCCCGGTGCTGATCGGCGGGGACCTGAACGTGGAGTACTACGGCGGCCGGTCGCGCGGCGACTACGCCAACGCCCAGAGTGCGGCGAACGGCGTGCTCGGCACCCCGGCCACCGACCCGGGCCAGAGCCTGCGGACCATGGACTGTCCGGTCTCCGCCTGGTGCCAGTACATGTCCGGCGTCGAGACCTTCCCGAAGGACTACCGGGACGACCTCGACTACCTCGGCTACCTGAACGCCCCGGGCCGTCCCGCACCGGCCGCGATGTCCGCCGTGAAGACGGACTTCGACCCCCAGAGCGGCTGGACCGCCGGCCAGACCGACACCAACGCCCCCAGCGACCACTACCCGGTCGAGGCGACCTTCCGGCTGAACTGACGCCGGCCCGCGGCGGCGGGTGAGGACGAGACCCCCGGGCCTCTGCCCCGGGGTCTTCCCGGGGCGGGCCCGGGGCACATGATCCGGGGGTCCGCCGCGGGCGGGTCAGGAGAACCGCTCCCGCAGCTTGTACTTGAGCACCTTGCGCAAGGTGTCGTTGCGCGGGAGGGCGTCCACCACCTCCAGCCGCTCGGGCAGTTTGTGGACGGACAGCCCGCCGGCCCGCAGGTGGGAGACGGCCTGTGCCAGCGTCAACCCGGCTGCGCCGGGCCGCCGTTCGACCACCGCGCAGACCATCTCCCCGCGCTCCGCGTCCGGCAGTCCGATCACCGCCGCGTCCCCCACCGACGGGTGTGTGGCGAGCAGGTCCTCGATCTCCTTCGCCGAGATGTTCTCGCCCTTGCGGATGATCACGTCCTTCAGGCGGCCGGTGAGCACGAGGTGCCCGGAGCCGGTCAGGCGGCCGAGGTCCCCGGTGCGCAGGAAGCCCTCCTCGTCGAAGGCGGCGGCCGTCTGGGCGGGGTCCAGATAGCCCTGGCAGACCGCCTCGCCGCGCAGTCGTACCTCGCCGTCCACGATCCGGATCTCCATGCCCCCGGGCGGGCGTCCCTCGGTCGTCGCGAGGTTCTCGGGCGTGTCCTCGGGGTCCCCCATGGTGATCATCGGCACCTCGGTCATGCCGTAGCCGTGGGTGAGCTGCACGCCCATCTCGCGGACGACCGCGTGGTAGACCTCGGGGGGCTTGGGGGCCCCGCCGCCCGCGAGCAGCCGCAGGGAGGGGATGACCTTCTCCCCGGGCCGCTTGCGCTGCTCGGCCAGGAACATCGAGTAGAACGCCGTCGAGCCACCGGCCACCGTGACCCCGTGCCGCCGGTACCCCGCCAGCGCTTCCGGCAGCGCGAACCGCTCGAACATCACCGCGGGGAAGCCGTAGAGAAGGAGCATGACCGTGTAGTCGGGGCCCGCGATGTGCGCGTACGGGAAGGCCATCGAGCCCACGTCGTCGGAGGTCAGACGCAGGGCGTGGGCGAGGCAGGAGCCGCCCGCGATCAGCGAGCGGTCGGTGTGCAGGACGCCCTTGGGGTCGGAGGTGGTCCCCGAGGTCCAGTAGATCCAGCGGACCGAGGTGCCGTCGGCCGGGGGAGCGGGCAGGACGGACGGGTCGCCGTCGGGGAGGGTGTCGTACGCCTCGAACACGCCCTTGGCGCCGAGCCGCCGGGCCATCTCCGTGTGGTCGTGGCCGCGCCAGCTGCCCGGCACGGCGAAGAACTCGGCCCTGGACTCGCGCAGCGCGAAGCCGACCTCGCGGTCCCGGTAGAAGGGGATGACCGGGGACTGTACGGCGCCCAGCCGGGCCAGCGCGAAGGACAGCAGGGCCGTCTCGATGCGGGTGGGCAGCTGCCAGGCGACCACCGTGCCGGGGCGCACGCCCATGCCGTACAGGCCGGCCGCGACCCGCTCGGCGCGCTCGCGCAGTTCGCCGAAGGTCAGCCGCCGCTCGTCCTGCAGGAGGACCGGGCGGTCCGGGGTGAGACGGGCCCGCCGGTCCACCAGCTCCCACAGGGTGCGCGAGGCGCTCAGGGCATGTGCGGTGTCGTTCACGGTCGACCCCCCGGATAGCTGACGGCTCGTCAGATCGTGGGCAGAGCGTAGGGCCGTGCGCCTTGTCGGTCCAGGGGTGCGGGGATAGCCTGCTGGATACGGATAATCTGACGGTCCATCAGATCGGTAGGTGGGGATCCATGACCGAACTGCCCCGCATCATCAGCGTCGACGACCATGTGATCGAGCCCGCCCACCTCTTCGAGACCTGGCTGCCGGCCAGGTACCGGGACCGCGGCCCCAAGCCGCTGACCGCCGGTATCGGGGAGCTGGCCTACGTCGGCGGGAAGTACCAGATCAGCATGGACCCCGACGGCCAGCCGACCGACTGGTGGATCTACGAGGACCTGAAGTTCCCGTACAAGCGCAACATCGCGGCCGTCGGCTTCGACCGGGACGAGATGACCCTGGAGGGGATCACCCGAGAGCAGATGCGGCGCGGCTGCTGGGACCCGAAGGCACGGCTCGCCGACATGGACCTCAACCACGTCGAGGCCAGCCTCTGCTTCCCGACCTTCCCGCGCTTTTGCGGGCAGACCTTCGCCGAGGCGCACGACAAGGAGGTCGCCCTCGCCTGCGTGCGCGCCTACAACGACTGGATGGTCCAGGAGTGGTGCGGGGACAGCGGGGGGCGACTGATCCCGCTGTGCCTGATCCCGCTGTGGGACGTGGAGCTGGCCGTCGCCGAGATCCGGCGGAACGCGGCGCGCGGGGTGCGGGCGGTTACCTTCTCGGAGATCCCCACCTACCTCGGGCTGCCGTCCATCCACTCCGGGTACTGGGACCCGTTCTTCGCGGTGTGCCAGGAGACGGGGACCGTCGTCAACATGCACATCGGCAGCAGCTCGCAGATGCCCGCCGCCTCCCCGGACGCGCCGCCCGCCGTCCAGGCCTCGCTCAGCTTCAACAACGCGATGGCCTCGATGATGGACTACCTGTTCAGCGGCGTGCTCGTGAAGTTCCCGGCCCTCAAACTCGCCTACTCCGAGGGGCAGATGGGCTGGATCCCGTACGCCCTGGAACGCGCCGACGACGTGTGGGAGGAGCACCGCGCCTGGGGCGGGGTGCGCGACCTGATCCCGGAGCCGCCCTCGACGTACTACTACCGGCAGATCTTCTGCTGCTTCTTCCGTGACAAGCACGGGGTCGCGTCCCTGGACGTCGTCGGCCGCGACAACGCCACCTTCGAGACCGACTACCCGCACGTCGACTCGACCTTCCCGCACACCAAGGAGGTAGCCCTCGACCATGTGAAGGGCCTCGACGACGAGACCGTGCACAAGCTGATGCGGGGCAACGCCATCCGCATGCTGGGCCTGGACCTCGACAGGTGATGGACCTCTCGTACACGCCCGAGGAGGAGGAGTTCCGGGCCCGGCTGAAGGAGTGGCTCGGCAAGGTGCTGCCCGCCCTGCCGGAAAAGCCGTCCCCGGACGACTGGCCCGGCCGGCGCGCCTACGACCTCGGCTGGCAGCGGATGCTCCACGACGCCGGGTACGCCCATGTCCACTGGGACGCCTCCCCGACCATACGGATGATCTTCCTGGAGGAGACCGAGAAGGCGGGCGCTCCCTATGTCGGAGCCAACTTCGTCGGGCTCCTGCACGCCGGGCCGACCGTCGCCGCCGAGGGCACCCCCGAGCAGCGGGCCCGCTGGCTGCCGCCGATCCTGCGCGGGGACGAGGTGTGGTGCCAGGGCTTCAGCGAGCCGGACGCCGGCTCCGACCTCGCCGCGCTGCGCACGCGCGCGTGGCGGGACGGCGACGACTACGTGGTGAGCGGCTCCAAGATCTGGACCTCGCACGCGGAGGTCGCCGACTGGTGCGAACTGCTGGTCCGCACGGATCCGCAGGCGCCCAGGCACAAGGGCATCAGCTGGCTGGCCATGCCGATGGACGCCGAGGGCATCACGGTCCGGCCGCTGCGCACACTCGCCGGGTCGGCGGAGTTCGCCGAGGTGTTCCTGGACGAGGTCCGGGTGCCGGTGGCCAACCGCGTCGGCGCGGAGAACGACGGCTGGCGCGTGACCATGGTGACGCTGTCCTTCGAGCGCGGCACGGCCTTCGTCGGCGAGGTCGTCGCCTGCCGCCGGGTGCTCGGCGAACTGGCCCGCACCGCGCGGGAGAACGGCCGCTGGGACGATCCGGCGCTGCGTCGGCGGCTCGGCCGGCTGGGCGCCGAGTTCCGGGCGCTGTGGCGGCTGACCCAGTGGAACGTGAGCGAGGCGGAGGCGAGCGGCGGGGTGCCGGGCGTCGGGGGTTCGGTCTTCAAACTGAGGTACTCGCACGCCCGCCAGGAGCTGTACGACACCGCCGCCGAGGTGCTCGGTCCGGAGAGCCTCGACCTGGACCGGCCCTGGGTCCTGGACCGGCTCTCCTCGCTGTCGTACACCATCGCCGCCGGCACCTCGCAGATCCAGCGCAACATCGTCGCCGAGCGCATCCTCGGCCTGCCCAAGGGACGGTGACCGTGCGGTTCCGACTCACCGAGGAACAGCGGGCGTTGCGGGCCGGCGTACGGCAGCTGCTGGAGCGCCGGTTCGGCGCGGACGCGCTGCGGGCGGCCGTGGCCCGGCCCGGGCACCTGGACCGGGAGCTGTGGCGCGAGCTGGGCGCGGCGGGCCTGTTCGCGCTCCGGTTGCCGGAGGAGGAGGGCGGGGTCGGCCTCGGCCTGCCGGAGGCGGTGCTGGTCTTCGAGGAGACCGGCCGTGCGCTGCTGGCCGGGCCCGTGCTGGCCACCCACCTCGCGGCCGGGACCGTACCCGGCGCCGCCACCGGGGAGCGGGTCGTGGCCCGCGCGGACGGGGCGCTGGTGGAGTGGCTGGACGCCGCGGACGTGGTGTGCGGGGACGCCTCCGGGGCCGTCCCCCTGCGCTCGGTGGACCCGCTGACACCGCTGCACCGGGTGCCCGGCGGCTCCGGGACCGGCGGTTTCGGGACCAGCGGTTTCGGCGGTTCCTGGACCAGTGGTTTCGGCGGCCCCGGCGGTTCCGTCGGTGCTGGTGCTGGTGCTGGTGCTGGTGCTGGTGCTGGTGCTGGTGCCGATGGCGATGCCGGTCCCGGAGCGCCGGATCCGGTGGCCGTTGTCCTGACCGCCGCCGAGCAGCTCGGCACGGCCACGCGCGCGTGCGAACTGGCCGTGCAACACGCCCGGGCGCGTGAGCAGTTCGGGCAGCCGATCGGGGCCTTCCAGGCGGTCAAACACCTGTGCGCCGACCTGCTGGTGCGCGCCGAGACGGCCCGCGCCGCGGTCTACGCGGCCGCCGTGACCGCCGACCCCTGCGACATCGCCGCCGCCCGGCTGCTCGCCGACGAGGCCGCCGTGCGCGGGATGCGCGACTGCCTCCAGGTGCACGGCGGCATGGGCTTCACCTGGGAGGCAGAAGTCCATCTGCATCTCAAACGGGCCTGGGTGCGGGCCCACCGTGGTGGCGGGGGTACACAGAGTGAGGATGCGCTTGCCGCCGATCTGGTGGCCTGACCGACCTGCGGCGCGCTGGGCTGGGCCGTCGGCGGGACGTCGACTCGGGATGTCGCGGATCGTGGCATACCGGAATCACGGAGCGTCGATACCGGGTTGTGTCCATCGCGTGACTTGTCACGTCCTGGAGTCGGGTGCCCCCTCCGGTACCTTGTGTGAGATGCGAGTGGCTGCGAGCACGAGCCGTGCCGTCGGTGCCCTTGGGGTGTCGCCGGACTGCGAGCTGTGCGCCCCTGCTCGCGGGGCGGTCAGGCCCTCTGCCTCCGCCTGTTCGACTCCCCGGCATGCGCCTCGCACAGTATGGCGCACCCGTACTCCTTCGCGCTGGAATATGCCCGAAGCGCTTGTTGGGGTGACTGTACGTCAACCATGCTGTCTCGCAAGGGAGTCACGGTCCGTGACCCTTGCTCTGGCCATTGTTCTGGCCATGCAGAAAGTGGCTACGATCGTGGCCCTCGTCGTGCTGCTCGCCGCGGCTTCGGCCGCGGCGTTCGGGTGGCGCAGGGTCATGTGTCCGCCGGTTCGGATGGTGTGAGCGGTGCAGGTGCTTCAAGTGCAGCTGGAGATCCGGCCCGACCCCGCGGAGGTGGGACGTGCCAGACAGTGGGCCCGCTCGCGCCTCGCCGGGCTCGGTATAGAGGCCGACGAGCCGTTGGCCGAGACCCTGGTCCTGCTCGTCTCCGAGCTCGTGACCAACGCCGTGGTGCACACCGGCCGCCCGGCCGTGCTGCGGCTGTCCCTGCCGGGCACGGTGGAGGAGACCGCCCAGGAGGCGGAGGCGGAGGCGGACGAGTCGGCCACCGTGCGGCTGGAGGTGGCCGACACCAGCTCCCGCCCACCTGTGCCGCGCTGCGTCGGCAGTGATGCCACCGGCGGCCGGGGTCTGGCGCTCGTCGACTGCCTCGCCGACCGCTGGGGCTGGAACGCCGAGGGCTCCGGCAAGAGCATCTGGTGCGAGCTGGACCGCTGCTCGCAGGCCGGTGAGGGCGCGGCGGTGGCGTACGGGGGCGGTCTGTCCGCGTACGAGGACCTGGCGTTCGAAGCGGTGTAGGCCTCCGGGCGCGGCGATGCGCCGGGGATGCATCCGTGCGCGGCCCGTATGAACGGGACGGCAGCAATAAACCCCTGTACCGGTGTTGACGACATGTGACCGTATGAACACGCTGGTGGGCAACGATTCGCCGCGAGGGGACGGCGAGGGCTCGGGTGACGACAGTCCTCGCCGAGTGTGGGTCGCACCGGATGGCGGCGTGAAGTCGTATGCAGGGGGCGCGCCGCCAACCGGACTCCACCCTTTGCCGATCCGGCGTCGCAGGGGTGGCCGACGCCGACGGGCCTCACGGGGCGGCCGCCACCGGACTTCCCGGACTCCTGGACTTCCCAGATCTCCCGGACCGCTCAGACCTCCCGGACCGCCCGGACCTCCCGGACTTCCCGGCCTCTCGGGCCTCCCGAACCTCACAGGACCGCCACCGGCGCCACCGGTGTCCCGGTCGCGCCGACGAACGGCTCGGGCATCGCCGACAGCAGGAACGCGTACCGCCCCTCTTGTCCACAGGCTGTGGACAACTCTTCGAGATTCCAGTTCTGGCCCTGGAGCATCCCCATCTCGACCAGGTCCAGGGCGTGCACGGGCAGCCATAGATTGTCGATCTCCGGCGGAAATATCTCAAATGTGAGCGTGTCGTTCGCGACCGCCGCCACGTCGCGCGCATGGAACCACTCCGGGCAGCGCACCGAGAGTCCCGGCGACGGATAGCCGTACCCGTGCTTGTCCCCGGCCAGATAGACCTGCACCTGGCCCGTGCGCACCAGGACCACGTCCCCCGCGCGCACCCGCACCCCGCCGAACTCCTCGGCCGCCGCCAGGTCCTCCGGTGTGACCGCGTGCCCGCCCGCGAGCCGGTCCACGCCACGCGCGCGTGCCACGTCGAGCAGCACCCCGCGCGAGACGATGTGCCGCGCCTTGTCGATGCCGGCGAACTCCGCACCGCCGTGCGCGGTCACCGTCCGCGCCGGACGGCCGTTGTAGAGCTTCCCGGAGTGCGAGACATGGGTCAGCGCGTCCCAGTGGGTGCCCGCCTGGAGGCCCATGGTCACCGCGTCGTCGCTGCACGCCACCGTGCCCGGCCCGAACAGCTCCTGGTTGATCTGCACCATCGCGTGCAGCGGGTTGACCCGCCCGGGGATCATTCCGGTCTGCACCCCGTCCTGTCTCAGCGGCAGCGCGAGCGGCACCCTGCGGCCGGTGCGGATGCAGGTCGCGGCCTCGCGCACCACCTCGGCGGTGATCAGGTTCAGGGTGCCGATCTCGTCGTCGGCCCCCCAGCGACCCCAGTTGTTGACGCGCTTGGCGATGTCGTGGAACTCGGCGGGCAGTGACATCGGTACCTCCCCGGGGCTTGTGTCCGCACATGCGACGCGCCATAAAATCTAACGGTCCGTCAGAAACCGCGGGAAGGGGCCGGACGTGGGGAACTTCTTGACAGGCAAAGTGGTCGCCGTGACGGGCGCCGGGCGGGGCATCGGGCGCGCGGTCGCGCTCGCGGCGGCCGCCGAGGGCGCGAAGGTCGTCGTCAACGACTACGGGGTGGCCGCCGACGGCACCTCGCCGACGAGCGAGGTCGCCGACGCCGTCGTCAAGGAGATCGAGGCGGCGGGCGGCGAGGCCGTCGCGGTCGCCGACGACATCTCCACGATGGCCGGCGGGCAGCGGGTCGTGGATGCCGCCCTGTCCTCGTACGGCCGTCTCGACGGGGTCGTGTGCGTCGCCGGGATCCTGCGCGAACGCATGCTGTTCAACATGTCCGAGCAGGAATGGGACCCGGTGATCGCCACCCACCTCAAGGGCACGTTCACCGTCTTCCGGGCCGCCTCGGCCGTCATGCGCCGCCAGAGGGCCGGCACCCTCATCGGCTTCACCAGCGGCAACCACCAGGGCTCCGTCTCGCAGGCCAACTACAGCGCCGCGAAGGGCGGGATCATCTCACTGGTCCGCAGCGCGGCCCTCGGGCTGCACAAGTACGGGGTGAGCGCCAACGCCGTCGCCCCCGTGGCCCGTACGCGGATGTCGGCGGGCGTCCCGATGGAGCTGAAGGAGATCGGCGAGCCGGAGGACGTGGCCGCGCTCGTGGTCTACCTGCTGTCCGACTCCGCAAAGGACCAGGGCATCACCGGGCAGGTGTACACCGTCGCCGGGCCGAAGATCGCGGTGTGGGCCCAGCCGCGGGAACTCCGTTCGATGTACGGGGACGGTCCCTGGACGCCGGAGAGGATCGCGGAGTCCCTGCCCGGCTCGGTGGGGGTGGACCCGATGCCGGTGCTTGCGCAGGTGGCGGCGATGGAGAGTGCGGCGCGGGACGGTTCTCGGCCGAACGCCTGAGAACCCGGGGCGCGTTGTCGTGGGGCGCCCGAGGGCTGTCTGTGGCCTGTCGCGCAATTCCCGCGCCCCTTGGGGGCGCTCATGTTGGCCGGTGATGACAAGGAGGCCCCGTGGACTTTGAATTCGCTGCCGAGGACGAGGTGTTCCGGACCGAGGTCCGTGGCTGGCTGGCCGCCCACGCCAACGGCGCCACGGACAGGCGTACGTGGGAGAAGACCCTCGGCGCCGCCGGCTGGATCGGGCTCGGCTGGCCCGAGTCCGGGTACGGGAACCGCACCGCCACCCTCACCCGGCAGGTCGTCTGGGCCGAGGAGTACGCCCGCTCGGGCGCGCCCCCGCGGTCCGGGCACATCGGGGAGAACCTGCTCGCCCCCACCCTTCTCGCCCACGGCAGCGCGGAACACAAGCGCCGTTTCCTGCCGCCCGTCGCCGCCGGCGAGGAGCTGTGGTGCCAGGGGTACAGCGAACCGGGCGCCGGGTCCGACCTGGCCGGCATCCGCACCTCGGCGGTGCGGGAGGGGACGTCCTACCGGATCACCGGACAGAAGATCTGGACCTCCCTCGCCCACGAGGCCGACTGGTGCTTCGTCCTGGCCCGCACCGAGCCGGACTCGCGCCGGCACCACGGTCTGAGCTTCCTGCTCGTCCCCATGGACCAGTCGGGCCGGATCGAGGTCAGGCCCATCCGCCAGCTGACCGGCACGAGCGACTTCAACGAGGTCTTCTTCGACGGTGCGCACGCGCGCGCGGAACACGTCGTCGGGGGAGCCGGGCAGGGCTGGCGGGTGGCGATGAGCCTGCTCGGCTTCGAGCGCGGGGTGTCCACCCTCGCCCAGCAGATCGGGTTCGCCGAGGAACTGGCACGGGTCGTACGAACCGCCCTGCGCACCGGCGCCGCCAACGACCCGGTCGTACGCGCCCGGCTCGTGCACCAGTGGGCCGAGCTGCGCACCATGCGCTGGAACGCCCTGCGCACCCTCGGCGGCTCCGGTGACGCGGGCGCGCCCAGTGCCGCCAAGCTCCTGTGGGCCAACTGGCACCAGCGGCTCGGGGAGCTGGCCGTCCAGGTCCGGGGCGCGGCAGCCGCCGCGGGACCCGCGGACTGGTCGCCGTCGGCGCCCTACGAACTCGATGCCGACCAGCACCTGTTCCTCTTCTCCCGGGCCGACACCATCTACGGCGGCTCGGACCAGGTCCAGCGCACGATCATCGCCGAGCGGGTGCTCGGCCTGCCGAGAGAGCCGAAGGGGGTCGCGTGATGCGTGGTGTGGTGTTCGACGGCAAGCAGGTCCAGGTGGTGGACGACCTGACGGTACGGGAGCCGGGGCCCGGCGAGGTGCTGGTGGCGATCTCGGCGGCCGGCCTGTGCCACAGCGACCTCTCGGTGGTGGACGGCACCATCCCCTTCCCGGTCCCCGTGGTGCTGGGCCACGAGGGTGCGGGCCTGGTCGAGGCCGTGGGCGCGGGCGTGAGCCATGTGGCCCCCGGCGACCACGTGGCCCTGTCCACGCTCGCCAGCTGCGGCACGTGCGCGGAGTGCGACCGGGGCCGCCCGACGATGTGCCGCCGGGCGATCGGCCGCCCGCAGCAGCCCTTCGCACGGGGCGACCGGACGGTGTACCAGTTCGCCTCCAACTCGGCCTTCGCGGAACGTACGGTCGTCAAGGCCGTGCAGGCGGTGCGGATCCCGAAGGACATCCCGCTGCGGGCGGCGGCCCTGATCGGCTGCGGGGTGCTCACCGGGGTCGGCGCGGTCCTCAACCGGGCCCGGGTGGACCGCGGGGACAGCGTGGTCGTCATCGGCACCGGCGGCATCGGGCTGAACGTCCTGCAGGGCGCGCGGATCGCCGGGGCGCTCAGGATCGTGGCCGTGGACGCGAACCCGGCGAAGGAGGCGGCGGCCCGGCAGTTCGGCGCGACCGACTTCCTGACCTCGACGGACGGCGTCCGGGACATCCTGCCGACCGGCGCCGACCACGTCTTCGAGTGCGTCGGCCGGGTGGAGCTGATCCGCCAGGCGGTCGACCTCCTCGACCGGCACGGACAGGCCGTCCTGCTCGGCGTGCCCGGGGCGGACGCCGAGGCGTCCTTCCTCGTCTCCTCGATGTTCCTGGACAAGGCGATCCTCGGCTGCCGCTACGGCTCCTCCCGCCCCCAGCGGGACGTCCCCCTGTACGCCGAGCTGTACCGCCAGGGCCGCCTGCTCCTGGACGAGCTGGTGACGGCGACCTATCCGGTGGAGGACTTCGAGAAGGCCCGGGCCGACGCGGAGGCGGGGCGGGTGGCACGGGCAGTGCTCACCTTCTGAGCCGGGCCGACGCCCACGCAGTCCCGTCGGCTCCACTCTCCCCGTGGTCCTGTCGCCTCCGCCCTCCGGCGGTTCCGTCGGGCTCGCTCTCCCCGTGGTCCCGTCGGGCTGACCCCCCGTGGTCCCCCGTGGTCCCCCGTGGTCCCCCGTGATCCCCTGTGATCCCGTGTGGTCCCGTCGGGTTCATCCCCGGGTGCTGCCCACGTCGCCCTACCGCTCACCGGGTCCGTCGGCCCCCGTCCGGAAGGTGCGCCGGTATGCCGTCGGTGTCACGCCGAGGGCCTGTTGCAGATGCTGGCGCATCGACTGGGCCGTGCCGAAGCCCGCGTCCCGGGCCACCTGGTCCACGGAGAGGCCGGTGGACTCCAGCAGGTGGCGGGCGCGTTCGACGCGCTGCCGGGTGAGCCACTGGCCCGGGCTGACACCGACCTCCTCTCGGAAACGGCGGGTGAAGGTGCGCACCGACATGGCCTCCTGCCCGGCCATGTCCCGCAGCTGGATCGGCTCGTGCAGCCGGCCGAGCGCCCAGGCGCGGGCGGCGGTCGTGGTGGCGAGCTGCGGGTCCGGGACCGGGCGGTGGATGAACTGGGCCTGGCCGCCGTCGCGGTGGGGCGGGACGACCGTGCGGCGGGCCACGTCGTTGGCGATCGCCGTGCCGTGGTCGCGGCGCACCATGTGCAGGCACAGGTCGATCCCGGCGGCCACGCCGGCCGAGGTCAGCACGTCGCCGTCGTCGATGAACAGCACGTCCGCGTCCACCTTCACCCGCGGGAAGATCCGCTGGAAGCGATCGGCGTCCGCCCAGTGCGTGGTCGCCGGACGGCCGTCGAGGAAGCCGGCGGCGGCCAGGACGTACCCGCCGGTGCAGATGGAGGCGAGCCGGGTGCCGGGCCGGATGCGGCCGAGCGCGGCGGCCAGCTCGTCCGTGAGCCTGCCCTCGTCGTAGACCGGGCCCAGTTCGTACGACGCCGGGACGATCACCGTGTCGGCCGTCTCCAGGGCCTCGGGACCGTGCGGCACCTGCACCGCGAAGTCGGCGTCCGTCTCGACCGGGCCGGGCGGCCGGACCGAGCACGTCACCACCTCGTACAGGAGCCGCCCCCCGGCGTCCCGCGGCCGTCCGAAGATCCGGTGCGGGATGCCCAGCTCGAAGGGGAGCAGGCCGTCCAGGGCGAGGACGACGATCCGGTGCGGGCGGAAATCCTGGCCGGCAGTCATGGCCCGATCCTAACGAATGCTGGCCTTCGGGCCACTCGATGCACAGGACCGGAAAACCGACCCTTGAGGGCGTGACTCATGACGTGACTCGGACGACCGAAGCCGCAGGCCCACCCCAGGCCCCGCCCGCCCGGCGCCGCCGTGTGCACCGCGCCTGGTTCGTCGCCGCCGTCACCTTCGTCACGATCATCGGCGCGGCCGCCTTCCGCTCCCTGCCCGGCCTGCTCATCGATCCGCTGCACCAGGAGTTCGGCTGGTCGCGCGGCACGATCGGCGCGGCCGTCTCGGTCAACCTCGCGCTCTACGGCCTCACCGCGCCCTTCGCCGCCGCGCTGATGGACCGCTTCGGCATCCGCCGGATCGTCGCCGTCGCGCTGACCGTGATCGCGCTCGGCTCGGGCCTGACCGTGTGGATGACGGCGGCCTGGCAACTGCTGCTGTGCTGGGGCCTGCTGGTGGGCCTCGGCTCCGGGTCCATGGCCCTCGCCTTCGCCGCGACGGTCACCAACCGGTGGTTCACCGAGCAGCGCGGCCTGGTCAGCGGCATCCTCACCGCCGCCTCCGCCTCCGGCCAGCTGATCTTCCTGCCGCTGCTGTCCTGGATGGTCGAGGCCTACGACTGGCGCCCGGCCGCCGTCACGGTCGCCCTGGCCGCCCTCGCCGTCGTCCCGTTCGTCTGGCTGCTGCTGCGCGACCACCCGGCCGACGTGGGCCTGAAGCCCTACGGTGCACGGGAGTTCGTGCCCAAGCCGCCGCCCGTCACCGGGGCCGCCCGCCGCGCGGTCACGGTCCTGCTCTCCGCCGTGCGCACCGGCCCGTTCTGGCTGCTCGCCGGCACCTTCGCGATCTGCGGGGCGTCCACCAACGGCCTCATCCAGACCCACTTCGTGCCCGCCGCCCACGACCACGGCATGCCCGTCACGGCAGCGGCCTCGCTGCTCGCCGTCATCGGCGTGTTCGACGTCGTCGGCACGATCGCCTCCGGCTGGTTCACCGACCGCTTCGAACCGCGCCGCCTGCTCGCCGTCTACTACGCCCTGCGCGGCATGTCGCTGCTGTTCCTCCCCCTGCTGCTGGGCCCGTCGGTCCACCCCCCGATGGTGTTCTTCATCGTCTTCTACGGTCTCGACTGGGTGGCCACCGTCCCGCCCACCCTGGCCCTGTGCCGGGAGCAGTACGGCGAGGACAGTGCCATCGTCTTCGGCTGGGTGCTCGCCTCCCACCAGGTCGGCGCGGCCCTGGTCGCCTTCCTCGGCGGCGTCGCCCGGGACGTCTTCGGCTCCTACGACATGGTCTGGTACGCCTCCGGCGCCCTGTGCGCGGCGGCGGCCCTGATGGCGCTGGTGATCAGGCGCCGCCCGACGGCCCGCGCGCTCGCCGCCTCCTGAAAACGCCTGCGCGGACAGGGGGTTCGCCGCGGTAGGTTCGCCCCGTGACGCGCTTCGCACGCCCCGGATCGGCCCGATGAGCGGCTGGTGGTCCTACCTGGAGGAGCGGACCCGCCAGGAGACCGACGAGAACGTACTGCGCGACCGGCGGATCATGGCGATCAAGGTCGTGTGTGAGGCGCTGCGCCCGCTGGGGCTCGGCCTGCGCGAGGCGGAACAGGTGGTCCTGCAGCGCTACGAGGCCCTCGGCGACCGTGTGCGGTACACGCCGCCCGATCCGCTCGACGTCCCCTCGCTCGCGGCCCGCGCGGCGGCCTGCCCGGGCCGGGTGGCCGCGGTCGAGGCGATCTGGGACGGCGACACCGTCCACGACTGGTTCGTGCTCCTGGTCGCCGTCCTGGACGACCCGCACGGCGAAGGCCATCTGGCGACCGTCTACCAGCGCCGTGGCGGACCCCGGCCGGCCACCGCCGCCGCCGAGGCGGGCCGCGCCCTGGCCCAGCACCTCGGGGTGCCGTTCCACTTCGCCTCCCCGGACACCCCGGACGACGAGGCACCACGCTGGCGGACCGTCCGGCCCCCGGCCGAGGGCGCGTAACCGGGTTCACGGTCGGCCGGGCCTGCGGCGGCACTCGGTCCACGGTCGGCCCGGTCCGGGGCCCGCTCGGTCTGCGGCGGGCGCGGGCCGCGACCGGCTCGGGCCATGACCGGCTCAGTCCGTGCCCGGCTCAGTGCGCTGCCGGCCGCCCGAACCGCCCCCGGTGGAAGAGCAGCGGCTCGTCCGGGCCGTCGGCGCCGAGTGCGGTCACCCGGCCGACGACGATCAGGTGGTCGCCTCCGGTGTGCACCGCGT
Source organism: Streptomyces sp. NPDC007971 (assembly GCF_042958635.1). Taxonomy (NCBI): domain Bacteria; kingdom Bacillati; phylum Actinomycetota; class Actinomycetes; order Kitasatosporales; family Streptomycetaceae; genus Streptomyces; species Streptomyces sp. NPDC007971. Next base: position 277,078 of record NZ_JBIBJK010000002.1, read on the forward strand.
GGATCGTGCAGTCGATCCAGGCCACCGCCCCGGCCAGGCGAGGGGCGCCGGAGACGGGCGCCGCGTCGTGGGCCACCCCCGCGAACTTGTCGGCACCGCTCACCGCGAAGGCCCGGCAGAGGTCGCCCTGGCCGGCGCCGAGGACGTTGACGCAGAAGGCACCGGCGTGGGCGATGCGCGGCCAGGTGGTCGACGTGCGGCCGACCATGAAGCAGACCAGGGGCGGGTCGAGGGAGAGGGAGGAGAAGGACTGGCAGGCGAAACCGGCGGGGGACGGCGCGCCCTCCGTGGGCGGTGCCGTCACCACGGTGACGCCCGTCGCGAAGTTCCCCAGCACGCGCCGGAACTCGGCCTGGTCCAGCGGCGCTCGCTCGTTCTCCCGGACGCACCGCAACTGCGGGCGCGGCAGTGCTTCCGCGGGCCCTGGGCCCGGTACCGACCTGAGGTAACGGACGGCGGCGGCCGCCGCCCCTGCGTGTCCCATCACGCCATCCATTGAAGCTGACGGACCATCAGATGGGAAGGGTTGTGCGGACAGGGGAAGGGCGCTGCGTAGGCTGCGCCCATGGGGTGGGAGAACATCCGCCAACGCCTCCGGGCCGCCGACCTGACCTGGCCGGGGGCACCGTGTGGATCCTCCAGCGGTCCGGCTGAGCCTCAGCGGCCCCGGAACTCCGCCTCCCGGCGCTCCACGAACGCCCGCAGGCCCTCCCGGGCGTCCTCCGTCGTCATGTTGATCTCCTGTGCCGCTGCCTCGGCCGCGAAGGCCGCGGCGCGGTCGACGTCGAGGGAGGCGTTCACCAGCTGCTTGGTCAGGGCCAGGGCGCGGGTGGGGCCGGCGGCCAGACGGGCCGCCCACGCGTGGGCGGTCTTCGCCAGTTCGCCGTCGGGGACGACCCGGTTGACCAGCCCCAGCCGTTCCGCCTCCGGCGCCGGGAGCGCGTCCCCGAAGAACATCAGCTCCTTGGCCCGGTGCAGGCCGATCAGCCGGGGGAGCAGATACGCCCCGCCGGCGTCCGGTACCAGGCCGCGCCGCACGAACACCTCGATGAAGCGGGCCGACTCGGCCGCCAGCACCAGGTCGCAGGCGAGGGCAAGGTGCGCGCCGAGCCCGGCCGCCGTGCCGTTCACGGCGGCGATCACCGGCTTCTCGCAGTCGAGCACGGCGGAGACGAGCCGCTGGGCGCCGAGGCGCAGCGTGCGGGACACATCACCCGGGATGCGCTCCCCGCCACCCCCTCCGCCGCGCAGGTCCGCGCCCGCGCAGAAGCCGCGGCCGGTGCCGGTGAGGACGACGGCCCGGACGTCCGGGTCCGCCGACGCCTCCTGAAGCAGGGAGATCAGGCGGTCCCGGTCCCCGGGGGTGAGGGCGTTCAGGGTCTCGGGGCGGTCGAGGGTGACGTACGCGACCCGACCGCGGGCCTCGTGGCGTACCGCGTCGCCGCTCATCGGCACATCACCAGCGCGTCCAGCGCCACCGCGCCCTGCCCGCGGGGCAGCACCATCAGCGGGTTGATGTCCAGCTCGGCCAGCTGGTCACCCAGTTCGAGCGCCATGCGCTGGACGCGCAGGACGACCTCCACGAGGGCGTCGAGGTCGGCCGGCGGCCGCCCCCGTACCCCGTCCAGCAGAGCCCGTCCGCGCAGTTCGGCGAACATGTCCCGGGCCTGCTCCTCGCCGAACGGCGGAACGCGTACGGCGGCGTCGCGCAGCACCTCCACCAGCACCCCGCCCAGCCCGGCGGTGACGGTCGGCCCGAACAGCTCGTCGTGGGTCACCCCCACGACCATCTCCACGCCCTGCTCGACCATCTGGCACACCAGCACACCGTCCAGCGAGACGCCCTCGTAGCGGGCGATGTCGGTCAGCTCGCGGTAGGCGTCGCGGACCTGGCTGGCCGAGGTGAGGCCGATCTTCACCAGGCCCAGTTCGGTCTTGTGGGCGATCTGCGCGCCGGACGCCTTCATCACCACCGGATAGCCGACCTGCGCGGCCGCCCGTACGGCCGCGGCCGCGCTGGTGACCAGTTGCTCGCGCGGCACCCGGATGCCGTAGGCGCGCAGCAGCTGCTTGGCCGCGTGCTCGCTGAGCTGCTGGCCCGGCCGCATCAGGGCCTCGGCCTTGCGGAAGGAGGGGGAGAGGGTGCGCGGGGCTTCGTCGAAGGGGGAGCGGTAGTCGCTCACGAAGCGGTGGTGGTCGAGCCAGGCGCGGACGGCGGTGAGGCAGTTGCCGACGGTGCGGAAGGTGGCCACCCGCGAGGAGCCGAGCAGGACCTCGCGGTACGCCGGCTCGGTGCCCACCGGTGATCCCCACACCACGCACACCAGCTTGTCCGTCTCCTCGGCCGCCTCGACCAGGTCGCGTACGAGCCGGTCGCTGAGCGGCGGGAAGGGGCCGGTGACCGGGCAGATCAGCACCCCGACCTGCGGGTCGGCGAGGATCGCGTCGATGATCCTGCGGCCGCGCCAGTCGCCGACCGGGTGGCCGCCGTTGTCCACCGGGTTGGCCACGCTCAGGTACTCGGGGATCCACTGGTGCAGCTCGGCCTGCTTGTCCGGCGACAGCGTCGGCAGCCGCAGTCCTGCCCCGGCCGCGAGGTCGGCGACATGGGCGCCGGTGCCGCCGGAGATGGAGCAGACGACGACGCCCTCGGCCCGCGGGGCCCGTGCCCGCGCCAGCAGGGCCGCCGTGTCCTGGAGTTCGTCGAGACCGTCGACGCGGACGACGCCGTACTGCCGCATGGCCGCGTCCACCACGTCGTCCGCGCCGGTGAGCTTGCCGGTGTGGGTGGCGGCCGTGCGGGCGCCGGCCTCGGTGCGGCCCACCTTCACCGCGACCACCGGCACCCCCCGGCGGGCGGCGCGGTCGGCGGCCAGCAGGAAGGCGCGGCCGTCCTTGAGCCCCTCGAGGTAGGCGGCGATGGCGCCTACCTCGGGCTGTTCGGCGAAGTAGGAGACGAAGTCGGCCGTCTCCAGGTCGGCCTCGTTGCCGGTCGGCGCCCAGTGGGAGAGCCGGATGCCCAGTTCCTGGAGGGAGAAGACGGGGCGGCCCTGGTGTCCGGACTGGGTGATCAGCGCGATCGCGGGGCCGTCCAGGTCGTCCCGGAACCGCTCGAAGGCGTTCAGGTTGGTGTTGGGTCCGAGCAGCCGCAGCCCCGACCGCCGCACCGCCCGGGCCAGCCGCTCCTGTGCCTCGGCCCCCTCCGCGCCCGTCTCCGCGAACCCGGAGGCGAAGGCCACGGCGAACTTCACCTTCGTCTCGGCGAGTTCCTCGATCACCGGCAGCGGGTCCGCGACCAGCAGCACGGCCAGGTCCACCTGTTCGGGCAGGTCGGCGACCGTGGCGGCGCAGGGGATGCCGAACACGGACGGCCGGGCCGGGTGCACCGGATGCACGCGCGCCCCCACCCGCTCGGCCCAGGCCAGCAGTTGCCGGGTGATCCCGGTGTTCGGCCGCCCCTCGGCGTCCGAGGCGCCGATCACGGCGAGCGACTCGGGCCGGAAGAAACGCGCCAGATCCGGTACGTCCGCGGACAACGGCCGCCCGCTGACGTCGACGTCGCCGACCTGGTCGTGTACGACGGGTCCGGGCCGCTGTTCGCCGCAGGCGATGACCCGGGCCCGGCGGGAGTCGGTGGTGAGGGTGCCGTGGGTTGATCCAAGCATCGTCCGCCCGCTCCTGTCGTGACTGGCAAGTAACTGACGCTGTGTCAGATTACTGAACTGACGCACTGTCAGGAACTGGTCGGACCGGCAAAGTTGTGGAGCGGCCGGGGTCGTTCTTCCGGACGGGGCCGACTTCGGGTCGCTGCGCATCGGGGCCGGCCCGAGCGGGGTCGGGTGTGCGTGCCGGGGTCCGCGACCCCGGCACGGTCCGGAAAGGGGGTCCTAGGCGAGACTCCGGGCCACCGACTTGGCGATCTTCTGTGCGTCGATCGCCAGCTCCCGGAGCATCCCGCTGATCGGATTGGTGAACCCGGTGAAGTACAGGCCGGGCGCGTTCGCCGGTGTGCCGGATCCGTGGGCCACGGGTCGGCCGTGCCCGTCGAGCACGCCGAGGTGCCCGACCAGCCCTTCCAGCGCGCGCGTGTAGCCCGTCGCCGCGATCACGGCGTCCGGCGCGAGGCGGCTCCCGTCGGCCAGGAGCACCTTCCCGTCCTCGAACCCCTCGACGGCGGCCACGATCTCCACCTTCCCCTTGCGCACGGCGTCGATCAGGCCGACGTCCTGGACGGGGATGGCGCCCTCCCGCACCCTGCTGTACAGCCCGGTGCCGGGGCGCGGCAGGCCGTGCGCGGACAGGTCGGGCGTGCTCAGCCTCGCCACGGGACGCGCGAGCCGGTCGACGAGCCGGACCGGCAGGCGCCGCACCAGCACCCCCGAGTACTGGGCGGCCCAGCCGAAGGACGAGCGGCGCACGATGTGCGGGACGGTCCGCACGGCCAGCCGCACCCGCGCGGCCCCGCCCTCCACCAGGTCGACGGCGATCTCGGCGCCGGTGTTGCCGACGCCGACGACGAGCACGTCCCGGCCCGCGTACGGCTCGGCGTTCCGGTACACGCCGGCATGCAGGAACTCCCCGTCGTAACCGTCCAGGCCCGGCCACGGGGGCACCCGCGGGGTGTGGTTGTGGCCGGTGGCGACGACCACCGCGCTGCCGGTCAGCTCGCGCCCGCCGGAGGCGTGCAGCAGCCAGCCCTCGCCGTCCGCGGACCGCTCGACGCGGAAGACCTCCACGCCGGTGACGATCTCCAGCTCGTGGTGCTCGGTGTACTTCTCCAGGTAGCGCACCACGTCGTCCCGGGACACCCAGCGCCCGAACCGGCGCGGTACCGCGAGTCCCGGCAGGGCGGACAGCCGGCGGGTGGTGTGCAGGCGGAGCCGGTCGTAGTGGTGCCGCCAGGAGGCGCCGACCCGGTCGGCCTTCTCCAGCACCACGGCCCGTATGCCCCGCGCGCGCAGCGCGTACGCGGCGGCGAGTCCGCCGGGGCCGGCCCCGATGACGTAGACGGGGCGGTCGGCGGGGGTCGACGAGAGGTGTACGGGAGTGGGACGGGAGGCGGCCATGAGCGGGAGCGTAATCACCCACCCGGTTGATGGGTCTCGGTCAAGACCGGAATTGGTTGCGGATTGATCACGCCTGTGGGAGGTGTGCGTGGATCAGGTGTCGTAGCCGTTCCGGATCGTCGGAAGCGATGCATGTCATGCACGAATGCCACGGTCCCCGCCGGTCGCGCCGGGGCGCCGGCCCGCCTTGCGCCTGCGGTGTCCGCGCAGCTCGGCGATCCACTCGATCCGGTGGCCGGGGCCGAGGCCGGGGCAGGTGCCTGTGCCGTGCCCCCGTGCCGACGGCGGAGGCCGTTCGCTTCGCCGCCGGGGCCGGAGGCGGACGCAGCGGGGACCGAGGACGGTCACAGCGTGGACCGGAGGCGGTCGCAGCATGGACCGGAGGCTGTCGCAGCCGATCGGCGGCGGACCCCTCGGCTTTCCCGGTGATCTGACGTACCGTCAGATGCCATGGACGCGATCTGGCTGGACGGCGCGGAATGGCTCGCGGTGCTGCGCATAGGCCTCGGTCTGTGGTGGCTGGAGAGCTGGCGGCACAAGGACAAGAAGGCCTGGTTCCAGCGCGGGGCGGGCATCGCCTGGGCGGCGGACGTGGCGGCGAAACACCGCTGGGCCCCGGTGCGGTCGGGCTTCGAGACGGTGGTGAAACCGCGGCCGAAGCTGATGGCGTACATCGTGGCGTACGCCGAACTCGCCCTGGGCCTGGGCCTGATCCTGGGCGTCCTGACCCCAGTGGCCCTGCTGGGCGGCCTGGCCCTGAACGTCCTCTACTTCGTCCTCATGATCCACGACTGGGCGGAGCAGGGGCAGAACTCGATGATGGCGCTGATCTCGCTGGTCGGCTTCTTCGGCATGGCGTGGCAGACGTGGTCGCTGGACGCGGCACTGGGGTGGTTCTGATGCGGGCGGCGGGCAGGGCGGCCGGGGGCGACGGGGTGGTTGTGATGCCGGCGCCGGGCGGGGCGGCCGGGCGCGGTGGGGCGGGCCCGATGCAGGCACCGGGGCGGGTCTGGTGAGCGGCGCACGCTTCGACGTCCCCGAGACCGACGCCTTCACCCGCCCGTACTGGGAGGCGGCCGCCGAGGGCCGGCTCCTGGTCCGCCGGTGCGGGGCCTGCGGCCGGGCCCACCACTACCCCCGGGAGTTCTGCCCGCACTGCTGGAGCGAGGAGGTGACCTGGGAGGAGGCGAGCGGCCGCGCGACCCTCTACACCTGGTCCACGGTCCACCGCAACGACCTTCCGCCCTTCGGCGACCGCACCCCGTACACGGCCGCGGTGGTGGACCTGGCCGAGGGGCCGCGGATGATGACGGAACTGGTGGAGTGCGCGGCGGGGGACCTGGCGGCCGGGATGCCGCTGCGGGTGATGTTCCGCGAGGGAAAACCGGTGTTCGGGCCCGGCGTCTGACCGCAATCATGCAGACATGCATCCGGACGCCTGGCATCTGACCCACGACCTCGACGAGTTCCTCGCCCGTACCGGTGGCTTCCTCGGCTCCCGGCCGGCCCTGCACACGGTGCCGCTGACGGTGACCGACGCGCTGCGCACGCGTGGACTGAACCTGTTCGGCGAGCGGGCACCGCTGTTCGGGGCGCTGGAGGACGAGAGCGGCGCGGTCCTGGCGGCGCTCCTGCACACCCCGCCCTTCCCGGTCCACCTCACCCCGCTGGGCACGCGGGAGGCCGAGGCGCTGGCGGCCCGGCTGGCGGATCTCGGCCACCCGGTCACCGGGGTCTCGGGCGAACGGGATGCGGCGGCCGCCTTCGCCGCGGCCTGGCAGCGGCGCACCGGCACGGCGGGCCGGATCCACAAGAACCAACGGCTGTACCGGCTGGCGGAGTTGAGCGTTCCGCAGCCGGTGCCCGAGGGCCGGGCGCGGGTCGCCGGGCCGGCCGACCGGGACCTGCTGGTGCGCTGGAAGGCTTCGTTCATGGCCGATGTCGGCGAGCCCCTGAACCAGGATCCGGGCGGCTGGGCCGACGCCCGCATCGGACACGGCGGCGTCACCCTCTGGGAGACCCCGGACGGGACCCCCGTCTCCATGGCGGGGGTGACCCCCGAGGCGGCCGGCCAGGTGCGGGTGGCTCCCGTGTACACCCCGGCGGACCGGCGTGGCCGCGGCTACGCGGGCGCGGTGACCGCCGAGGTGAGCCGTGCCGCGCGGGACTCGGGGACGGCGGAGGTCCTCCTCTTCACCGACCTCGCGAATCCCACGAGCAACGGGCTCTACCGGCGGATCGGGTACCGGGGCGTGGCGGACTTCGCGGTGTGGGAGTTCGGGGGCTGACGGCGGGCCGACCGGTGGGCCGGCGGCGGGGAACCCGGGGCCGGCGGCGGGGGAGGTCAGGGCCAGAGCAGACCGCGGCTCCAGCCGAACCCGGTGCGCCGGTACTCCAGCCGTACGTGCCGTCGCTCGGCGTCCCCCTGGAAGAACTCGACCACCTCCGGCCGCAGCCGGTACAGCGTCCAGGTGGGCGAGGGCTCGGCCGGATTCGCCCGAGCCTTCTCCCACGCCGCTTGCGAGGCCCGCCTCAGCTCCTCCACCGACGCCAGCTGTTCGCTCTGCCGCCCGGTGAGCGCCGCCGCCAGCGCGCCCGTCGAGCGGGCGTGCAGGTCGGCCTGGCTCTCCTCGCAGGGCGCGGACGTCACCGGCCCCCGCACCCGCACCTGGCGCCCCAGCACCGGCCAGTAGAAGGCCAGGGCCGCGTGCGGGTGGGCGCTCAGCGCCCGGCCCTTGCGGCTCGTGGCGTGCGTCGCGAACGACCAGCCCTCCCCGTCGGCACCGTGCAGCATCACGATCCGCACGTCCGGCCTGCCCTCCTCGTCCGTCGTCGCGAGCGACATCGTGTGCGGCTCCGGCTGCCCCGCCTCCACCGCCTGGGCGAACCAGCTCGTGAACAGGAGCAGGGGCGTCGGCGGGGCGGTGTCCGGGTCGAAGGGGCGCAGCTGCGTCACCTCGGGCGACCAGACCCGCAGCGAACGCAGCATCTCGTGGAGATCCTTGTGTGCCATGGGCCGAGTATCGCCTCGCCGCCCGGCACCGGGGCCGCCCCCGTGGTCGGCGGCCACCGGCCGGCCCGTCACCCGGTGGGCCGCACGCCGCGAGGCGCGCGAGTCCCTCCGGGTGCGGGGACGCCGGGCCGTGCGCACGCTGGGACCGTGGGCGCCGGGACCAACGGAGAGGGGCGATGATCGTAACGGTGGTGTCGATGCCGGAGGGGGGCGTCACGCGTACGGACGTGACGGAGGTACGTGAGCGCCTCGCCACATCCGATTTCCTGCTCGTCGACGTCGAACTGCCCGAGGCGCCGCCGGCCGAGGCGCCGCCGGTCTCGCACCAGCTCGGCCTGGAGCCGGAGAATCCGCTCTGGCTCGGCAGGGAGGGCGTACCGGCCCGGGCCGAGTTCCTCGGGGACCGGGCCGCTTTCGTCGTACCCGTGGTCAAGGGGGGCGAGGTCGCCCATGTCCATGCCCTGGTGACCGAGCGGTTTCTCCTCACGGTCCACCGGGGACAGGCCGGCCTGCGGGAGAGCATCACCGCGCAGCTGCAGAGCGAGCAGCCTCCCGACACCGTGGCCGTGCTCTTCCTGCTGCTCCAGGAGGCCATGGCGACCTACCGCCGGTCCGCCGTACAGGACCTGCTGCTGGTGGAGGAACTGGAGGACGAGATGTTCCAGGGACGACGCCCCGACCAGATCTACCGGCTGTCACAGCTGCGACGGCACTCCGCCCTCCTCCACCGCACGCTCCTGCCCTACCTCCAGGTGATGGACGAGATGTTCACCCGAAGGATGATGGACCGCAGCTTCCCCAAGGCGCGCCAGCGGCTCGCCCGCGAGTTCCAGCACGCGGCGAGGCTGGTGCACACGGACATCGAGTCCCTCCAGGACGCCTCCCGGCGCGCCTTCGCCAGCTACTCCACCCTCGTCTCCGGGGAGCAGAACGCCGTCATCAACCGGCTGGCCATCGTGTCGGTGATCTTCCTGCCGCTGTCGTTCCTGACCGGGTTCTTCGGCATGAACTTCAGCTATCTGACCGACGAGATGGAGAGCAAGGACGTCTTCTGGCTGCTCGCCATCGGCCTGCAGACCGTCGTCGTGCTCCTCGCGCTCTACGTCCTGCACCGCACCCGCATCTGGCGCAGGCTGCGGGACGACGACTGAGAGCCGGCCGGAAACCGGGTGCGGGCCGTCGGTGCGGTGGTGTGTGATCGGGGGCATGGCGATTGCGCTGGGCGAGCCGGGGGCCGACGGGTTGAGCGAGGCCGTGGGCGCGCTGCGGGAGTGGCAGTACGAGGGGGCGCCCATGCAACTGCATCCGGGCGATCTTGGCTGGTTCTGGCGGTTCGGTGCGCAGGCGACGGCCGCGGCGGTACGGACCTGGAGCCGGGGCGGGCGGATCCTCGCCGTCGGGCTGCTGGACGGCCCCGGGCTGCTGCGGCTGACGGTCGCGCCGGACGCCCGGCGGGACGAGGAGCTGGCGCAGCGGCTGGCCCAGGACGTGACCGTGCCGGAGCGGGGCGTACTGGCGGAGGGGACGGTGCACGTCGAGGCGCCCATGGACGCGCTGGTCCAGGATCTGCTGTCCGAGGGCGGCTGGCACGCCGACGAGCCGTGGACGCCCCTGTGCCGCGACCTCACCGAGCCGGTGGAGGACCCGGGCGTGCGGATCGGGGTGATCGGACCGGAGCAGGCGCACGTGCGGACCGCCGTGCAGCGGGCGTCGTTCGACAGGTCGGCGTTCACGGACGAGCGCTGGCACGCGATGGCGGCCGGACCGCCGTACGCCGACGCCCGGTGTCTGGTCGCGTACGACGACCGGGGCGACGCGGTGGCGGCGGTGACGGTGTGGTCGGCCGGTCCGGGCAGGCCCGGGCTGCTGGAGCCGACGGGCGTGCACCGGGAACACCGCGGTCACGGCTACGGCAGGGCGATCACCGTCGCCGCGGCGGCCGCACTGGGGGAGCTGGGCTCGTCGAGCGCGATCGTGTGCACCCCGAGCTCCAACACCGCCGCCGTCGCCACGTACACGTCGGCCGGCTTCCGGCCACGCCCCGAGATCCGGGACCTCCGCCGGGACGCCTAGGGTCCTGCCTCCGGATCGTCCGGCGTCAGGTCGCGACGGCTCCCGCCGGACCCGGTCACCGGCCGAGGATCACCGGCCGAGGATCACCGGCCGAGGACCACCGTCCCCGAGGAGCAGAACCAGCCGCCCGTCCCCGACGCCACTCCCAGCCGCGGCAACGCACCGTCCCGCGCGTGCACTTGGCGCTCACCGGCCTCGCCGCGCAGCTGACGCACCGCCTCCACCAGCAGGAACAGGCCCCGCATGCCGGGGTGCTGGGCCGACAGGCCGCCGCCGTCCGTGTTCACCGGCAGCTCGCCGCCGCGGACGAGCAGACGGCCCTTGTCCACGAACGCCCCGCCCTCGCCCTTCCCGCAGAAGCCCAGGTCCTCCAGGGTCACCAGGGTCATGTAGGTGAAGGCGTCGTAGATCTGCGCGAAGTCGATCTCGGACGGGCGTACCCCGGCCCGTTCGAAGGCGAGGCGGCCGCTCACCGCGGCCGGGGAGACGGTGAAGTCCTGCCACTCGGACATCGTGGCGTGGGAGAGGTGCTCGCCGGTGCCGAGGATCCACACGGGAGGCTTGCGGCAGTCCCGCACGTACTCCTCGGCCGCCAGCAGCACCGCGGCCCCGCCGTCCGAGCGGATGCAGCAGTGCAGCTTGGTGAACGGGTCGGCGATCATCGGGCCGGCGAGGACGTCGTCGACCGTGATCGGTTCGCGGAACATCGCCTGCGGGTTCAGGGCCGCGTTGGCCCTCGCCTGCACGGCGACCTCGGCCAGCTGCTCGATCGTCGTGCCGTGCTCGATCATGTGGCGGCGTGCGGCCATCGCGTACTTGGCGATCAGGGTGTGGCCGTAGGGGACCTCGAACTGGAGGGGGCCGCGTGCGCCGAAGGAGAGGTTTCCGGTCCTGCGGCCCGCCTTGATGTCGGCGCGTGCCGTGGAGCCGTAGACCAGCAGGACCGCGTTCGCGTGGCCCGCCGCTATCGCGTCCGCCGCGTGCGCCGCCATGACCTCCCAGGTCGAGCCGCCGACGGAGGTGGAGTCCGCCCAGGTGGGGTGCAGGCCCAGGTACTCGGCCACCTCCACGGGGGCCAGCGTGCCGAGGCCCGCCGAGGCGAAGCCGTCCACCAGGGCGCGGTCCAGGCCCGCGTCCGCGAGGGCACGGCGGGCCGCCTGGGCGTGCAGGGCGTACGGGGTCGCGTCGTCCACGCGGCCGCAGTCGGAGAGGGCCACCCCGGCCACGGCGACTTTCCGGTTCCCGGGCTTCATGGATCTGACGGTACATCAGATACCGCGCCTCGCGGCAGTGTCGTGCCTCTGTGCTTACCCCTCCGCCCGGCCTAATATGACGGACCGTCAGATCAGGTTCGGAGGGATCGGATCAGCCATGGACACGCGCCTCACCGCCGAGCAGGACGAGATCCGCCGCACCCTGCGCGAACTGCTGCACAAACGCTGCGGCACCGAGGGACTGCGGGCCGCCGTGGACAGCCCGGCCGGGTACGACCCCGCCCTGTGGACCGCCCTCGCCGACCGGCTCGGCCTGCCGGGGCTGGCGCTCCCCGAGGCCTACGGCGGCGTCGGCTGCTCGGTCACCGAACTCGCCCTCGCCTGCGAGGAGGTGGGGCGCACCCTCGCCCCCTCCCCGCTGCTGGCCACCGCCGTCCTCGCCGCCCCACTGATCCTCACCCTCGGCACCGAGGCCCAGCGTGCCGAACTGCTGCCCCGCCTCGCCGCCGGCACCCGCACCGCCGCCCTCGCCGTCCCCGGCCCCGCCCTCACCACCGCCCTCGCCCTGACCGGCGGCAACGACGGACAGTGGGCCGGCGGGGGACGGGCCGGCGGTGTGCAGGCCCGGTACGACGCGGACGGGTGGCGGTTGTACGGGCAGGTCGACCAGGTGCTGGACGGGCACAGCGCCGGACTGCTCCTGGTCGCCGCGCACACCGGTGGGTTCGCGCGCTCACGGACGCTGCTGTTCCTGGTCGCGGGGGACGCCGAGGGGGTGCTGCGGGCCCGGCAGACCGCGCTCGACGCCACCCGCCCGCAGGGGCGCATCCAACTGAGGGACGTTCCCGCCGAGCTGCTGGGCACCGCCGGCGCGGACGTGCTTCCCGCGCTCGCCGCACTCGGGGACACCGCCGCCGCCGTGCTCGCCGCCGAGGCCGTCGGGGCCGCCGACCGGGCGCTGGAGCGGACCGTCGAGTACGTCGGGCAGCGGGAGCAGTTCGGGCGGCCCATCGGTTCCTTCCAGGCGGTGAAGCACCGGCTCGCGGACGTGTACGTGGGGGTGCAGTCCGCCCGCTCGGCCGCCTACTACGCCGCCTGGGCGACCGCGAACGAATCAGAGGGTGCCGCGCGCAGCGTCCCCTCGCAAGGGCGGTGGCGGGAGACGGGCGGGCAGGTGGGCCGGCTCGCGCTCGCACAGGCGCTCCAGGCGCTGCGGGGCGCGGCCGCGGAGGCGATCCAGCTGCACGGCGGGATCGGGTTCACCTGGGAGCACGAGGCCCATCTGTACTTCAAGCGGGCGGCCGGCGACGAGCTGCTGTTCGGGCCGGTGCACCGGCTGCGGGACCGGGCCGCCGAGGCCGCCGGGCTGTTCGCGGGCGGGGAGGTGGCGGTCTGATGGCCGGCGTCGGCGTGCGGCTCGTGCAGAGGGTGTCCGCCACCCGGGCCTTCGCGAAGGTCGCCCCGCACGTGGTCCCGGCCCTGGACCGGGCCGTGCACCGGCTGACCCGGGGAAAAGTGCTGCTCAGCGCACAGATGCTGCCGGGCGTGATCCTCACCTCGACGGGGGCGAGGAGCGGGCGCGCGCGGCGGACCCCGCTGGCCTGCATGCCGGAGGAGGACGGACACGGCTGGCTCCTGGTCGGCTCCAACTTCGGCCGCACCGACCACCCCGCCTGGACCCACAACCTGCTCGCCCATCCGGAGGCCTCGATCAGCTGGAAGGGCCGGGACATCCCCGTCACGGCCCGGCTGCTCCAGGGCGAGGAGCGGGCTGCGGCCTGGAGGAAACTCCTGGCGTTCTGGCCGCCGTACGCCACGTACCAGGGACGGGTGGAGCGAGAGATCCGCCTCTTCCGCCTCACCCACCGCTAGCCCCAAGGACCTGAAGACCACCCCCAACGCCACGACGATCCCCCTCAGGGACGCGGCCAACAGCACGGCGTTCCCCTTCAGGGGCGCGGGGAACTGCGCGACCAGCCCCGGCGCTGCCGCAGACACCCACCGACCCCAGCCCACCCCCACCCCCCGGCCCCCAGCGAAGCTAAAGCGTTGCCAACCGCTCCACCAGCAAAAACGCGCCGATTCCAAGCATCGCCGCCCCCGAGGTGCGGGTGACCGCGCGAGCCGCCACGGGGCGGGCGGCGAGCAGCGCGCGGGCGAGTGCGCCCACGGTGAGGTAGACGGCCGCGCAGCACGCCATATGGAGCAGGCCCATCGCCGCCGTCTGCGCGGGTACGGGGAGATGGGCGCCCGTGAGGGTGAGGAACTGGGGAAGGACGGACAGGTAGAGCAGCAGGCCCTTGGGGTTCAGGCCGCTGATCGTGGCACCCCGCAGGAAGAGCCGGCGGCCGGTGCCGGGATCCTCGTCCGCGGCCCCCGGGACCACCGGGCGGCGCAGCACACCCCAGCCCAGCCAGAGCAGATAGCCGGCGCCCGCGACCGTCAGCGCGGTCAGCAGGCGCGGCGAGCCCGCCACCAGCACCGCGAGGCCCGCCGTCGCCAGCACCGTGTGCAGGGCGTATCCCGAGACCAGACCCGCCACCGCGCGCGGCACCGAGCTGCCGCGCAGGGCGGTCGCGATGACGTACGCCCAGTCGGCGCCCGGCACACACACCAGCAGCAGGTCAACGGCGAGGAAGGAGAAGAGCAGTCCCGAGTCCATGCTGGGGAGATTAGGCGCGAATGGCCCGAAAGTGTTCCCGAAGTTTGCCCATGATCGCAGCTTCTGAGCAAATATCTTCTTCATGGACGACGTAGACCGGAAAATCCTTGCCGAGCTGCAGCAGGACGGGCGGCTGACCGTGACCGAGCTGGCCGCCCGGGTGCGCCTGAGCGTCTCGCCCTGCCACCGGCGGCTGCGCGAGCTGGAGCGGTCCGGCGCCATCGAGGGCTACCGCGCGGTGGTCGACCCGGCCGCGCTCGGGCTGAACTTCGAGGCGCTGGTCTTCGTCTCCATGCGGCAGGAGGACCGGGAGACGGTCGTCGAGTTCGAGCGGGCAGTCAGCGAGCTGGAGCACGTGCTCGACGCCCAGCGGCTGTTCGGCGAGCCCGACTACCTGCTGCGGGTGGCCACCGCCGACCTCGCCGCCTTCCAGCGGCTGTACGACGAGCGCCTGGCGACCCTGCCGGGCGTGCAGCGCCTGACCTCGACGCTGGTGATGAAGCACGTGGTGCGGGACCGGCCGCTGCCCGCATAGCGGCGCAGGCGGTGGTTCACCCCATGTGAACCACCGCCTGCCAGACAGGACTTGGAACTTCCCGGAGCCGCAGAACCCGGGAGACGGAACCCGGCATCGGAAACCCGGCATCGGAAACTTGCATCGTAAAGCCGGAATCGGAAGCCTCGAAAACGGGATCCTGGAAAAGGGGCCGCTACTTCGTCGGCTTCTTGCCGGTCACGCCCAGGTGCACCAACAGCGCCAGGTTCGGCTTGAGTTCCGCCTGCTTGACGCCCCAGCTCTGGAAACCCTTCTGGTGCGAGGCCACCGCGGCGAGCATCGCGACCATCGAACCCGCGATCGCGGCCGGGTTCACGTCCTTGTCGACCCTGCCCTTGGCCTGCAGTTCCGCGATGGAGTCGGCAAGGGAGTTGTTCACCGAGTTCAGGATCTTCATGCGGATCTTGTAGAACCGTTTGTCCCCCTCGGCGGCGCCGAGGTCCACCACCCGCAGGATCGCATCGTTCTTCCGCCAGAACTCCAGGAATCCGTCCACCAGTTCCTGGGCGGTCTGCCAGCCCGCCTTGCCGGCCCAGGAGCGCCCTTCGAGCAGCTCGGTCAACCCGGCGCCCTCGGCGGCCATTTGCTCGGCGATCTCCAGGACGGCGCCCTCGACGTCCGGGAAGTACTGGTAGAAGGTCGCGGGCGAAGTGCCCGCCTTCCGGGCGACATCGATGACCTTGACGTCCCGGTACGGGGAGGAGCTGAGCATCTCGCTGAGGCAGTCGAGCAGCTTCTGCCGGGTCGCCTGCCCACGCCGGCCGGCCACGCGGCCGTCGACGGTACGCACTTGTCCTGTCATGCCGTCAGCTTACCGAGGGGTGATCGGAGCGCGATTCGGCCGACTGCAAATGGGGTGCACGGGTGCGCTGAGGGTGGTGTGGCTGGTCTGCGGGGTGCGCGCGGCGCGGTTACTTTGGCGGCATGGCCGAAAACAGGGCATCGGTGTACGGAGAGGGCGTCCCCTGCTGGGTGGACGCGCAGCTTTCCGACGTGGAGGCGGGCAAGCGGTTCTACGGGGAGCTCTTCGGGTGGACCTTCTCCGAGCCCGGGGAGGCCTACGGCTCCGCCGTGTGGGCCCGGCTGGACGACGAGCCCGTCGCCACGCTCGCCCGCAAGGCGGACGGCCGGATGCCCAGCGTCTGGACGGTGTACTTCGCGACGCCGGACGCCGTGGCCCTGGGGCGGCGGATCGTCGCGGGCGGCGGCCGGCTCATCACGGGCCCGGTGGCCCTGGGCGATCTCGGTGTCCACGCCCTGGCCACCGACCCCGACGGCGCGGTGTTCGGCCTGTGGCAGCCGGGCAGTCACGAGGGCTTCGGCCGGTGGCACGAGCCCGGCACGTTCGTCTGGGCCCAGCTGTACACGCGCGACACCGCCGTGGCCAACACCTTCTACGGCGACCTCTTCCACGAGGCCCTGTTCGGCGCCGACGCCGAGCCCGACTTCGGCCGCGCGGACGTCTCCGAGGTCTTCCCTGCCGAGATGCCCCCGCACTTCCTCGCCCACTTCGGGGTCGGGGACCTCGACGACGCCCTCGGGGCCGTGCAGCGGCTCGGCGGGCGGGTCCAGGTGCCGCGGTTCGAGGCGTCGTACGGACAGGTGGCGGTCGTCACCGACAATCAGGGGGCGTCGTTCGCGGTACTGCAGCGGTGATGCGCGGTACCGCAACGGTGCTGCACGGGACCGGCGCGACCGGCACGTCCGGTCGGCGGGACGAGAAATAACCCCATTCGGTCATATTCGGACCTTTTTGGCATGGGACACCCCGATTTATCACTGGGTTCGCCACCGGCCCTTTGGCCAGGAAGAATCGGGGTGCGTGCCACCGGGGCGGTGTGGTGGTGAGACGCTGCACTTCGGCCGCGTACATATGTAGGGTGGCGCGGCTCGTACGGGGAGGTGGCAGGCAAGTGGTGGATCAGCTGACGCAGCACGATCCGCGGCGGATCGGGCCGTTCGAGGTGCTGGGCCGGCTGGGCGCCGGCGGCATGGGGCTGGTCTATCTGGCACGCTCGGCCTCCGGCCGGCGCGTGGCGATCAAGACGGTCCGCACGGAGCTGGCCGAGGACCAGCTCTTCCGTGTGCGCTTCACCCGTGAGGTGGAGGCGGCCCGCGCGGTCTCCGGCTTCTACACGGCGGCCGTCGTCGACGCCGACCCGCGCGCCGCCGTCCCGTGGCTGGCCACGGCCTACGTTCCCGCGCCCTCGCTCGAAGAGATAGTGAACGATTGCGGGCCGCTCCCGGCCCAGGCCGTGCGCTGGCTCGCGGCGGGCGTGGCCGAGGCCCTGCAGTCCATCCACGGCGCCGGCCTCGTCCACCGCGACCTGAAGCCGTCCAACGTCCTGGTGGTCGAGGACGGGCCCCGGGTGATCGACTTCGGCATCGCCTCCGGCGTCTCGAACACCCGTTTGACGATGACGAACGTCGCCGTCGGCACCCCGGCCTACATGTCGCCCGAGCAGGCCAAGGACTCCCGCAGCGTCACCGGCGCCAGCGACGTCTTCTCGCTCGGCTCCATGCTGGTCTTCGCCGCGACCGGTCACCCGCCCTTCCACGGCGCCAACCCGGTCGAGACCGTGTTCATGCTGCTGCGTGAGGGCCCGGACCTCACGGGCCTGCCCGACGAGCTGCGCCCGCTCATCGAGGTCTGCATGCAGATGGAGGCCACCGGCCGCCCGAGCCCCGCCGACCTCCAGGCCCAGCTCGCCCCCCACCTCTTCGGCTCCGGCTCCGACGACAGCGGCACCGCCTCCGCCTGGCTGCCGGAGAAGGCGGTCGCCCTCATCGAGTCCCGCCGCGGCGGGCGCCCCGCCGCCAAGCCCGCCCCCGTCTCGTCCGGCCCCCGCAGCGGCGGCCGCTCGGCCGCCCCGCCGCCGCCCTCCTACGACCCCGCGATCCCGGCCTCCGCGCCGGTCGGCGCGGTGGGCGCCCCCGACACCGGCCCGGTCCGGCTGGCCGGCGCCCAGGTGCCCATCGGCCCCGGCCCGCGCGTCGCCGACGCCCGCGCCGCCGCCGTCAAGGCACCTCCGCCGGAGGCCGGCCTGGTCGCCAGCTGGTCCCGCCCCCGCCCCGGCGTCAACGGCGCCGACCCCGCCGGACCGCCCGTCCCGGCCGCACCCCCGGAGACGGCCACCGGATGGCGCCCCTGGCGCTTCAGGATGTCCAACGACGTCTGGGGCACCCCGTCCGTCGACGGCGACCTGGTCTACGTCAACTCCTTCGAGGTGCACGCGCTGGACGTCGGCACCGGCCGCCGCCGCTTCAAGACCCGGGACGTCGCCTGGTCCATGGCGGTCGCCGACGGCCGCATCCACGCCTCCGACGGCCCCACCCTCTTCGCCCTGGACGCCCGCGAGGGCACCGACCTGTGGCGGCTGTCCACCGACTCCTGGGTGTACTCCCTGCAGGCCGACCACGGCACGGTCGTCACCGGCACCCGCGGCGGCGGCGTCCAGGCCTGGGAGGCCGCCAACGGCCAGAAGCTGTGGGAGATCAGCGGCTGCCAGACCGACTTCGAGTCCCCCGAGGCGGGCCCCGCCGTCCACGACGGCACCGTCTACGTCTGGCAGGACGCCCGTCTGCGCGCCCTGGAGGCCCGCACCGGCGAGGAGCGCTGGTCCTACCCCATCGGCGACGCGGCCTCCTGCGGCGGCGTCCCGGTCCGTATCGCCCCGGCCCCCGACGGCTACGTCTACCTCTCCGCCGGCACCCGCGTCCTGGCCGTCGACGTGGCGAGCGGCATGGTCCGCTGGCACTTCGAGGCCCCCGCGGTGTTCCTGTGTCCGCCGGCCTACGCCCCGGGCCCGGCGGTCACCGGCGGCGGTATCTACCTGGCCGACTACCTCGGCACGGTCTACGCCCTGGACGCCACCGACGGCCGCGACCGCTGGCGCATCGCCACCGAGGCCCGCTCCTCCATCGAGCCCGTCCTGGTGGCGGCCGGACACGTCCACGTGGGCAGCGGCAAGGGCCTCTACACCCTGGACGCGGTCACCGGCACCCCCAAGTGGCGCTTCCAGGCCGGCGGCGACGTCGTCGGCGCCCCCTCGGTCGCCGAGGGCCGCATCCACTTCGGTTCCAGCGACCATCTGCTGTACACGCTGAAGGCCGACGACGGCCGGCTCAGGTGGAAGCTGGCCACGGGCGGCGAGATCACCGGCTCGCCGGTCGTCAAGGACGGGGTGGTGTACGCGTGCAGCAAGGACCGGTGCGTGTACGCGCTGGACGCGGAGAAGGGGACGGGCACGGCCCGCACGGCGTGAATGCGTGACGGCCGTCGTACCGGTGTACACGGAAGGGCTCCAGACGGCGGCCGTCCCACGGCTGACGCTACCCCCGGCACCGGCCACCCGCCAGGTGGTGCCGGGACGGTGGAGGACCGGTGGAGGGGCCCGGTCGGCGGGGGAGGGGCGAGAGGGCGGCCGATAGGCTGACCGCATGTTCGCACGGGGGCGCACACTCAGGTTCACGGCCGTACTGACCTTCGTGGTCCTCAGCCTCACCGGCTTCTCCTCCGGGCGGTACCACAGCCGCCACGGGCACGGCGGCGGGGGCGGCTGCAGCAGCTCCCACCAGGACCACGACACCTCGTCCTCGTCCTCGACGTCCACCTCGGGCGGCGGATCCTACGGCGGCTCGGACGACGACGGCTACGCAAGCAGCGGCACGAGCGGCAGCACCGGCGGCTCCTACCACCGGCGCCCCACCCACCGCTCCACCTCCACCCCGACCGGCAGCGGCAGCAGCACGCCGCTGCGGGACGGGACGGCGAGGCTGATCAGCTGCGCGACCGGCCGGCGCCCGTACGCGACGGTCGAGGTCACGAACCCGAACAGCCGCACGGCCGGCTTCCAGGTCCGCGTCACCTTCTACGACGCCGAGGGCACCGAGCTGCTGAACAACGCCTCCCCCGTGGTCTCCGTACCCGCGCAGGGCACGGCGACCACCCGGGTGACACTCGGCCCGCGCTTCCTGTCCTCGGTCGACCACTGCCGCACGGACCCGCAGGCCGGCGTCAGGCCCTAGTCGTGCTGTTCGGGCAGGTTGGTGATCAATGAGCATCCCAGCCTCCGGGGCGGGTGCCCCGTCTGGGGTACGGAGCCCGAGGGCCCCGGCTGCGTGCCCGCCGGGACCGTGTGTCAGAGCACGGCGAGCCGGTCCACCAGCAGCTCCACCCTCGGCTCGGCGTCCTCGGGCAGCAGGCGGCGCGCGCGGGTCAGGGTCGCAAGGCCGTGCAGGGCCGCCCAGAACACCTCGGTGAACAGCCCCGGGGGGACGCCGTCGCCGGCGACCTCGTCGAGAGTCTCCAGCAGGGCGGCGAAGGCGTCCTTCAGAGGCTCGGGGGTGTCCTCCTGTGCGTACGCCAGGCCGCCGTCGAGCTGGAACAAGGCGTCGTAGACCGCCGGGTTGCGTGCGGCGAAGTCGAGGTAGGTGCGGGCCAGGGCGGTGACCCGGGCGCGCGGGCCGTCCGCGGCGGAGGTCGCGGCCCGCACCGCCGCGGCCAGTTCGGCTGCCCCCTGAAGGGCGACGGCGCCGATGATCTCGCGCTTGCCGCGGAAGTGGCTGTAGAGGACGGGCTGACTGTATTCGATGCGCTCGGCGAGCCGGCGGGTGGTGACTGCGTCCCAGCCCTGCTGCTCGGCGAGTTCGCGGGCTGTTGCCACGATGAGGCGCTCGCGCTCCGCCCGTTCGCGTTGCTTGCGTTCCTGTACCGACATGAATCGATCCTAGCACCGCTAGACAATCGAGCGGCAGCAGTACTAGCGTTGCCTCATCGGCTAGCAACGCTAGTTCACGGAGGGATCGTCATGCTCGACGCACTTGAGGTCGTCACCACCGTCGTCGTGGGGCTGATGGTGGGGGTGGAGTTCTCCGTCGCCTTCATCATGAACCGGATCCTGGACGCGCTTCCCGAGGACAGCGGCCAGCTCGGCCACGCCCACGGCGGCCGGATGCTCGGCGCCCTGATGCCGTTCTGGTACATGGGCTCGCTCGTCCTCAGCGCGATCTGGGCCATCGCCGGATGGCACCACCACGGCGCCGGACTCGTCGTCACCGCCGCCGGCCTGCTGATCGTCAGCGTGGTCATGTCGATGCTGCTGCTCGTCCCGATCAACAACCGGAACAAGACCTGGACCCCCGAGAACCGGCCCGCCGACTGGAAGCAGCAGCTGCGCCGCTGGGACCGCTACCACTACGTCCGCGTCGCCGTCATCATCGCCGCCTTCACCCTGCTGGTCGCCGCCCTCACCTGATACCACCGCTGCCCCGACATGCACGGGTTCGCCCCTGTGCATCGACGGCTTTCGGCAAGCTGCGCCCCTCGATCAGCCGCGTCCACACGGCTGATCGGGCGCCCTACGACTCACCGGGTTCCACGAAGCTCACCAAGCCGACGAAGACTCGCAAGGAGAGGCACAATGTCGCTGAAGAAGATCAACACCGTCCTGGTCGCCGCCTTCATCCTCTTCATCCTCTGGTTCGGGACGGAATTCATCCTGAGCCCGGGGACGACGGCGCCGGGCTTCGGCCTGCCGAGCTGGCCGTCCGGCGACGGCGGCGGCTTCCTGATCATCAAGGGAATCCGCGACGTCGTCCTGGCCCTGGTCCTGGGCATCCTGCTGGTGACGGGCCACCGCCGGGCGCTGGGCTGGGTGCTGCTGGTGGAGGCCCTCGCCGCGTACGGCGACATGGCCACCGTGCTGGCCCACCACGGCTCCGTGGCCATCGCGCTCGGCGTCCACGGCCTGACCGCGACACTGATGGTGGTCAACGGCCTGCTGATCATGCGCGAGACCCGCAAGGTCGCGGCCGCTCGGGCAACACCCGCCCCGCAGCCCGTCTAGGGCACGCAGGCGTGGCGGGGCGTCGCCACTCGGTACGACAAGATCCCGGACAGCTGCCTCGCCCGTCTTCACCTGCGCGCCTCGATGATCTGGATCAAAGACCTCGCCAGAGCGACTCATTGATCACGACCCGATACGCGCCCTAGGAGTTGCCGTCAAAGTGTGACGCCTGGCCCGGACAGATGGACCACAGCCTGCGCGACGACTGGCTGGACCAGCAGACGGAGACGGCGTGGGCCCTGGCCGACGACCTCGAGGGCGTGGAGTGGTCCACGCTCTCCCTCCCCGTGGACGGGGTGGCGGCCTCGTTCTACTACCGGGAGTCCGAGTTCGGCTGGGTCCCGGCACGGCGGAGGCGGGCGTGCACCTGGGGGCGTACGGGGCGCGGGATGAGCGCGTACGGTCTGGGATCCGCCGTGGTCAAGGACATCGCCGCCTACGCCTGACCTGCCGGGCCCGGGTGCGCTGCCTCACCGGGCCCTGTGCGTCAGATTGACCCAGATCCCCGCGATGGCCACCGTCTGGACGAGGATCCAGGCGATCTGAATGGACAGGCCGCGCAGTTGGTAGACGAACAGCAGCAGGGCGAAACGGCTGGGTAGGTACTGCCAGTCCTTGCGGAAGGTCGTCAGGTCCATCCAGATGCTGGTGAGCGTCAGGACGCACAGGAGGAGCGCGGCGTACAGGAACAGCTGGCGGGGATCCGTGTCGATGACATGGATGAACGCGGCGGCCAGTACTACGGGGACGCCGAAGGCGGCGGTGAGGAGCCACGTCCGTGCCTGGCTCCGGCGTCCCGGCAGCAGACGCCACAGAGCCCCTAGCGTGAAGCCAGCCGCCGCCCATGCCATCTGGTAGAGAATCAGATCGGCGACGAATTCCGGAATGCCGACGGGGGTGAACAGAATCTGCGCTCGCCCGTAGGGATCCTGTGCCTGGTAGTAGAGCAGCAGCCCGGTGGCCGGCAGCCCGAACCGGAATGCCAGACGCGCCGCGCGGACCGCATTGGACCACCAGTGCCCGTCCGGTCCCCAGGCCAGGGCGATGTCCAGTACCGAGATCTGCTCCGGCGGATCGGCTCCCTCGCACCCGGTGACCAGCCAATTGCGCAGGTCTTCCAGCTCTTTTTCCAGCCCCTCGTAGGTCACCCCGCCTGCATGACCCTGGTCCACCAGGCGCATCTGGTGGTTGACGTTGAGGTAGTGGTGGGCCTTCTCCAGCAATTCGTCCCGGTGCGGCTCGGTGCCCAGCCTTTTCGCATAGAAACTCCCGCCCATCCGGCTCAACACGGACCAGCGGCGCCCGACGCCGAGGACGACGTACATGGCGGCGATGTTCAGCACCAGCCAGACGCCGTACAGTGCGCTGGCACCCGCGAACTTCGCCGCCCGCAGTCCGACGAAGAAGGCGAACAAGGAGACGATCAGCAGGAGATCCAGCTTGCTCGGCCCGGGGGAGAACCGCTCGAATCGGCGGCGGCCCCGTGTCCGGGCCGGCCTGTTGCGGTAACGCAGCAGCGCCAGCAGGGCGATGCCTGACAGTACCCAGCTGTAGGTGAAGATCCATTTCAGGTCACTGAAGAAGAAGTTCTCCAGCAGCTTGCTCTGGTACGCGTTGTACGCGGCAGGGTCGTACTGCTCGGCGAGCCAGTTGACGCGCCCCCATTGTTTCGCGTTCGCCTGCCAGGCGAACGCGAGCAGAATCCCGGCGACGGCCGTCAGCAGACATCCGACGACGGCCACGCACTGCGCCGGGACCCTGTTCCACTGCCGGGTCCAGCGCTCGCGCAGCAATCCTCCTTCGTGCGCGAATCGCCAGGCCCAGGCGAGCATCGCGGCCAGCCACAGCCACACGGTCGCCAGGCCGACCAGGACAAGCCCGATGCGGCCCGGGGCGGTTGTCGTCCCCGGCTCCAGGTTCTCCGGAAGACCGAAGACACCGTGGGCCACGATCACCAGCAGGGCGATCCCCGCGACAGCACACGCGGCTGCCGTGACGGCGCGAGCCTGACGACGCTGGATGCCGCGGACGCCGCCGGACCGGGCCGGCTCGTCAGGGCTGGCGCCAGGTGCGGTCTGTGGCGCGCCGAGTACCCAGGGGCGGGCGACGAGCACCAGGGCCAGGCCCGCGGGAATGCACAGGACGGCGTACGACCGGGGTGTGACTCCCTGCTGTGGGATGAGCAGCAGCAGCGCCAGAGCGACCGCCCCGCTGAGTACGGCCCACTCCAGCAGCGTCCGCGTGAAGCTCATGCTGTGTCCGGTGTCGGGGACGTCCGCCGCCGGTTGCTGGGCCACGTCCCCGACCGGTGGTGGGGGCGGCGTCCCGTGCGCGGCGGCTGTTCCGGTGCGCCGGGCACGGAGTGCGGCCACAGCGATCAGGATCGAGGCGCACACCCACCACGAGGCGATGCCCGCGGTGGCCCAGAGCGACTGAGTGAGCGTCGCCGTTAGCCGGCGCTGCCAGGGCGGATCGACCTCCACCTGGACCTCTTGGGGCAGCCTGTCCTTCCACACCAGCTCGTTCTCCGTGGAGGACGACGCCCGTTCCACCAGGTCGCTGAAGCCGAGGCCGCCCAGATCGGCCTCGATCCGCTTCCACCGGACGGTCTGAAGTGTCGGCGGCCACAGGTAGACCATCCACGTTCTCCCTGTGGGGACGATTTCCCAGGGGCCCACAAGGAAGGGCTTGTCGCTGGTGATCCAGTTGTACGCGATGTAGTGCACCTCGACAAAGGAGTCGGTGGCGGTCACCACGGGATCGCGGGGATGCCACTCGTTGCGCGAGCCGGGAGTCTCGTCGCCGAGCAGCAGGCACCGCATGGCCAGGCGGTACTGCGGGGACTGCACGCTGAACGTCAGCTGCTTGGAGAGCGGCCACAGTCTCGGCACCCGCACTGTCATGTCGGAGACGACCCAGGGATGCGACTGCTTGTGCTGCCGCAATCGCAAGGTGGCCTCGACGCTGCTGTCCTCGAGGCGTTCCGACTGGCAGCTGGTACCGGGGTCCCGCCGCTGTTGCGCCGACGCCGGGTCGCACGTCCACACGCATGACACCAGCACCACGAGTGACAGCAGCCGCCACCATCGAGTCATCGCCATAGGGCCGACACCTCTCCCTGTCCCCGGCGAATCTAGACAAAGCGTTGTATCTGTCATGCACAGACACACGTCGAATCCCTGACGCACACCCTCTTGGGTGTGCCAGTGGCATTTGCGGAGCCTGGTTCGGCGCCCGACAATGGAAGCCGGTGACCGTCAGCCGATTGACGGAGGACCCATGACCGACACCCAGGTGGGCGTCCCGCGCAAGTCGCTTCCCCGGTTCGAGGAGGCCGAAGGGCTGGGCCCCCAGGACGCAGAGTTCGTCGAGGACCTGGTGGCGGTACTGGCCAAGCACGGGAATCTGAACCGTTTCGGCCTGTGCCTGCTGCACGACCACTTCCCGCTCCGCGCGGACGAAGTGCTGGTGGAGACGAACGACCCCGAGACCCGCACGCTGCATGCCCACGTCGAGAGGGCGGACGGGACACGGCACGCCAAGGCGTCGCAGTGGCGGTTCGTGCCCCATGCCGACGGCGAGGCGTACGCGAAGTCGGCAGCAGGCCCCTGCCAGGAGATCATGCTGTGCACCACGCTCGACCTGTGCCCGGGGCGCGAGCACGAACGGCACGACCGCCGCTCCGACCACTAGGGCTGGGCTAGCGCAGCCGGTACTCCGGCCGCCTGCCGGCGAACAGCTCCGCCTGCCGCCCCGGCGGCAGGTTGCCGAGCGCGATCAGATGCGGTGCCTGCGCGAACGCCTGCGCACGTGCGGCCTCCTTCGCCGCCCACAGCGCCCGCACGGTCCCCTGTACCCCCTCCGTCGGGGCTCCGGCGACGACCACGGCACAGCGCACGGCCGCCTCCAGCGCCCGTCCCTCCTCCGTGAGTTCGGACACGAGCCCGATCTCGTGGGCGCGCTGCGCGCAGAGGCGCTCCGCGCTCCCCATGAGCATCATCCGAGCGACCTCCCCGTACGGCATCCGGTGCGCCATCAGCACGGACTCGTAGGCGCTGACCATCCCGTACGTCGTGTGCGGGTCGAAGAAGACGGCGGTGGTGTCGGCGACGACGAACTCGCTCTCCCCGAGCAGATAGAAGGCGCCCCCGCACGCCATCCCCCGCACGGCGGCCACGACCGGCTTCCACAGGTCGTTCGCCTTCGGCCCGATCGCCAGCAGCGGATCGTCCTGCATGTACGGCGAGGAGGGCTGCGGCACGGCGAAGTCCCGGTCGATGCCCGTGCAGAAGGCCCGCTCCCCGGCCCCCGTGAGCACGACGGCCCGCACCGAGTCGTCGAACCGCAACGCGCGCCACACTCCGCTGAGTTCCCGGACCATGTCCTCGTCGACGGCGTTCAGCCGTCCGGGCCGGTCCAGGGTGACGACGGCGACGCCGGTGTCCTTGTCGGCCGAGAGCCGCACCGTGCTCACGCCGGCACCCACTGCACACGTCCGTCGCAGAACACCGCCTGGACCCGGGCGCCGATCCTGATGCGCTGCGGATCGAGGGAGTCGAGCGGTGCCCCGGCGCGGCTCACCAGATTGCCGACGAGCCGTATCCGCGGCGCCTCCTCCAGCTCCACGACGACGACGTTGTACGGCGCCTGCTCCGCGTAGTCCGGCAGCAGCGGCGGATGCGGCACGACGTACGACCACACCCGCCCGCGCCCCGAGACCGGCCGCCACTCGCCGGCGAAGGACTGGCAGTGCGGGCAGCAGGGCCGGGGCGGGAAACGAGTCTCGCCGCAGTCGGCGCAGGCCTGGACCCGCAGCTCGCCGCGCGCGGCGTACTCCCAGAAGGGGGCGCCGTCGGTGTCGATGACGGGATTCAGCATGGGGAACCTCAACTCCTCAGCAACAGAGCGGACGTCGGCACGCCCTCGCCTGCCGTCACCAGACAGGTGGCGGCCCCGGGAACCTGCGCGGTACTGCTGCCGCGCAGCTGCCTCACCCCTTCGTTGATGAGGTTGAAGCCGTGCACATAGGCCTCGGAGAGCCCGCCTCCGCCGGTGTTGAGGGGCAGCCGCCCGCCGATCTCCAGGGCGCCCTGCTCGGTGAAGGCCCCGCCCTCCCCCCGCCCGCAGAAGCCGTAACCCTCCAGGGAGAGGGGTATCAGGGCGGTGAACGCGTCGTAGATCTGCGCCACGTCCACGTCCTCGGGCGTGAAGTCGGCGTGCTTCCACAGATGGCGGGCGGCGGTCCAGGCGGGGCCGGTGAGCGGGTCGTCGTTCCAGTAGTTGACCATGCCGTGGTGCTGGGCGGGCAGCCCCTGGGCGGCGGAGTGGACGTAGACCGGGGTCCGGCGGCAGTCCCGGGCGCGCTCCCTGCTCACGATCACGCAGGCGAGGGCCCCGTCCGTCTCCAGGCAGTTGTCGAAGAGGCACAGCGGCTCGCTGATCCACCGCGAGGTCATGTACATCTCGCGGGTGAGCGGCCGTTCGTACATCACGGCGGCGGGGTTCTGGTTGGCCCGGTTGCGGCAGGCGAGGGCGACGTTGAACAGGTGGTCGCGGGTGGCCCCGTACTCGTGCATGTAGCGGCGGGTGAGCATGGCGATCTCGTCGGCGGGCCGCAGCAGCCCGAAGGGCCGGGTCCACTGCGCCGGAGTGGGCAGCTGGACCGTGGTGCTGGTCCACGGCCGCACCCCGCTGCCGCGCTTGCGCGAGCGCCAGGCGACGCCGACGGTGGCCTGCCCGGCGGCGATCGCGGCGGCCAGGTGGGCGACGGTGGCGCAGGACCCGCCGCCCCCGTACCCCACCTTGCTGAAGAAGGTGAGGTCCCCGAAGCCGACCGCCTTCGCCAGCTCCACCTCGTCGGTCTCCTCCATCGTGTAGGAGGCGAGGGCGTCGACCTCGCCGGGGGCGATCCCGGCGTCGTCGAGCGCGGCGAGGACGGCCCGGCAGGCGAGCGTCTTCTCGTCCTCGGGCAGCTGCTTGGCGAACGCGGTCTGCCCGATCCCGACGATGGCGGTGGCGTCTTTCAACCCTGGTCCCGACATGGCCGACCCCCCTCTGCGAAGCCCCACTCGTGCTGACAGCCCGTCAGGTTACAGCTAATCTGACGGTCAGTCAGCTATGTGTGTGGGGGAGGTCTGCTGTGAGCGACTGGGACACCATTCCTCGTCTGGTGCGGTCGTCGGCCGAGCGGTACGCGGACACCGAGGCGGTGGTCGAGGGCCGTACCCGGATCACGTACGCGGAACTGGGCGCGCGGGTGGAGCGCGCGGCGGCGGCCTGCCTCGCGAGCGGTGTGCAGCCGGGCGACCGGGTGGCGATCTGGTCCCCGAACTCCCTGGACTGGATCGTCGCCGCACTGGGCGCGGTCTCGGCGGGAGCGGTGCTGGTGCCGCTGAACACCCGCTTCAAGGGGGCGGAGGCGGCGGACGTGCTGCGCCGCAGCGGGGCGAGACTGCTGTTCGTGACGGGCACCTTCCTCGGCACGTCGTACGTGGCGTCGCTGCGCCGGGCGGCCGGATCCCCCGGCGGCGCCGGGCACCCGCTCCCCGGGCACCCGCTCCCCGGGCTGCCGGCGCTGGAGCAGGCGGTGGTGCTGTCGGACGACGCCCCCCAGGACTTCCGCACCTGGAAGGACTTCCTGGCGGGCGGGGAGGGCGTGGCCGCGTCCGAGGTGCGGCGCCGCGAGGAGGAACTGGACGGCGGCTGTCTGTCGGACATCGTCTTCACCTCGGGGACCACGGGCCGCCCCAAGGGCGCGATGATCACCCACGAGCAGACCCTGACCGCCTACGACATCTGGGCGGACCTGGCGGGCCTGCGCAGCACGGACCGCTACCTGATCGTCAACCCCTTCTTCCACACCTTCGGCTACAAGGCCGGGGTGATCGCCTGCCTGATGCGCGGGGCGACGATGATCCCGCAGCCGGTGTTCAACGTGGACACGGCACTGGCCAACATCGCGGCGGAGCGCGTGTCGGTGCTGCCCGGCCCGCCGACGCTGCACCAGTCGCTCCTGGACCACCCGTCCCGGGACGCCCACGACCTGTCGGCGCTGCGCCTGGTGGTGACGGGCGCGGCCGTGGTGCCACTGCAACTGGTGGAGCGCCTGCGCGGCGAACTGGGCGTGCAGACGGTGCTGACCGCGTACGGCCTGTCCGAGGCCAGCGGCATCGTCACGATGTGCCGCCGCGGCGACGACCCCTCGGTGATCGCCTCCACATCGGGACGGGCGATCCCCGGTACGGAGGTCAGGGTGGCCGGCCCGCAGGGCACACCCGTGCCGGCCGGCACTCCCGGCGAGGTCCTGGTCCGGGGCTTCAACGTCATGCGGGGCTACTACGAGGACCCGGCCGCCACGGGCGAGGCCGTCTCGCCCGAGGGCTGGCTGAGCACGGGCGACGTGGGCGTCCTGGACGAGGCGGGCAACCTGCGCATCACGGACCGCCTCAAGGACATGTTCATCGTCGGCGGCTTCAACGCCTACCCGGCGGAGATAGAGCAACTGCTCGGCCTGCACCCGGACGTGGCCGACGTCGCGGTGATCGGCGTACCCGACGCCCGCCTCGGAGAGGTCGGCAGGGCGTACGTGGTGCGCAGGGCGGGCGCGGTCCTGACCGGCGACGACCTGATCGCCTGGGCGCGGCGGGAGATGGCGAACTACAAGGTGCCCCGGGCGGTGGAGTTCATGACGGAGCTGCCGCGCAACGCGAGCGGGAAGGTGGTCAAGGGGGAGCTGCGGGCGCGCACGGGCCGTCGGGCCTGAGCCGGTCCGCCACAGGCGGGTACGGAATCGCCCGGGGACGCGGTCAGTTCTTCAGGGCGATCAGCACGGAGGCGCCGCCGACGGCGACTTTGGCGAGCGCCGCGACCAGCACCGCCCCTGTCATATACCTGTACTTGAGCACCCGTGCCGACTGCGGGTTCCGGCGGTCGTACACCACGGGAACCTCGACCCCGGTCGCCAGGCCCATCCGGGTCCCCTCCACCGTGGGCGAGAACTCCACGCGGTGCCCCTGCTGGTCGACGAAGGCGATGACCGGCACCCAGTAGGTGCTGTCGGAGTCGGCGGGCGCCTTCTGGCGGACCACGAGACCCTGCGTGCGGATGCCGTCCCGATGCAGTCGCCGCACGATGACCGCCTCCCGCACCGCCGCGCCGAGCACCAGCAGGCCAAACGCACCGCACACCGCCGCACCCCACGAAAAGCTCACCGTGGACCGCCCTTTCCGCTGCGTCCGGCACCCCGAGTCCTCGCACACGGAGGGACGCAGCACCCCCGGGACCGGTTGCGGAACCGGACGCTCCGGCTCCCGGCCGTTGTGATCCGCCCCCGGACACACCTCGGCCGCGACGGCTCCCCCTCCGCGCCGCCGCGGCCGATCCCCCGTGCGAATCAAGGTGTTCAGGCAGGCTCGTCCGTCACGTGGATGTTGTCCGTGCTCGCCGTGCCGGTCTCCTTGGCGTCCGCCGCGAGCGGCTCGTCGGTGACGTGGATGTTGTTCGCGATGACGTCGTTCTTGCCGACGGGCTCGTCCGTGACGTGGATGTTGTCGGTGTGCTTCTTGTCGCTCATCTGCTGCGCTCCCCTGGCAGTGTCGTGCTGTGGATGCAAGATCCGTCCGGCTGCTCCCCCGAGCGCTGCCGGACGGATCTTGATGGACGGTTCACCCTAAAGGGACCGGCCGTATGCCGTGCCGTCTGCCCCCCGACGCGACGCTCCGGCATCCATGAGACTGCCGGGCCGCGATAAACGAACGATGAACGCCCTTTCCATGCCCGGCCCGGGGCCGGTTCAGGCGACCGACGCCGGCGTGAGCAGGCCGCGCACCTCGTCCGCCTCCGGCGCCTTCAGCGACTCGAAGATCTCCAGGGCCTCGCGCCAGCACACCTGGGCCCGGTCGAGGTGGCCTATTCCGTTGAGAGCGCGCCCGAGCACGGTGAGGGCGTTGCCGTGTCGCCAGTCCCCGCCGACGCCGCGCAGCAGCGTCAGCGCCATCTCGGCGTTCGCCGCTGCCTGCGCGGGGCGGCCGGCCGTGAGGTCGAGCTCGGCGAGGCGGAACACGGTCATGCCCTCCCACAGGCGCTGGCGGCTGTCCTGGAACACCTGCAGGGCCTGCTGGAGGCACTCGGTGGCCTCGGCGAGCCGCCCGCTGCGTGTGAGGGCCAGGCCCAGGGCGTACCGGCCGTTCGCCCCCTTCAGCGCATGTCCCATGGCGTCGTACATCTCCGTGCCCTGCTGGGCCAGGGCCACCGCGCTCTCCGTGCGGCCGGTGGCCAGGTGCGTGCGCGAGAGGTTGCACAGGGCGCTCGCCTCTCCCGGGCGGTCGCCCACGGCACGGAAGTTCTCCAGGGCGCGGGTGAAGTGCCGCTCGCTGTCTTCGTACCGGCTCTGGTACATCGCGATCGCGCCGCTGGCGTTCGACGACCAGCAGCTGGTGAGTGGATCACCGGCCGATTCGGCAAGCTCGATGGCTCGTTCGGCCTCCTGGCCGGCCTCGTCGAACCGGGTGCCGGAGATGTGGTGCACACAGGCCAGCGCCATGAACGCCCGTGCCTCGGAACGCCGGTCTCCGGCCTTCTTCGCCACATCCCGCAGACGGGCGGCAACCGCCTCGTACTCCCTGGAGTTGGTGCCCGACTCCGCCAGGTCCCAAGCCGCCCACAGGACGTCGACGGCACGCCGGAGCGTCGTGGGCTGCGCGGACTGGCGGACGCACGCCAGCAGGGACACCGCCTCGGCGTACAGCCAGTCCTGCGCCGTGTGCCGGTCGGAGAACGTCAGCCCCGGGTACTCGGTGCGCTCCAGGTGATCCACCAGCCGGTCCCCGGGGCGCTCGATCGCATAGACACCCGCCGCCGTCGCCAGATAGAAGTCCAGGAGCCGGGACATCGCCGCCACGCGTTCCCCGGCCGCCTGTTCGTCCCGTTCCGCGCACGCACGCGCGTAGAGACGGACGAGGTCGTGGAAGCGGTAGCGTCCCGGTGCCGCCGACTCCAGCAGGGAGGTGTCGACGAGGGACTCCAGCAGGTCCTCCGTCTCCTCCGGGGGAAGGTCGAGGACCGCTGCCGCGGCGGCGAGGGACATGTCCGGGCCGTCGGCGAGGCCGAGCAGGCGGAACGCGCGGGCCTGGGCCGGCTCCAGCTGGCCGTAGCCCAGTTCGAAGGTGGCCTTCACCGCCAGGTCCCCGGCCTGGAGTTCGTCGAGCCGACGGCGCTCGTCCGCCAGCTTCGCGGCGAGGACCGACACCGTCCAGGTGCGGCGGGCCGCCAGGCGGGAGGCCGCGATGCGGATCGCCAGCGGGAGGAAGCCGCAGGCGGCCACCACGTCCAGCGCCGCTTCCCGCTCCGCGGCCACCCGCTCCTCGCCCACGATCTTCGTGAACAGGGCGAGCGCCTCGTCCGGGGACATCACGTCCAGGTCCACCAGGTGGGCCCCGGCCAGGTCGACCATCCGGACCCGGGAGGTCACGAGGGCCGCGCAGCCCGCCGTGCCCGGCAGCAGCGGCCGTACCTGGGCCGCGTCCTTCGCGTTGTCGAGCAGGACCAGGACCCGGCGGCCGTCCAGGACGGACCGGTACAGGGCGGCGCGCTCCTCCAGGCTGTCGGGGATCGCCGAGTCCGCGGTGCCCAGGGCGCGCAGGAAGGAGCCCAGCACCGTCTCGGGTTCCGCGGCGCGCGAGCCCGCGCCCTGCAGGTCCACGTAGAGCTGCCCGTCCGGGAAGGCGGGGCGGGCCCGGTGGGCGACGTGGACCGCGAGGGTCGTCTTGCCCACGCCGCCGATCCCGGCCAGCGCGGAGACCGCCATGACCCGGCCCTCGGCCGCCGCCTCCGACGCCGACGCCAGCACCTCGCTCAGCTCGGAGACGGACGTGGAACGCCCGGTGAAGTCGGGGACGGACGCCGGGAGCTGGGCCGGGCGCACGGGTACCACCGTGGGCTCCGTCACCGGGGCGGACGGCTCGGCCAGTGCCGGGTCCGCCTGGAGGATGCGCTGCTGGAGTTCGCGCAGGCCCGGCCGCGGATCCACCCCCAGCTCCTCCGCCAGCAGGCGCCGCGTGTCGGCGTACACGGCCAGCGCCTCGGCCTGGCGGCCGCTGCGGTACAGCGCCAGCATCAGAAGTTCGCGCAGGCGTTCGCGCAGGGGGTGCTCGGCCGTCAGGGCGGTCAGTTCCGAGACCGTCTCCGCGTGGCAGCCCTGCTCCAGGTCCATGTCCAGGCGGGACTCCAGCAGTTGGAGGCGCCATTCATCCAGGCGGACCCGCTGCGCGTCGGCGTAGGGGCCGGGGACTCCGGCGAGCGGTTCGCCGTCCCACAGGCCGAGGGCCTGCTTCAGCACCTCGCGCGCATGGCAGAGGTCTCCCGCGCCGCGCGCCTTCTCCGCCTCCGCCGCGAGTTCCTGGGCCACCGCCAGGTCGAGCGCTCCCTCGCCGAGGGAGCGCACGGCGTAGCCGCCGGACTCGCTCACCAGGACCCCGGGGTCCAGCACCTTGCGCAGCCGCGAGGCGTAGGTCCGCAGCGCGGCCAGCGCCTGGGACGGCGGCTCGGTGCCCCACAGGGCGTCGATCAGCTCCGCCGCCGTCGCCGTACGGCCCTCGCGCAGCAGCAGGGCGGCGAGCAGGGCGCGCTGCTGGGGGGAGCCGGTGTTCAGCGTCTCCTCTCCGCGCCAGGCCCGTACCGGACCGAGCACGCCGAAGCGCAACGCCACCGGCTCCGCGACAACCGCGGAGCCGGGACGCCGCTGCTCAGGCACTCGCGGCCCACCGTCCATGCGTTCGCCCCCCTAGGCATCACGAACAACCCCGTCAGTTTGCCTTGTTCAGGGCGGTTGCGTCAGCCGTGGGAGACGCCGATCACAGACCGGCACACCTCAGTACACAAGGTCCTCACACGGTCTTCGCACACAGTCGGCCGACCACACTAGCTGACGGGTCGTCAGATCGGCGCTACGGTGAGCGCCATGGACACCCCGAGCGACTTCCCCCGGATCATTTCCGTCGACGACCACACGGTGGAGCCCGCGCATGTCTGGCAGGACCGGCTCCCGAAGAAGTACCTGGACGCCGGGCCGCGCATCGTCCGCGCCCCCCTGAAGGAAATGACCTTCCTGGGCGGGCGGTTCAAACCCGTCATGGGCGAGCCGGGGGGCGAGGGTCCCGTCGGCGACTGGTGGGTCTACGAGGATCTGCACCGGCCGCTCACCCGTCTCGACACCGCCGTCGGCTACAGCAGGGACGACATCAGGCTGGAGGTCATCACCTACGAGCAGATGAGGGCGGGGTCGTACGACGTCACCGAGCGGCTCGCCGACATGGACGTCAACCACGTCCAGTCCGCCCTCTGCTTCCCGACCTTCCCCCGTTTCTGCGGCCAGACCTTCACCGAGGCCCGGGACCGGGACCTCGCCCTGCTCTGCGTCCGCGCCTACAACGACTGGATGGTGGAGGAGTGGTGCGGGCCGAAGGCGCACGGGCGGCTCGTCCCCCTCACCCTCATCCCCCTGTGGGACGCCCGTCTCGCGGCCGAGGAGGTCCGGCGCAACGCCGCCCGCGGCGTCCGGGCGGTCGCCTTCTCCGAGATACCCCCGCACCTGGGACTGCCGTCGATCCACACCGACGAGTGGGATCCGTTCCTCGCGGCCTGCGACGAGACCGGCACGGTCGTCGCCATGCACATCGGCTCCAGCAGCAGGATGCCCTCCACCTCCGCCGACGCCCCGCCCGCCGTCGGCTCCACCATCACCTTCGCCAACTGCTGCTTCTCGATGGTGGACTGGCTGATGAGCGGGAAGTTCGAGCGCTTCCCGAACCTCCGGATCATGTACGCCGAGGGGCAGATCGGGTGGATCCCGTACATCCTGGAGCGCGCGGACGTCGTCTGGGAGGAGAACCGGGGCTGGGGCGGCGTCGCCGAGAAGGTCCACCGGCCGCCGTCCGAGCTGTTCGCCGGGCATGTCCACGGCTGCTTCTTCGACGACGCCTTCGGGCTCAGGAACCTCGACTCGATCGGCGTCGGCAACGTCCTGTACGAGACCGACTACCCGCACTCCGACTCCACCTGGCCCAAGTCCCGCGAGGTCGGCGAGGCGCAGATGGGCCACCTGCCGGCCGACGTGGTCGAGCGGATCGTCCGGGGGAACGCGATCGAACTGCTGGGGCTGACCGGGGACGGGCTCTGGCAGGGGTCCCGGTGAGCCGCCTGGAGTACGGCATCCAGCTGCCCGTCCAGTCGCAGAGCACCCTCTACGCCGAGGGCTGGGAGGCCGCCGCCGGGGCCGCCGACCTGGTCGCGATCGCCCGGGCCGTGGACCGGGCCGGGTTCGCCTACCTCGCCTGCTGCGACCACGTGGCCGTCCCGCGCCGGCTGGCCCCGTCCATGAGCACGGTCTGGTACGACCCCGTCGCCACCCTCGCCCACCTCGCGGCCGTCACCGAGCGCGTCCGGCTGCTCAGTCACGTGGCCGTCGTGGGCCTTCGGCATCCCCTGCTCACCGCCAAGCAGTACGCCACCCTCGACCATCTCAGCGGCGGGCGGCTCGTCCTCGGTGTGGGGGCCGGGCACGTGCGCGAGGAGTTCGAGGTCCTCCAGGTGGACTTCGAGCGGCGCGGGGCCGTGCTGGACGAGGCGATCGACGCGCTGCGGGCCGCGCTCGGGCCCGAGGAGTTCCCCGAGCACCACGGCAAGCTGTACGACTTCGCCGACCTGGGGCAGCTGCCCCGGCCCGCGCAGGAGCACGTCCCCGTCTGGGTCGGGGGCTCCTCGCCCGCCGCCGTCCGCCGCGCCGCGCTCAAGGGCGACGGCTGGCTGCCGCAGGGGGACCCGCGGGACCGTCTGCCCGCCCAGATCGCCCGGCTGCGGCGGCTGCGCGAGGAGCACGGCATCCGGGCGCCCCTCACCGTCGGGGCCATCACCGAGCCCCTGTACGTCGGCGAGGCCGGCTGGGAGGTCGGGCGGCGCACCCTCACCGGGGCGCCCGAGCAGATCGCCGAGTCGCTGCGGGCCTACCGCGCGATGGGCGTGCACCAGATCCAGGTGCGGTTCCGCAGCCGGGACCGCAGCGAACTCATCGACCAGATCACCGCGTTCGGCGCCGAGGTGGCGCCCCGGCTGGACTGAGGAGCGGACATGGGCAAGCTGGACGGGCGGGTCGTCATCATCACCGGTGCGGCGCGCGGACAGGGCGAGCAGGAGGCGCGGCTCTTCCGGGAGGAGGGCGCGCGGGTCGTCGTCGCGGACGTGCTGGACGACCAGGGGGAGGACCTGGCCAAGGAGATAGGGGCCCTGTACGTCCACCTCGACGTGGGCTCCGAGGACGGGTGGCGGGAGGCCGTCGGCGCCGTCGAGCAGGCGTACGGGCGCATCGACGGGCTGGTCAACAACGCGGGCATCCTGCGTTTCAACGCGCTGGTGGACACCCCGCTGGACGAGTTCATGCAGGTCGTGCAGGTGAACCAGGTCGGCTGTTTCCTGGGCATGAAGACGGTCGCACCGCGGATGGCGGACGGCGGGACCATCGTCAACACCGCCTCGTACACCGCGCTCACCGGCATGGCGGCCGTGGGGACCTATGCCGCCACCAAGCACGCCGTGCTCGGGCTGACCCGGGTGGCCGCGCTGGAGCTGGCGAGCCGCCGGATCCGGGTCAACGCCGTCTGCCCGGGCGCCATCGACACCCCGATGTCCAACCCGGCCCGGCTGGACCCGGACGCGGACCCCGAGGAGATGAGCCGGGCGCTGGACGAGCTGTACCGCAGGCTCGTGCCGCTGGGGCGGGTCGGCAGGCCCGAGGAGGTGGCCCGGCTGGCCCTCTTTCTGACCGCGGACGACTCCTCGTACATCACCGGGCAGCCGTTCGTGATCGACGGGGGCTGGCTGGCCGGGGTCAGCATCGTCTGACGCCGGATTCCGGCACAGCTGACCCGTCGTCAGCTATTGACGGTCGCGGCGGCCGGTGCGACAGTCGGCCAGCACACAACATCTGACGGAGTGTCAGAAACACTGAGGACGGTGAACCGCCGTGGAATTCGGGCTCTTTGTACAGGGATACGTGGGCAAGCGTGCCAAGACCGACCCGCTGGCCGAGCACAAGGCACTGATGGAGGAGACCGAGTACGTCATCCAGGCGGACCAGTCCGGCTTCAAGTACGCCTGGGCCTCCGAGCACCACTTCCTGGAGGAGTACTCGCACCTGTCCGCCAACGACGTCTTCCTCGGCTACCTGGCCCACGCGACCGAGCGGATCCACCTGGGCTCGGGGATCTTCAACCCGCTCGCCCAGGTCAACCATCCGGTGAAGGTCGCCGAGAAGGTCGCCATGCTGGACCACCTCAGCGAGGGACGCTTCGAGTTCGGCAGCGGCCGCGGCGCCGGCAGCCACGAGATCCTCGGCTTCCTGCCCGGCATCACCGACATGAACCACACGAAGGAGATCTGGGAGGAGACGATCGCCGAGTTCCCGAAGATGTGGCTCCAGGACGAGTACGCCGGCTTCCAGGGCAAGCACTGGCAGCTGCCGCCCCGCAAGGTGCTCCCGAAGCCGTACGGGAAGTCGCACCCGGCGATGTGGTACGCGGCCGGGTCGCCGCCGTCGTACGCCATGGCCGCGAAGAAGGGGCTCGGCGTGCTCGGCTTCAGCATCCAGAAGGTCTCCGACATGGAGTGGGTGCTGGAGAAGTACAAGACGGCCGTCGTGAACGCCGAGCCCGTCGGGGACTTCGTGAACGACAACGTGATGGTGACGACGACGGCGATCTGCGCCCCCACCCATGCCGAGGCGATCGACATCGCCGTGCACGGCGGGCTGCACTATCTGCCCTCGCTGGTGTTCCGGTACCACGACACCTTCCCGCGGCCCGAGGGGTTCCCCGTCTGGCCGGAGACGCTCCCCGAGTACACGCCCGAGTTCGTGGAGCTGCTCATCGAGGAGGAGCTGCTGATCTGCGGGGACCCGGACGAGGTGCTGCGGCAGTGCAAGCGGTGGGAGCAGGCCGGGGCGGACCAGCTGAGCTTCGGGTTGCCCGTGGGGGTGCCGAAGGAGGAGACGCTGCAGACGATCCGGCTGATCGGGGAGCAGGTGATTCCGAAGATCGATACGGATCCCGTGCACCGGACTTCGCGGTTCCGGGCTGCCGTGTGAGCGCCGTCGGCGGGTGCGGGTGCGTCGTGGCCGGTCGCGCAGTTCCCCGCGCCCCTTTTTCTGCGCCGGAGTTGAAAAGGGAGCCCCATGCTTGATCACCTCATCAAGGGCGCCACCGTCGTCGATGGCACGGGTGCGCCCGCCTTCACCGCCGACGTCGGGATACGCGGCGGCAGGATCGCCGCCGTCGGGCGGATCACCGAGGAGGCCCGCACCACCGAGGACGCCTCCGGCCTCGTCCTCACGCCCGGCTTCGTCGACCCGCACACCCACTACGACGCCCAGCTCTTCTGGGACCCCTACGCCACGCCCTCGCTCAACCACGGGGTGACGACCGTCGCCGCCGGGAACTGTGGGTTCACGCTCGCGCCGCTGAACCCCGCACGCCCCGAGGACGCCGACTACACCCGGCGGATGATGTCCAAGGTGGAGGGCATGTCCCTGGTCGCCCTGGAGCAGGGGGCGCCGTGGAGCTGGCACTCCTTCGGGGAGTATCTCGACGCCCTGGAAGGGCGGATCGCGGTCAACGCCGGGTTCATGGTGGGCCACTGTGCGCTGCGGCGGTACGTGATGGGGCCGGAGGCGATCGGCGGGCAGCCGGGCGAAGAGCAGCTGGAGCAGATGCTCCGGCTGTTCCACGAGGCCATGGACGCGGGGGCCTGGGGACTGTCCACCACCCAGTCCGGCACGCACTCCGACGGCGACGGGCAGCCCGTGGCCTCCCGGCACGCCGAGCCGCGGGAGCTGCTCGCCCTGGCCCGGGCCGTCGGCGAGCACGAGGGCACGCAGATCGAGGCGATCGTCGCCGGGTGCCTGGACCAGTTCAGCGACGCCGAGATCGATCTGTTCGTGGAGATGAGCGCGACGGCGGGGCGGCCCCTGAACTGGAACGTCCTGACCATCGACGCGGCCGTTCCCGAGCGGGTGCCCCGGCAGCTGAGCGCCAGTGAGCGGGCGCGGAAGGCGGGCGGGCGCGTGGTGGCGCTCACCATGCCGATCCTCACCCCGATGAACATGTCCCTGGGCACCTTCTGCGCCCTCAACCTCATCCCCGGGTGGGGACCGGTCCTCGCGCTGCCCGTGCCCGAGCGGATCGCCAGGCTCCGTGACCCCGCGACCGGGAGCGAGATGCTGCGGCGGGCCACGTCGAAGGAGGCGGGCGTCTTCAGGCGGCTCGCGAACTTCGGGCGGTACGTCATCGGGGACACCTACAGCGAGGCCAACCGCGGCCTCACCGGCCGGGTGGTCCGGGACATCGCCGCCGAGCGCGGGCAGGACCCCTTCGGCTGCCTGGTGGAGATCTGCGTCAACGACGACCTCCGTACGGTCCTGTGGCCGATGCCCAGCGACAACGACCCGGCCTCCTGGGCCCTGCGCGCCGAGACCTGGCAGCACGAGGACGTGCTGCTCGGCGGCTCGGACGCGGGCGCGCACCTGGACCGGATGTGCGGGGCGCCGTACACCACCCGGTTCCTCGGGGACTGTCTGCGGGGCCGCAGGCTGGTCGGCCTGGAGCAGGCGGTCAGGATGCTGACCGACGACCCGGCGCGGCTCTTCGGGCTGCGCGAGCGCGGCCGGATCCGCGAGGGCTGGCATGCGGACCTGGTCCTCCTCGACCCGGAGCGGATCGACGCGGGCCGGGCCACCCTGGTGCACGACCTGCCGGGCGACAGCCCGCGGCTGGACTCCAGGGCGCTCGGGGTGCGGGCCGTGTGGGTCAACGGCGTCGAGGCGATCCGGGACGACGTGGTGAGCGGCGCGGTACCGGGCCGGGTGCTGCGCTCCGGACGGGACACCGGGACGGTGAGCACGAGGTGAGCGACGGGCAGCGGCTGTTCATCGGGGGCGCGTGGGCCGAGCCGGACGGCGGGTACTACCCGGTGGTCGACCCGGCCACCGAGGAGACGGTCGGGCACGCACCCGAGGCCTCCGTGGCGCAGACGGAGGCGGCCTGCGCGGCGGCCCGGGAGGCGTTCGGGGCCTGGTCGCGGACCGGGCCCGAGGAGCGGGCGGCGGTCCTCGGGCGGGCCGCGGAGATCATCCGCGGCCGGCTCCTCCCGTACGCCGACCTGGCGCAGGCCGAGACCGGGGCGACGACGGGGACGGCCCGGGCGATGCAGGTCGGGGTGGCCGCCGCCCGGTTCCGCCGGTACGCCGCCGTGGAGCCCGCCGAGTGGGCCGTTGCGCCGCAGATCAACGAGGCGGGGCCGATGGGGAAGGCGGGAGTGATGGGGGCGCTGGCGGTGCGGCAGCCCGTCGGGGTCGTCACCTGCATCACCTCGTACAACAACCCCTGGGCCAACCCGGCCGGCAAGATCGCCCCCGCGCTGGCGATGGGCAACACGGTGGTCGTCAAACCGGCCCCGCAGGACCCGCTGTCCGTCTACCGGATGGCCAAGGCCCTCCAGGAGGCGGGCGCACCCGCGGGTGTGGTGAACGTGGTCTCCGGGCGCGCCACCGAGGTCGGTGCGGCCGCCGTCGCCTCCCCCGACGTCGACATGGTGAGCTTCACCGGCTCCACGGGCGTCGGGCAGCGCATCGCCGAGGTGTGCGGGCGGGACATGAAGCGCCAGCTGATGGAGCTGGGCGGGAAGGGTGCGGCCCTCGTCTTCGACGATGCCGACGTCGCCTCGGCGGTGGCCGGGATCGGGACGACGTTCTCCTTCTACAGCGGGCAGATCTGCACGGCACCCACCCGGGTGCTGGCCCAGCGCGGGGTGTACGAGCGGCTCGTCGAGCAACTCGCCGCCTACGCCACCCGGTTGAAGGTGGGCGACCCCAGGGAGGCCGGCACGGTCGTGGGGCCGCTGATCTCCGCCGAGCACCGGACCCGGGTGGAGGCGTACGTCGAGCTGGGCCGCAAGGAGGGCGCGACGGTGGTCGCCGGCGGCGAACGCCCGCCGCTGGAGCGGGGATTCCATGTCGCCCCGGCGGTACTGGCCGACTGCACGAACGACATGCGGGTGGTGCGCGAGGAGATCTTCGGGCCCGTGGTGTCGGTCGTCCCCTTCGACGAGGAGGACGAGGGCGTGGCCCTCGCCAACGACTCCGACTACGGCCTGATCGACTACGTCTGGTCGGGCGACGTGGCCCGCGCCTTCCGGGTGGCCCGGCGGCTGCGGGCCGGCGGTGTGGGCGTCAACACGGTCGGCCGCAACATGGAGGCGCCCTTCGGCGGCTTCAAGAAGAGCGGGGTCGGCCGGGACGTGGGCTCCTACGCCCTGCACGCGTACAGCGAGGTGCAGGCGATCGTGTGGCCGGGGTGAGCGGGCTCAGTCCGCGAGATCCACCCGCACCGTCAGCAGGTCGGTGCCGAAGGCCCGTACGGCCGCGCTGTTGAAGCGGGGCAGGGCGCGCAGCCGCGCCACGGCGTCGTCCTCGGGCAGCAGGTGGGCGGTGCCGTGGTGCCAGCGGCCGCCGATGCGGACGCGGACCTTCGGGTCGGCCTGGATGTTGCGCACGTACTGGGACTTGAACCCGAACTCCGAGACGATCCAGAAGGAGTCCCCGACCCGGCGCCCGCCCACCGGCGTGGGCCGGGGCAGGCCGGAGGAGCGGCCGGTGGTCTCCAGAAGGGTCTGGAACGGCAGGCGCCGGTTGAGCGGGTTGGCGAGGTGGCGCTGGAAGCGGGTGACGATCCGCTGCTTGAGGCCGGCCTGGGACGACATGTCTGGGACTCTCCTGATCTGCTGAGATCTGCTGAGATCATGCTGCACGGGCGCACCGCCCGGATGCCTTCGGCGGAAGCTGTGGCAGCCCTGTGGGGGCGGTGTGCTTCACGGACGGGCGTACGAGCGGCGCGTGTTAGCCTCCCCCGCGGTCATGATCTATCGCAACGGGGGAGCCTGATGGGCACGTCTTCGGACGGCTACACGGTGAAGTCCGGTATGTCCGGCCAGGCGAACGAACTGGACGGCGCCGGCGACGACATGGGGAAGATACGCACGGCGATCACCCCCGGTCTCTGCTACATGGACGACGCGCTGGGCGGCCCGGACTCGGCCGCGGCGTTCAACGCGTTCGCCTCGGCCTGGGAGGAGGAGGCCAAGACGCTGGAGGCGGCCCTGCACCAGCTCGCCGACAAGGTACGGCTCGCCAAGGGTGCCTACCGCGGCAGCGACGGGCTCGTGGACACCAGCGTGCGCAACGTGACCGTACCGGCCGGGGACAGCCACCTGACCACCATGCCCTCGTACGCCGGCCGCCCCTCGGCGCTGGCCGACGACAGCCACCTGACCACCATGCCGACGCAGGGCGACCGTCCCTCCGCGCTGGCCGGTTACTGAGGGGCCGGGCGA
Organism: Streptomyces sp. NPDC007971; assembly: GCF_042958635.1. NCBI lineage: Bacteria > Bacillati > Actinomycetota > Actinomycetes > Kitasatosporales > Streptomycetaceae > Streptomyces > Streptomyces sp. NPDC007971. The sequence goes on from NZ_JBIBJK010000002.1 coordinate 318,940, forward strand.
TGACGGAGTCCACGACCGACCGCCGTAAGCGGCTGGCCGAGCTGAGCAAGAGCATCTCCTCGGCCGACAGCAAGAACGACCTGATCGACGCCATCGAGGACGCGCTCGGTGTGTCCGCCCCGGTGGGCGACACGGCGACCCTGGAGACCCTGGGCAAGCTCTACCAGAAGCAGGATCTCAGCGGCGTGTACGAGCGGGTCGACAAGGTGGCCCGCAAGGGCCTGCCCGAGGTGTGGGTCGGCGACACGAGCGTCCTCGCCTCCGATGCCGTGTCCGCCGCGGGGCGGGACGTGTCGGAGATGTCCCGGGCGACCTGGGGCGGCGGACTGGCGCTGCTCACGCTGGCCGACTCCCTCAAGGACGCCAAGTCCACGGACAGCGACGGGCGGCAGATGCTGCAGTCGGCGCGCACCACGCTCGGCGGCCGGGACGGTTTCTTCGACGACTGGTACGAGGACGACGACGAGGAGGCCGTACGGCTGAACGCCCGTTCGACCGCCTCGTACGGCGTCGGCCTGATGCACAAGGCCGCCGAGGCCGCCGACGACGCCGCCCGCAAGGCGGCCCGGGACCTCAACAAGTGGGCGTCCGAGGCGCGCGCCGGGAAGATGAAGACCGGTGAGCTGTCGCCGGTGGACCGTCTGATGCTCGCCGACACCAGCAACGCGGCCGGCGACCCCGCGTACAACGAGATCCTCAGCGCCAACGACCTCAAGCGCTCCGGCGAGCGGATGGACCGGCTGAGCGCCGCCGACCGCGCCCGCATGGACCGTCTGCTCACCGATGCGCAGACGCCGCAGGAGAAGGCCTACATCATGAAGGCCCTCGCCTCCGGGTACAGCGTCGACCAGGTCCAGGACTTCACGGGGAAGATCCACGGCAAGGACCCGGCGTGGCTGCAGCGGCACCTGTCGCCCGTCACCACGCAGGCGGACAGCATGAACAACGAGGGGCTCAACCCCGACGGCTCCAACCGCAACACCGACGACCAGGCGTTCGACGGCCAGAAGTGGATCCAGGGCGGCGACGGCCAGGAGGGCAGCTGCGTGGCCTCGTCCACGGTCACGGCCCGGGCGATGGTCGACCCCGTCTACGCCCTCGGGATCACCGGCGGTCCCAGCGGTCAGGAGGACGACCCGGCCGCCTTCCGCAAGCGCCTGGTCGACGAGCAGCACCGGGTGCACGAGGAGGGCGACGGCGACCACACCCACTTCTGGACGGACACGCCCGACGGCATGGACAACGACGGCAAGACGGTCGTCGTCAACAAGGAGATCAGCCCCCACACCGGCAGCGGGTACAAGTTCCAGGAGGTCCACGGCGCCGACGACCGACGTGCCGTGCTGCCGGACATCGAGAAGGCGGTGGCGGACGGCAAGCCGGTTCCCATCGGCATCGAGGGCCACGACAAGAACGGGGACCGCTCCGGCCACGCGGTGATGATCGTCGGCCAGGAGGGCGACAAGCTGGAGATCTACAACCCCTGGGGCACGACCACCTGGATCAGCGAGGACGACTTCGTCAACGGTGGCATGGCCAAGGCCAGTGACAACGACCTTCCCGACGCGTACGCCGTCCACATCCCCCAGGACTGACCATGACCCTCTCCACGAAAGCCCGAAGCACACGCGTACTCGGCGCTCTGCCCGCGCTGGCCGCACTGTCCGCCCTGACCGGCTGCGGCACCCAGGGCGGGGACGCCGAGTACGGCACCAAGGACCACGCCATCACGGTCGACGCCGGAAAGAAGTTCACGCTCAACGTCCCGGCGAACCCGGGGATGGGCCAGGACTGGTACCTCGCCGATCCCCACCCCGACGGGCATGTCCTGAAGTACCGCGGCAAGCGCAAGGACTTTCACGGCACCCCCCTCGACGGCGGATCCGACGGGACGCAGTACTTCGACTTCACCGCGGTGGCGTCCGGCACGACCGAGGTGAAGCTGCTCTACTGCGTGCTCGGCCGCTGCCCCGAGACGGGGAGGCCCGCCACCGGCTCCGCCGGCCCGGGCACGGCCTCTCCCTCGCCGTCCGCCGCGCCCACCGCCACCGGCAAGCCGGGCACGGAACCCGCGTTCTTCGTGTACGACATCACCGTCCGCTGACCCGGGCGCCCATCGACCTGCCCCGAGGGCCGGCGCACCGCCCGGCCTGCCACACCGGACCAGAACGAACCGAGGCATCCATGCCCCCCGCCACCCGTACCGACGACGAACTCCTCGCCGCCACCGACGTCGCCGTCCTCCTGCGCTACGGCCTCACCCACGACGCCTTCCGCACCGCCCTGTTCGGTGACGGCGCCATCGCGGCCGCGGTCACCCTGGACCGGCTCGGGGTGGTGCCGCGCTCGCTGTCGTTCGTCGCGAAGATCGTGCGCGCCGGCGGCCTGCGGTACGCCGTGGAGCTGCCCGAGCCGCTGCCCTCCCGCGAGGCGTCCGAGCTGCTGCGCGACTGGCTGGAGACCGCCGCGCAGGTCGCCGAGGGGCCGGAGGCCGAGGGGCGCGTCGCCCGCTGGCTGGACACCGTCGCCGAGATCGCGGGCCTGCGCCGCGCCGCCCGCGCCCGCGGCGACGACACTCCCTAACCGTCCCGGTCCGCCGGCCAGTTGCCGTGGAAGCCGAAGGGGGCCCGGGTGGGCAGGTGGACCGTGGCGACCGGCTCCGCGGCGAGGTCGTCGGCGTCCAGGACGACCAGGTCGCTGCGGTCGGTGGCGGCGTCGTGGACGTAGGTCACCAGCCAGCCGGGCCCGCCGGGCCGGTCTTCGGGTGGGCCGTCATCGCGGTGTGCAGCCGGCCGCCGAAGAATGAGTGCCCGCAGGCCGCGTCGGCCGGGTTCGGGCCGTTGCGCAGGTACCAGCCGGCCGGCTCGGGCGGGAGGGTGCCGGTCACCGGCAGGTCGTGCGCGGTGAGTTCCTCGGTGACCGGGGCGTAGTTTCCCGAGAGGTGCTTCGCGCTCATCGGGCCACCTGCCCGGCCTTGGCCTGGACGCGGGCGACGTAGCGCACGGTGAAGACCATCGGGACGGCGAAGCCGGCGATCTGGACGACGGTCGCGGGCGTCGAGTGGGCGTGCCCGGAGTGGGCCAGCACCGCGAGGACGGCGGCGGTCAGGACGAAGGCGGCGGTCCAGACGGCGGTGATGACGGTGTTGACCCGGATGAACGGCTTCAGGTTCCAGTACTCGCGCGGGGTGGTGCGCTTGGCGATGCCCAGGGTGAACGGCCGCCGGACGGCCAGCGAGACGCCGGCGACGACGGCGAGGGCGCCGGAGGAGAGGGCCGCGGAGTAGGTGTGCACGCCCGAGTGCGGGTCGGCGAAGGCGACGGCCGCGAGGACGGCGAAGAAGGCGGCCGAGCCGGTCTCGATGATCAGTGCGTCGAAGCCGGCGCCGGACCGCTTCTCCCGGGCGATGATCCCGACGGAGATCACCAGGGCGGCCAGGGCCCCCCACTGCCACTGCCCCGCGGGGATGACGGCGAAGACGATCCACGGCAGGAAGGTGCGCAGGTACGACATTGGGGTTCCCCCGGTCTCAGGTGTCTGTGCCGACATGTCAAAAGTAGAAGGTCGCACAGTGACATGTCAACAGTGGAATGTGGAAGGTAGGATGGAGGCATGAGCCTCAAACACGCACTGCTCGGCCTGCTCTCGGAGCGCCCCGCCAGCGGGTACGACCTGCTGAAGCGCTTCGAGACCTCCCTGGCCAACGTCTGGCCCGCGACGCAGAGCCAGATCTACACCGAGCTGACCAAGCTGGCGGGCTCCGGACTGATCACGGTCGCCGCCGAGGGCCCGCGCGGCCGCAAGGAGTACGCCCTCGCCGAGGAGGGCATGGCCGAGCTGCGCCACTGGCTGACCGAGACCAAGCCCCAGCGCAACACCCGCAGCGACCTCCTGCTGCGCGTCTTCTTCCTCGGCGTGCTGCCGCCCGATCGGGCCCGCGCCTATCTGACCGGCCTGGCCGACATGTCCGAGCGGGAGTACGAGCAGCTGAAGCAGCTCGACGCCGCCATCGACTGGGACGACGACAACCTCTCGGTCCACGGCCGGATCGCCCTGGAGTACGGGCTGCGCTTCAACGCCATGCGCCGGGAGTGGGCCGAATGGGCCGCCACCCAGCTCAAGTAGGGCCGAGGAAGACGGGGTTGGTGAACGCGGCCAGCGCTCCCGGCACCGGGCCCAGCGCCGTCTCGTGCCGCACCTCCGCCCGTACGTAGGCCGCGTACGCCGGGGTCGTACGCCACTCGGCGACCCCCTGGCCCGTCACCGGCAGCGGATCGCCGGTGAACAGCACACCCTGGTCGGTGACGAAGCGGACCGAGCAGCGCGGTGCCCCGGACACCTCCAGTCGGACCGTGACCGGGGTGTCGGCGGGCACCGCCAGCCGCTCGCCGACGCCCGCCCGTACGCCCTCGGCGGTACCCGCGGTGAGGGCCAGGGTCACCTGCCGCGACTCGGCCACGTACGAGCGGCCCGCGCGAAGGCCCTCCTGGATCGCCTCGCGGGTGAGGTCGTCGGCGAGGACGACCGTCTGGGGCATGCCGACCACGTCCGGGTCGCGGTGGGCGTCGCTGTTGCCCATCGCCGGCAGCCACTGCCGGTCCTCCCGCACCGAGGCGACCAGCCGGGCGTCCCAGGCGGCCAGCGCGACCTCGTCGTCGGGTGTGTACGGCCCGTTCCACACCTCGACCGCGTCCGCCTCCCCGTACCCGAACTTCCAGGCGCACCCGACACAGGTGGCGTGCGGATGGGCCGGCACGACCAGCCCCCCGGCCCGCCGGATCCGCCGCGCGAAGTGCCCGAAGCGGCCGTCCCGGGCCCGGTAGCGCCAGTCCACGAAGGTGCCCGGCTCGGTCCCGAGGGCCAGCACGTGCCCGTTCCTCGTGGTGACCTCCTCGCCCAGCATCACGAGCAGGTCCTCACCCGCCACGTCGGCCCAGTGGGTGTGCGAGGAGGTCGTGTTGTGCTCGGAGCTGTTGATGAAGTCCAGACCGGCCGCCCGGGCCAGCGCCGCGATCTCGGCCGGGGTGCGGCGCCCGTCGGAGTGCCAGGAGTGCAGATGGCAGTCGCCCCGGTACCAGGCGCGCCCCCGCCCGGCCGCCCGGCCGGGCGGATACACGGGCCGCGGGGTCCCGCCCGGCTCGCCCGCGGTGAGCGTGACCGTCACCTCGTACGACAGCCCCTGCGGCGCCACCGTGTAGGGGCCGAGCGCGATGTGCCAGGTCCCGGGGGTGAGCGGCCCGGGCAGATACCCGGGTGTCGCGTCGTCGGCCCGTACGGAGAACTCCGTCCGGGCCCCTCCCGACCAGCCGCGGAACCCCTGCCCGCCCAGCTCGGTCCCTCGCGGGTCGAAGAGCCCGATGTCGAGGGCGTTGCCGGGGGTGCCGACCGGGACGGCGGGCTTGTCGTAGGTGTAGGAGACGTGCAACTCACGGGTGCCGGGAGGTACTTCGAAGGGTACGTAGACATAGTCCGGTGAGCCCGGTGGGAGAGTGCCGCGCAATGTCGTCACACCGCCAACGTAAGCCAACCTCAGGGGCGCGGGGCAGTATCAATTGCGACTCCGCCGGGCGGGCGCGATCGGCCACGACGAACCAGCACCCGCCGACGCTGATCGGCCGCCCCCACAATAGGCACCCAAATCCCGACCAGTCGGTATGGACAGATGGGACGGCACCGGGTACAGAAGACCCATGCGCATCGCCGTCACGATTTTCCTCACGGACGAGACCATCACCCCCACGCGCCTGGCCCGCGAACTGGAGACCCGCGGCTACAGCGGCCTGTATCTCCCCGAGCACACCCACATCCCCGTGGAGCGCGCGACTCCGTACCCGGCCGGCGGCGATCTGCCCCGCGAGTACGGCCGCACCCTCGACCCCTTCGTCGCGCTCGGCCAGGCCGCCGCCGTGACCGAGGGGCTGGGCCTCGGCACCGGGATCACGCTCGTCGCCCAGCACGACCCGATCGGTCTGGCCAAGCAGATCGCGACCCTCGACCACCTCTCCGGCGGCCGCTTCACCCTCGGCCTCGGCTACGGCTGGAACGTGGAGGAGGCCGCCGACCACGGGGTCGAGTGGCGCACCCGCCGCGACCTGGTCCGGGACCGGATGGGCCTCATGCGGGCCCTGTGGTCCGAGGAACCGGTCGGCCACGACGGGGAGTTCGGCAGCGTGCGGCCCAGCTTCGCGTTCCCCAAGCCGGTGCAGAAGCCGCGCGGGCCGGTGGTCGGCCCCCGCACCCTCGTCGGCGGCGCGGCAGGTCCCAAGCTGTTCGCGCACATCGCCGAGTACGCGGACGGCTGGCTGCCGATCGGCGGCCGCGGGCTGTCCGAGTCGGTGCCGGTACTGCGCACGGTCTGGGAGGACGCGGGCCGCGCCCCGTCCGCCCTCCGGGTCGTCCCGTACGCCGTCCTGCCCACCCCCGGCAAGCTCGCCCACTATGCCGAACTGGGCATCGAGGAGACGGTGGTCCAGCTGCCGTCGGCGGGGGAGCCGGAGGTGCTGCGGCTGCTGGACGAGTACGGCACATTTCTGGCCGATGGCGTGGCATGACGCACAGGGGCTGCCGTGATCAGCCCGAACGTATGCTCAAGAGATGACGACTTCCGCGACCTCCGGAACCGGCCCGACCGAGAACTCCATGCGTCGCGCCCTCAAACGTGCCCGGGACGGCGTCGCTCTCGACGCCGCCGAGGCGGCGGTGCTCCTCCAGGCCCGCGGCGAGGCCCTGGCCGACCTCGTCGCGTCCGCCGCCCGGGTGCGGGACGCGGGCCTGGCGGCGGCGGGCAGGCCCGGCGTCATCACCTACTCGAAGAGCGTCTTCATCCCCCTCACCCGGCTGTGCCGGGACAAGTGCCACTACTGCACCTTCGTCACCGTCCCCGGCAAGCTGCGCCGGGCGGGCCACGGGATGTTCATGTCGCCGGACGAGGTGCTGGACATCGCCCGCAAGGGCGCCGCCCTCGGCTGCAAGGAAGCCCTCATCACCCTCGGCGACAAGCCCGAGGACCGCTGGCCGGAGGCGCGCGAGTGGCTGGACGCGCACGGCTACGACGACACCATCGCCTACGTCCGCGCCGTCTCCATCCGCATCCTGGAGGAGACCGGCCTGCTGCCCCACCTCAACCCGGGCGTCATGACCTGGACGGACTTCCAGCGCCTCAAGCCGGTCGCCCCGTCCATGGGCATGATGCTGGAGACCACGGCCACCCGCCTGTGGTCGGAGCCCGGCGGCCCGCACCACGGCTCCCCGGACAAGGAACCGGCCGTACGCCTCAGGGTGCTGGAGGACGCGGGCCGCTCCTCGGTCCCCTTCACCTCCGGCCTGCTGATCGGCATCGGTGAGACGTACGAGGAGCGTGCGGAGTCCCTCTTCGCCCTCCGCAAGGTCTCCCGGGCCTACCACGGCATCCAGGAGCTGATCATCCAGAACTTCCGCGCCAAGCCGGACACGGCGATGCGCGGCATGCCGGACGCCGAACTCGACGACCTGGTCGCCACGGTGGCCGTCGCCCGGCACATCATGGGCCCGAGCGCCTGCCTCCAGGCCCCGCCGAACCTCGTGGACAGCGAGTACGAGCGGCTGATCGGCGCCGGTGTCGACGACTGGGGCGGGGTGTCGCCCCTGACCATCGACCACGTCAACCCCGAGCGCCCCTGGCCGCAGATCGAGGAACTCACCGAGCGCTCCCGGGCCGCCGGCTTCGAGCTGCGCGAACGCCTCTGCGTCTACCCGGAGTTCGTGCGCCGCGGCGAGCCCTGGCTGGACCCGCGGCTGCGCCCGCACGTCGCCGCGCTGGCCGATCCGGAGACCGGTCTCGCCCTGCCGGACGCCGTGGTCGAGGGGCGTCCCTGGCAGGAGCCGGAGGAGGTCTTCGTGCCCGCCGGCCGCACGGAGCTGCACCGCACGATCGACACCGAGGGCCGTACGTCCGACCGGCGCGACGACTTCGACGAGGTCTACGGCGACTGGGAGGCGCTGCGCGAGGCCGCCGCCCCCGGCATGGCACCCGAGCGCATCGACACGGACGTACGCCAGGCGCTGCGCACGGCGGCCGACGACCCCACACGGCTCACGGACGCCGAGGCGCTGGCCCTGCTGCACGCGGACGGCCCGGCGCTGGACGCGCTGTGCCGGGTGGCGGACGACGTGCGCAGGTCGGCGGTGGGCGACGACGTCACCTACATCGTCACGCGCAACATCAACTTCACCAACGTCTGCTACACGGGCTGCCGCTTCTGCGCCTTCGCCCAGCGCCGCACGGACGCGGACGCGTACACCCTCTCCCTGGCGCAGGTCGCGGACCGCGCCCAGCAGGCCTGGGACGTGGGCGCGGTCGAGGTCTGCATGCAGGGCGGGATCCACCCCGACCTGCCGGGCACCGCGTACTTCGACATCGCGAAGGCGGTGAAGGAGCGCGTCCCCGGGATGCACGTCCACGCCTTCTCACCGATGGAGGTGGTGAACGGCGCGACCCGCACCGGGATGTCGATCCGTGAGTGGCTGTCCGCCGCCAAGGAGGCGGGGCTGGACTCCGTCCCCGGGACGGCGGCGGAGATCCTGGACGACGAGGTCCGCTGGGTGCTGACCAAGGGCAAGCTGCCCACGGCCACCTGGACCGAGGTGATCACCACCGCCCACGAGCTGGGCATCCGGTCCTCCTCCACGATGATGTACGGCCATGTCGACCAGCCTCGCCACTGGCTCGGGCATCTGCGCACGCTGGCCGGGATCCAGCAGCGCACGGGCGGTTTCACGGAGTTCGTGACGCTCCCCTTCATCCATACGAACGCACCCGTGTACCTGGCGGGTATCGCACGCCCCGGCCCCTCCATGCGGGACAACCGGGCGGTGACGGCGATGGCCCGGCTCCTTCTGCACCCCTACATCCCCAACATCCAAACAAGCTGGGTCAAACTGGGCGCCGAGGGTGCGGCGGAGATGCTCCGCTCCGGGGCGAACGACCTGGGCGGCACGCTCATGGAGGAGACGATCTCCCGGATGGCGGGCTCGTCCTACGGCTCCTACAAGTCGGTCCGGGACCTGGTGGCGGTGGCGGAGGCGGCCGGCCGTCCCGCGAAACCGCGCACCACCCTGTACGGCGAGGTGCCCGAGGAGCGGCAGCGGGCGGCGGAGGCCTCCGACGGGCACCTGCCCGACCTGCTGCCTGTCCTGGACTGAGCCCGGACTGAGTACGATGATCCGACCCTCGTGCCGAGAGGGGGACCCGTAGCGGAGGAGATGCGTGCCCGTGGCTGCCCGACTGCCCTCGTGGGCCTGGGTCTCCGGTCTGACCGCGGGGGCGACCGTGGCCGTCGTCGCCCTCGCCGTCCAGGCGGACCACGGTCCGCATCCCACGGCCGCGACGGTCAGACCCGGCGCGTCGGCGTCCACGGGCGCCCACGCGCCCGCCAGGCCGAAGACACCGCCGGGGCCGCCCGCGCTCCCGGAGGAGTCCGGCGAGGGCCGCCGGGTCGTCTACTCGCTGGGCGAGAAGCGCGTGTGGCTGGTGGACGCGACCGGCAAGGCGAACCGTACGTTCGCGGTGTGGCCGGGAACGGTGGGCCCGCAGACCGGTCGCTACTCGGTCACGCTGCGCATCCAGTCCATCAAGGGCTCGGACGGCGTGCAGATCGAGCACGTCATGTACTTCACCAAGGCCTCCGGCGTGAACATAGCCTTCTCCAACGCCCTCGACGGCGCCTCGCCGCCGCCACCGGAGAACGGGCAGAAGCTGGGCGGCATCCGCCTCCACAAGGAGGACGGAGCCGCACTGTGGGCCTTCGGGGATCAGGGGACCAAGGTCACGGTCGTCAAGTAGTCGCGTCCTGCGTGCGCCGCCCCGGCAACTGGTTGACGATCAACGCCACCCCGCTGATCACGAACACCCGGGTCGCCGCGTCCAGCCCGTTCCACGTCTTCGACTGCCACATCGCGAACCACTCACCGCCGATCGCGATGAACCCGGCACCGAAGAGGAGCAGCAGCATCAGCAGGCCGTAGGTGGAGAAACGGCGGGCGAGGTCGTCCCTGTGCCGCGCCCAGAGATACGTCCCCCAGATCAGGACGAGGGCCGCCACCGTCTCCCACACGATGATCGCGACGTAGGCGGTGTCCTGCAGGCCCGTACTGGTGATGGCCCGCCACATCAGGTCGTCGTCCTTGAACGTCGTGTCCATCGCCAGCACATGCCGTACGAACTGCTGGTTGGTCCCGAAGTCGGTGATGTTCCCGAGGGCGACCAGGGCGATGTAGAGGGCGAGTATGCCGGTGAGCACGCCGGCGGCAAGCCTGAGGCCGGAGTGTCTGGTGGGGGTGGTGGTCATGGCTGAATTCTCCCCTGCCGCGGACCGGCTCGGTGCGTGCGCATTGCGCCAGAATGTGGAGGCTGGCCTCGGGGGAAGGGCGTAGGGATGACGCGGGCACGGCGATCGATGCAGGAGCTGATCGGGCGGCGCAGGCGAGCCGGGTTCGTCGGGCGCGGCGGCGAACGGGCCGCCTTCCGGCAGAACTTGGACTTTCCGCCCGAGGACGAACGTCACCGCTTCCTCTTCCACGTCCACGGCAACGCCGGTGTCGGAAAGACGTTCCTGGTCCGGGAGCTGGAGCAGATCGCCCGGGAGCGGGGCGCGCTCACGGCGTACGTCGACGAGAACGTGGGGAGCGTGCCGGAGGCGATGGCGGCGATCAGCCGCGAATTCGCCGCACAGGGACACGAGTTGAAGAGGTTCGACCGTGCGCTCGCCGCCTACCGGGAGCGGCGCCACGAGGCGGAGGCGGTGGCTGCGGGGCTGGAGCTGGAGGGTCCTTCCGCGATGACGGCCACCGCCGTCCGCGCCGGGCTCGCGGGCCTGGGCCTGATACCGGGCGCCGGGCCGCTCGTGGGCGCGGTCGACCCGGCCCAACTCGCCCAGTACGCCGACCGGTTGAAACGAGTCCTCAGTGCCCGCTTCACCAGCCAGGACGACGTGCAACTCGTCCTGTCACCGGAACAGGTGCTGACCCCCAAGCTGCTGGACGAACTGGCGGACGTGGCGGCCGCCGTGCCGTGGATCGTGCTCTTCTTCGACACCTACGAGCGGATCGGGCCCTTCGTGGACGCCTGGCTCTACGAGGCGATGACGAGCGACCGGCACGGCGCACTGCCCGCCCACGTGGTCGTGGTGACCGCCGGCCAGCGCCCCTTCGACACCGCCCGCTGGGCCGGCTTCGCGGACTTCATGACGGACATGCCGCTCGGGCCGTTCACGGAGGCGGAGGCGCGGGGCCTGCTGGCGGACCGGGGAGTGGTGGCCGAGCCGGTCGTCGCGGAGGTACTGCGCCTGACGGGCGGGCTCCCCCTGCTGGTGTCCACCCTGGCCGAACAGCGCCCTGCCGACCCGGACGACATCGGCGACCCCAGCGCCACGGCCGTCGAACGCTTCCTGAAGTGGGAGCCGGATCCGGTCCGGCGGGGTGTGGCACTGGCCTGTGCCCTGCCCCGGAGACTGGACGCCGACGTCTTCCGGGCGGCGGTGGAGCGCCCGGAGGACGAGACCGAGGCCCTGTACGACTGGCTGCGCGGCCTGCCGTTCGTCGGCGAGCGCGGCGATCGGGCGCAGTACCACGACGTCGTACGCGCCTCGATGCTCCGCCTGCAGCGCCGCAGGTCGCCGAGGGGCTGGGCACAGCGGCAGCGCCGGCTGGCGGAGGAGTTCGGGCGGTGGCAGGAGGAGACGGCGGCGGGCCGCCCTGCCGATGAGCTGTGGGCGGACTCCCAATGGCGGGAGCTGCGGCTGGAGGAGTCGTACCACCTTCTGTGCGCGCTACCGGCCCGGGAGGCACTGCCCCTGCTGCTGGGCGACCTGACCGGCGCCTGCGCCGAGGGCGAGGCGGTGGCCCGCCGGTGGGTGCGCACCCTGGTGGAGGCGGGCGAGGACGCGGACAGCGAGGCCGTGCGCACCTGGGGACGGGACCTGCTCGGCGCACTGGAGGAGGGGATCTTCGAGGCGCTCGGGCTGCTCCTGCACCGGGGCGGTCTCGACACGCCGGCACAGGTGCTCGCGCGGGTGATGCGCGCCCGGGAGCTGAGACGGCGCTCCGCCTACGAGAGTGCTGTCGCCGAGTGCGAACACGCCGTGGCGGCCGACGCGGACAGCTGGCACGCGTACTACTGGCGCGCGCTGGTCCGGGTGGACCTCGGCGACCACGAGCTCGCGGTCGCGGACCTGGACCGCGCAGAGGAACTCTCGCCGGACAACGCCAGGGTCCTCTACGCGCGCGGCGAGTACCGGCGCGAGCAGGGCCTCTACGACGCGGCGCTCGGGGACCTGGACCGCGCCGTGGCCCTCCAGCCGGGCTACGGCGGGGCATGGGCGTCCCGGGGCGTCGCGCAGTACGCCCTGGGCCGCCTCGACCGGGCGCTCAGCGACCTGGACCGGGCCCTGGACATCGATCCCGAGAACGTATGGGCCCTGGCGAGCAGGTCCCGGGTCCGGCGCGCCCGGGGCGAACACGACCGGCAGCTCGCGGATCTGGACCGCGCCCTGCAACTCCATCCGGACTCGCCCTGGATCGCCTGCGTACGGGGCGACGCGCTCAGGAACGCGGGCCGCGACGAGGAGGCACTCGCCGAGTACGACCGCGCCCTGCGCATCAATCCCGACTACGCCTCCGCCCACGCCAGCCGAGGCGCCTCCCTGGCCAACCTGGGCCGCCACAGCGAGGCACTCACCGCGCTGGAGCGCGCCCTGGAACTCGTCCCCGACTATCCCTGGGCCCTGGACCGCCACACGGAGGTGTTCACGGTGCTCAACTCTCCACGGCGAACCTGAGGAACTCCACCCAGCTGCCGCCGGCAACGGCAAGCCGGGCGCCGTCCTTGTCCTTGGAGTCGCGGATGTGGATGGTGGCGGGGGTTATGGCCACCTCTACGCATTCAGGACCGTCGTTGCCGCTGTAGGTGCTCTTGAACCAGTCCAGCGCGACCTCGACACAGTCGGGGCCGTCATTGCTGCTGTAGGTGCTCCTGAACCACATCAGCGTGGAGGTCATGTCTCCCACTCCAGTACTTTCTCGATGAAGGCCAGTGACTCTCGGGGCGCGAGCGCCTGCGCCCGGACCATTCCATAGCGCATCTCCATGATCTGGGCTTCCCGGGGATCACTGATCACTCGGCTGTACAACTGGCCTTCAGTGTGTCCCAGGGTCTTGCCGCCCCGGAGTTTCAGCATCTGGATCGAGCCCATCATGCCGGCGTGATCGTCACAGTCAGTGGGCATCACCTGGATCACCACGTGCCGCAACTTGCTTACTTCCAGCAGGTGTTCCAGCTGTTGCCGCAACACCATTCTGCCGCCGATCGGCCGCCTGAGGGTCGTCTCCTCCTGCACGAAGGTGATCTCTGCCCGGGGTACGCGCTCGAAGACGGACTTCCTCGCCATACGCGCGGAGACGAGGCGGTCGATCTCCTCCTCGGTGTACGCGGGCCGTCGCATGGCATACAAGGCCTGCGCGTACTCCTCGGTCTGCAAGAGCCCGTGGATGTGGAGGGCGGCGTAGGCTCCCAACTCAACTGCCTCGCCCTCCAGCTTGGCCAGGTCCCGAACGCTCTTCGGATACCTGGCCTTCTCCACATCCCCCTTCATCGCAGACAACTTCCCGTCCGCACCCAGCACTTCATCGGACTTGTCGAGGAAGTCCGGCTTGGGGGTCCGGCGCCCGCGCTCGACCGAGGACACCATCTCCTCGCTGTACCCGATCGCGGCCCCCAACTCGGCCTGCAGCATCCCGGCCGACTCCCGCCACATCTTGATCTGCCGCCCGACCGCCTTGAGTACGGCCTCGGCCTCCTCGTCCTCCACCCTCGCCCCTCCTGACGTACGAGCCGTACGACCACGTCAACCGCCCGGACAATCACGCTGCGTACCGTGGTCGTCGCTGTTCAGAGTAGGGAGAGGCGGCCACGCTGGGTGACGTGAACCAGAAAAACCACCTTCGTGTCCAGCTGTCGGCGACCCGCAGAGGCGCCCGCCTCGCCCGCCTCCTCACGGAGCGCCATCTGGCCGACCTGGGCGTGCCGTTCGAGGAGGCGGTGCAGGTGGTGGCGGAGCTGGCCGCCAACGCCGTACTGCACGGGCGGGTCAGGGGACGGGACTTCCGGCTCGGTCTGGCACTGCGCGACGACGGCATGCTCCGCATCGAGGTGACCGACGCCCGGGGCGACCGGATCCCGCGCATCCAGGACCCGGCGGCTCAGGACCCGGCCGCTCGGGACCCGGCGGCTCGGGATTCGTCCTCTCGGGATCCGGCCGTTCGGGAATCGGAGAGCGGCCGGGGGCTGCTGATCGTCGCGGCCTACGCCCACCGCTGGGGCGTGGACGGAGCTCCCGCCCACGCCAAGACCGTCTGGGCCGAACTCACACCGGGACGCGGCGGGGCGTGACCCGGCGGCTCCCGACACAAAAGACCAAAGAACCGGGGAAAGGACCGAACCCACCCCGGCCGCCCCCGTCGATCACTCGCCGGAGTGAATATGCCCAACGCAGCTGGCGTGGCGGGTCAGTTGTGGTGCAGCGTCGGCGACAGAGAGTCCGCACATGCATCGGCCCTCGCCGGGACTGGCATCCCAGTGCGAGGGCCTGATCACCGAGGAAGAGGAAAGCTTCCCTGTGACTGAGAAGCAGCGTAACGCGTCCGCGCGCCCGAAGACCCGGCATTCCTCCGGCGTCACCCACGTGAACGAACCCCACCACGACAACTTCACCGTGGTCGGCAATCACCTCGCCCAGCACTCCGAGTTGTCCCTGGTGGCCATCGGCCTGGCGCTGCACATCCAGTCGTTGCCGGAGGGCGCCCCGATCGGCATCAAGGCGCTGGCGGCGAAGTTTCCCGAGGGTGAGATCCGGATCGCGGCGGCCCTCCGCGAGCTGGAGGAACACGGATACCTCGCGCGTCCCAGGGAGCGTCTTCAATCGGGGCAGGTGACGACCCGGACGATCTCGTACAACAGGCCGAGGGCAGCGATGGCCGCCGGGGCCCCGGCCGGCCCCAAGTCCGTGGCTCCGGCCGGCCCCAAGTCCGTGGCTCCGGGCGGCCTCAAGCCCGCGGCTGCTCCCAAGCCCGCGGCCGTGCCGAGGGCTCCCGCGCCATCCGGCAAGGCCACCGAACTGCTCGCCGACCTCCGGGCCCACGACTCCCGCCTGCTTCTCACCGAGCGGGACGTGATCCGCCTGGCTCCGGCTGTCTCCGAGTGGCTGGAGCGAGGCGTGCCGCCCACGGCCGTTCTGCGCACCCTGACGACCGGCCTGCCCCAGGACCCGATCAAGCACCCGGCGGCCCTCCTGCAGCACCGCCTCACCACCCAACTGCCGCCTCACCTCCCGGCCGTGCCACCTCGCCCGGCACCGACGAGTCGCCCGTCCCCGCTTCAGACCTGCGACGGCTGCGACCGAGCCTTCCGCGCCCCTCACCCGGGCCGGTGCCGCGATTGCCGTGTGTCGTCCGTGGCCGTGGCATGAGCGCCGCGTCACCGGCGTACCGCCGAGTCCACCGGTACCGTACGAGGACCGGGTCACTCGCACCGGAGGTCACTGTGAGCGCCCAGACCGACGGCCCGTACGGACCGCTGATCCCCATGCCCGAGCTGACGCCGGACGCATTGCGGGCGGCGGTCGCGCGCATCGCTCCGAGTCGGATTCCGGCGCTGACACAGCACCTCTTCGAAGCCACCACCAACGCCCAGCAGACGCAAAGCCTCGCGCCGCTGCGTAGCTTCGTTCACTCCTGGGCCGGGTTCGTCGCGCTCGAACGGCATCCGGAACGGGCTGCCCGCTTGCGTGAACTCGAGCGCATCGTGGATGCCGGCGAGCAGGACCCGGCGGCGGCCATCGCGGAGATCCGCGCGATTCGCGAGGCGGCCGAGGCGGAGGCCGGGCTGTGACGGACCGGGCCTGGGACTCCAACCCGAGCGCCGAGTACGTTACGGGAGGGCTGCCTCCGGGAGTGGTGGCGGAGGTGGAGCGGCTCGCGGCCGAGTTGGCAGCATTGGGGCACGATGCCGTCAAGGTGGGTCGGCCGGTCGACCGAGAGGGCGGACTGCGCGAGTTCGACATCCTCGGCGGTCGAGGCTTCATCAGCTTCCTCGCCGTGCCCCGTCATGACTGCATCTACGTCTGGAACGTCACGTGGTACGGCTGAACCCGCGTTGACATCCCGTCCATCGCCTCCTCCCGAGCTGCCGGTCGCGCACCGCGCCGGACTCACCTCTCCGCAGCCGGTACCAGGTCCGGAGCGAACCTGTAGGAGATCGACTCCATCAGCGGCCTGCGCTTGGTGTTCTGGAAGGCCGCTATGCGCCACTCGCCGTCGTGCTGCCGGACCAGGGTGTACGTCTGGATCTTGGTGAGCCTGTGGGGCCGTTTGCCCTTGTAGGTGTCGCCGCGGCCGTTCACCACGGCCGTGTCGGGTCCGTGGAAACGGATGCCGAGGACCTCGTCGGCGAGCCTGGTGCCCTTGAGGAAGCCCCCGAACAGGGTGCGGTGACTGCTCACGATGTCCCGGCGCCCCTGGTAGTAGGTGCCGACGTAGGTGATGTAGGTGGCGTCCTCGGTGAACAGTTCGCCGTAGGCGTCGGCGTCGTGACGTTCCCAGGCGGTGACGAGGTCGTTCAGGACGGAGGTGATGGCGGCGACGTCGGCAGTGGTGTTCGGCATTGGTGGAGGTCTCCTCTGCTCGCTAGACTGCATGCAGATTCTGAACGTAAGCAGTATCTGCATCTGTGCAGATAAATTTAGGAGAGGACTCCGGTGATGGCAACCCCCTTGGGCGGCGGCGACGAGCATGTGGTCTTCCGTCAGTACCTCGACGCGGTAGGTCTCCAGGGTCTGGCCAGCGCGGAAGCCGCCGGTCTGCACACGTCGGAGTGGTACGCGCTCAGCCTGATCGCGGCGGAGGGCGGGCTCACCTCGGGCGAGCTGGCCACCAGGACCGGGCTGACCACAGGTGCCACCACGCGCCTGATCGACCGCCTGGAGCGTGCCGGGTACGCGCGCCGCGCCTCGGACCCCAGGGACCGCCGGCGTGTGATCGTCGAGCCGGTCCCGGGCGCGCTCGGCCGCATCGAGGAGGTCGTGGGCCCCGCCCGCCGTCACCTCGCCGAGGTCCTGGCCCGCTACAGCCCCGAGCAGCGAGCCCTGCTCTTCGACTACTTCGAGCACGCCGCACCCGCGTTCCGCGCGGCCACCGAGGAGATCCGCAAGGCGACGGCGCCGAGGCGCAGGAGGGGCGCCCGGCTCCAGGGCGAGGGTTGACCCCTGGGTCGGAGTGCAACGACCCCTGTGCCGCAGTGCATGGCCCCCTGGTCCGGAGTGCTTCAGCGTGTCCCGGCTTCTCCCGTCACCACCGGCCGCACCCTGCTCAGCATCAGGTCCAGGAACCGGTCCGGGTACCGGAAGGCTGCGAAGTGGCTGGCCCCCTCGATGAGGGCGAAGTCCTTGACGGGGGCCGTGACGTCCTCGACGAAGCGGCGGGCCGGCTCCGGTGGGGTCAGGACGTCGCTGTCGCCCTGGAAGACGAAGAAGGGGAGGCGGAAGACGGTGCCTTCGGCGCGCTCGTCCACCGTCATCGCCCGGGGGCCGAGCTGCTCGGAGAAGTTCATGGCCTTCAGGTACGAGCGCAGCCCGCGCAAGGTGTGGAGCGGGGAGAACCAGAGCGAGCGGATCACCACCGTCTTCATCGTGTCGTAGGTGAGCGGATCGGTGGTCACCACCGTCTTCGCGTACTGCGACCACTGCTCGGCGCCCCAGGCCGTCCGGTCCGGGCCCATCGCCGCGATCCTCGCCCGCTCCTTCTTCCTGCCCCCCTTCTCCAGCCGGGCCAGCAGCGCCTCGTGGGACGAGGTGTCGTGGCCGCCGCCGATGATGTTCTGGTCGGTGCCGACGTACGCCGAGTACAGCTCGGGGTGGTCGCGGGCCAGGCGCAGGCCGGTGACGGTGCCGAAGCTGTTGGCGAGGAGGAGGAGCCGGGGGACGCCGAGGCGGGCGCGGACGTACTCCGTCACCTCCAGGGCGTCGGCGTAGAGGCGGTCGAGGGTCATCTCGCCCTGGCCGGCCGGGCCGCCCGCCGCGAACGTCCGGCCCGCGCCCCGCATGTCCCAGCGGACGATCGTGAAGTGCCGCTCCCAGGCGCGGGTGCGCGGAACGTGGATCAGGTTGGAGGCGCCGGGGCCGCCGTGGATCTCCAGCACCACGGGGTTCGACAGGTCCTCGCCGCGGATGGAGATCCACTGGTCGATGCCGCCGATGCGGACGTAGGACCCCTCGTCGATGCCGTTCGGTGCGGTGATGCGCAGCTTCTTCGCGAGCGAGACGCGCTTGAGGGCGCGGTAGGTGAGCAGCATGAGTGTTCCCCCTAAACTGTTTATGCCGTCAGCAGTTGTGTTTACGGTATATACAGTTGGTGGGCGGAGTCAACGGGCTGCGCCGGGGTCGAAGGGGAGGAACCGCATGGCCGCCCGGGACAAGGAGCAGGACAAGCCGCGTGACCCGCGGGCGAGCCTCGCGCTGCTGTGGGGTGAGCAGGAGCAGCCCACCCGCGGGCCCAAGCCGAAGCTGTCCTCGCGGCAGATCGCCGCCGCCGCCGTCGAACTGGCCGACGGGGAAGGCCTGGACGCCGTTTCCATGAGCAGGGTGGCCGGCGGGTTCGGGGTGTCCGCCATGGCGCTGTACCGGTACGTCCCCGGCAAGAGCGAACTCGTCGAGCTGATGGTGGAGGCCGTACTGGCCGAGGGCCCGGACCTGTCGGGCGTGCCGGAGGGGGACTGGCGGGCGGGGGCGCGGGAGTGGACCCGGCAGTGCGCGCGGGTCTACGCCGACCACCCCTGGCTGCTCGCCGCCACCGCGATGCGCCGCCAGGTCATGGGGCCGCGACAGCTGCGGTGGCTGGATGCGGCACTCGCCGTCCTGGAGGCGACCGGCCTCGGCGCCGCCCAGCGCCACCAGGTCTTCCTGCTCCTCGTCGGTCTCGTCCGCAATCTCGCCCAGCAGGTGTCCGACCACGACGAGGAGCAGGACCGGGAGTGGAACCGCCTCACCGGTGAACTGCTCGCCCGGCACGCGGACCGCTTCCCGGCGCTCACCAGGGCCATCGCCGAGGGTGCCTTCGGGCCGGCCGTCGAGCCCGCCTCCGTCGACCCGCTCGACTTCGGCCTCGGCCGGATCCTGGACGGCGTCGAAGCGCTCATGACTGTGCGGGAATGACCCCTCGGGGTCGATTTGCCCCCGTGAACCGATCGTCCCCGGTCGATTACAGTGCTGGACGTCGTACGTACGGGCGGTGCCGTGAGGAGGTCTGCGTGGGTGCCACGTCCGGTGCCGTCTGGGGCCGCGCCGAGCAGCAGGACTTCCGCAGCCGGGTGCGCGGCACGCTGCTGGGCTCGGCCGTCGGCGATGCGCTCGGCGGGCCGGCGGATGCGCTCGCCCTGGAGGAGATCCGGTCCGTGTACGGCGGGGAGGGCCTGCTCGACCTGGCCTACGGGCACGGAGGGCGCGGCACCGTCACCCACCACACGCAGCTCACCCTCTTCACGGTGGACGGACTGATCCGCGCCCAGGTGCGCCGGGACACCGGCGCCTGGCATCCGCCGACCGACCTGCACCGGGCCTATCTGCGCTGGGCGGCCACCCAGCGGGACTGGGGGCCCGACGAGCGGCGCAAGGACGACGGGTGGCTGGCGCGCGAGGAGTGGCTCTACGCCCGCCGCGATCCGACCCGGGCGCTGCTCACCGGCCTCGGCGACGACACCATGGGCACGCTGGAGACCCCGAAGAACCCCGGAGAACTGGGCCCCGAGGCGGTGGCCCGCTCCGCCCCCTTCGGCCTGCTGGTCGGCTGGGAACCCCAGCTGGTGATCCAGCTGGCCGTGGAGTGCGCGGCCCAGACCCACGGACACCCCATCGCCTACCTCTCGGCGGGCGCGTACGCCGTCGTCGTGCACGCCCTCGCCCGCGGCGAGAGCCTGGACGGCGCCGTGCAGCGGGCCCTCGCCCTGCTCGCCGTCCGCCCGGGCCACCAGCCGGTCTCCGATGCCCTCCAGCACGCGCTCGGCGCGGTGCGGCAGGGGCTGCCCGGCCCGTCCCGGGTGGAGGAACTGGCCGGCGACGGCACGGCGGACGGGCTGCTGGCCGCGTCCGTGTACTGCGCGCTGGTGGGGGAGGACGTACGGCACGGGCTGTGCCTCGCGGTGAACCAGAGTGGTCCCTCCGCCGCGGCGGGCGCACTGACCGGCGGCCTCCTCGGCGCCCTGCACGGCGAGACCGCCCTGCCGCCGGCCTGGCTGACCGAGCTGGAGGGCCGGCCGACGATCCTGGAACTCGCGGACGACTTCGCGATGGAGATGACCCAGGGCCCCGCCCTGCACGGCCCCGCCGGCTCGTCCCCGGGCTGGCTGGCCAGGTACCCGCGGGCCTGAGCGCCGCCCCGGATACGGCAAGGGCGGCCGCAGTGGAACCACCCTTCACGGCGGCGGACGCCGGTCCCGCGCCGATGGCGCGGGCCGCCCGCTCGAAGGCTCGCGAGGTCTCCCGCCCGTCCGCGGCGGTGGGTTCGCAGCCCGTTTCCCCCCCCCCGTCCGCGGCGGTGGGGTTCGCAGCCCGCTTCCCCTAGCGCGGTACGGACGTCTGCGGTGCCGGGATCACCGTCGGCACCCGCGCGTTTCGTGCGAGGCGCTGGCGGCGTGCCTCGTAGAGCACGACGGAGGCGGCGTTCGACGCGTTCAGGGAGCTGGCCGAGCCGGTCATCGGAATGCTGATCACGTGGTCGCAGAGGTCACGCCAGGCCGCACTGAGGCCCGCGGTCTCGTTGCCGATCAGCAGCAGGACCGGCTGGGTCAGGTCGAATTCCGAGACGTCGGCGTCCCCGTTCTCGTCCGTGCCGACGACGGCCACCGGCCGCCCCTGGACGCGCTCCTTCTCCAGCCACTCCATGACCTCGTGGTGCGACGGGCTGCGCACCACGGGCACGGTGAAGAAGGATCCCGTGGAGGCACGTACCGACCTGGGGTCGTAGGGGTCCGCGGCGTGCCCCGTCACGACGAGCCCGTCGGCACCGAACGCGTCGGCCGACCGCACGATGCTTCCGATGTTGCCGGGCTGCGTCGGCCGGTCGAAGAGCAGACCGAGGAAGTCGTCGTGGACCTTGATCCGCGACAGGCTGTCCGGTGCCATCCCGACCACCGCCAGCACCTCCGCGGCCCCGTCGGCCTTCTCGCTGAGCTCGGCGAGCAACTGCGGCGCCATCGCCACGCGTTCGGCATCGACACGGCGCAGGAGGTCCTCGGCCCACCGGGAGGGCGGGCGGTCGGCGTCGTAGAGCAGGGAGCGGATGGTCCAGCCGTGGTCCACGGCCATCGTGATCGGTCGTACGCCCTGGACCAGGAACTCTCTGGCACGCCCTCGCTTGGTGCGGTTGCCGAGCAGCGTCTGCAGCTGCTGGAAACGGGCATTGCGGGTCGAGATCCGCTGTACGGCCACCCGTCCTCCAAGCCGAAGATGGTCGATGCGAGTGCAGTGCGGTCGTTCCGGGCCGGTGATCACGCGAGTGCCGAAGCCGTACGAGTACCGGGCGGGTCCGTGCCTGCACCCGCATCCTCTCTCATGCCTTGCGCGGTGGGCCAGTTGAGGCGGGCGAACCGGAACTGCGCGGGGGCGCGGGGGGACTGCGCGAACCGTCCCCGCGCGCCCGCCGGCGGCACACGGCCCGCAACCCGTCGGTGCCGGCCTCGGGCCCGTGCCCCGGTGCGCACCGCCCTCCCGGTCGCCCCCGGGCACCGTCCTACAGAGGCTGGTTGGGCGCCCCCACGATGTTGTCGCCCGCCGCGGCCGGTGCCGGGACCGCCGTCGCGCCGTCGCCGTCCGTGTTCACCCGTTCGATGATCGCCAGGCGCTCGGGGGTGTCCTCGGGCTTCAGGTAGCCGATCAGGACGTACAGGACCAGGGAGACCGCCAGCGGGACCGAGACCTGGTACTGGAGGGGGACCCCGCCGTCGACGTTCCAGCTGATGGGGTAGTTGACCAGCCAGAAGGCCAGCAGGCCCGCCGCCCAGCTGGTGAGGGCCGCCGTCGGGCCGGAGCGGCGGAACGGGCGGAGCAGCCCGAGCATCATCGGGATCGCGATCGGGCCCATCAGGCCCGCGACCCACTTGATCACGACGGTGATGATGTCCTTGAAGGCGGGGGAGTTGACCTGGGTCGCCACCGCCATCGACAGGCCGAGGAAGACGACCGTCGTCACGCGGGCGGCGATCAGGCCCGAGCGGTCGCCCCAGCCGCGGGCCCTCTGCGACAGCACGGGCGCCACGTCACGGGTGAAGACCGCGGCGATCGCGTTCGCGTCGGAGGAGCACATGGCCATCGTGTGCGAGAAGAAGCCGACGACGACCAGGCCCAACAGCCCGTGCGGCAGCAGCTGTTCGGTCATCAGCGCGTAGGAGTCGGAGCCGTCCGGCTTGTTGGCGTGGACGAGGAGCGGGGCCATCCACATCGGGAAGAAGAGGACCACCGGCCAGACCAGCCACAGGATCGCCGACAGCCGTGCCGAACGCTCGGCCTCGCGTGCGCTGCCCGTCGCCATGTAGCGCTGGGCCTGGTTGAGCATGCCGCCGTTGTACTCGAAGAGCTTGATGAACAGGAACGCGAGAAGGAAGACCGTGCCGTACGGTCCGACCAGCGGCTTGCCGTGGCCGTGCAGTGTGCTCTCGTCCCAGGCGCCGAAGAACCCGATGTGCTTGTCGTTCAGCTTCGCCACGACCGCGACGAACATCGAGATGCCGGCCAGCAACTGGATGACGAACTGGCCGAGTTCGGTGAGCGCGTCCGCCCACAGACCGCCGATCGTGCAGTAGACGGCTGTGATCGCGCCGGTGATGAGGATGCCCTGGTTCAGCGTCACACCCGTGAACACCGACAGCAGGGTGGCGATGGCGGCCCACTTGGCGCCGACGTCCACGATCTTCAGCAGCATGCCCGACCAGGCGAGCGCCTGTTGGGTGGGCAGGTTGTACCGGTTCTTCAGGTACTCCAGCGGTGAGGCCAGATGGAGCCTGGACCGCAGCCGGTTGACGCGCGGTGCGAACAGCTTGGAGCCGATGGCGATGCCGAGCGCGATCGGGAAGGACCAGGTGATGAAGGAGGTGACGCCGTAGGTGTAGGCGATTCCCGCGTACCCCGTGAACATCACCGCGCTGTAGCCCGACATGTGGTGCGAGATGCCGGACAGCCACCACGGCATCTTGCCGCCCGCAGTGAAGAAGTCACTGACGTCGTCCACGCGCTTGTGCGACCAGAAGCCGATCGCGACCATCACACCGAAGTAGCCGATCAGCACGGCCCAGTCGAGACCGTTCATGTGTCCCCTTCCAGCGTTCGCAACCAAGGTCAGGCATGTGAACTCTGGTTTCGAACATGGACGCACGACAAGGAAGGGGAAGGTCAAGAGAGGGTAAAGATGTTCGTTGTCGTGACTTCAGTTCATCCATATGAACGGATGTGTAGGGGTTCCGGCCGCCTCAGCGCATCAGCTCACCCGCGTTGACCAGCAGCGACTGCCCCGTGATGGCCCTTGCCCGGTCCGAGGACAGGAACACCGCCGCGTCGGCCACGTCCCCGTCCGTCGCCAGCTCCGGCAGCGCCATGCGCCCTGTCAGCCGTCCCAGCACCTCCGCCTCCGGCACCCCCTCCGTCTGTGCGGTGAACTGCACGTACGCCTGCACCGGCGGGCCCCACATCCACCCCGGCAGCACCGTGTTGACCCGGATTCGGTGCGGCCCCAGCTCCCGCGCCAGCGAGTACATCGCGCTGGTCAGCGCCCCCTTCGAAGCGGCGTACGCGGCCTGCTTGACCTGTGAGGGCGCGGCCACCGCCGACTGCGTCCCGACGAACACCACCGACCCGCCCCCGCCCGCCTTCAGCGCCGGCAGACATGCCCGCGTCATCCGCAGCGTGCCCAGCAGGTTCACGTCGATGACCGACTGCCAGGTCGCGAAGTCCGCGTCCTCGACCCCGCCGAAGTAGGAGTCCCAGGCCGCCACGTGCACGACGGCGTCGACCGCCCCGAACCGCTCCCGCGCCAGCCGCGCCAGCGCCTCGCACTGCCCCTCGTCGGTGATGTCGGTCGCCCGGTACGCCGTGCGGGTCCCGTCCGGATCGATCTCGGCCGCGCTCTTGGCGAGGTTCGCCTCGGTGCGCGCTCCCAGTACCGCGTTCCCGCCGTCCCGCACGACGGCCGCGGCGACCTGGTGCCCGAGTCCGGCCCCGACCCCGGAGACGACGACGGTCTTGCCCGTGAGCAGTGACATGGCGGACCTCCAGCTGTCCTGACTCTGGCGCATCATCTGACGGAGCGTCAGAGTATGGGCGAGCGCAGAAGGACGGAAGGGGAGGAGCGTTCATGCCCGAGGAGACTGGCACACGGGGCGAGACCGGAACGCGGGGCGAGACCGGAACGCGGGGCGAGACCGGAACGCGGGGCGAGACCGGAACGCGGGGCGAGACCGGCACCCGCGGTGAGCTGTACGCCGAACTGGCCGCCGTGGGCCCCTACGGCGTCCACCCCGGCCACGCCCTGATCACCATGGTCGAGCCGCACCCCGGCCACGAGTACGCCTACAACCGCTGGTACGAGGACGACCACTACTACGCCGGCGCGATGGCCATGCCCTGGATGTACGCCGGCCGCCGCTGGGTCGCCACCCGCGACCTGCAGCTCCTTCGCTATCCCGAGAAGTCGGCCGTCGCCCGGCCGGTCACCGCCGGCTGCTACATCTCCACGTACTGGATCACCGACGGCCGCTACGACGATCACATGAAGTGGACGGTCGCCATCAACAAGCGCCTCAACCGCGACGCCCGCGTCCACCACGCCCGCACCCACGTCTTCACGGCCTTCCAGGACCACGCGACGACGGTCTACCGGGACGGTGCGGCGGGCCCGAGGGACTTCCACGCCCTGGACCATCCGTACGCGGGCCTGGTGGTGGAGGTGATCGACGCGGAGTCGGCGGAGCAGCGGGCCGAGCTGCTGGAGTGGCTGCGGACCCGTCACCTGCCCCGCCGTCTGTCGGGGTCCCCGGCCGCGATGGTCACCGTCTTCCGGCCGACGCCCCTGCCCGGTGACCGCATGACCTACGTCAAGCAGGTCGAGGGCGTCGACACCCGGCTGACCCTGTTGTGGTTCCTGCAGACGGATCCGCGGGAGTGCTGGGAAGGGCACTTCACGGGGCTGGACGAGCAGGTGGGGGAGTCGGGACTGGGCCGGGTGGAGCTGGTCGCACCCTTCATCCCCACGATCCCGGGCACCGACCGCTACGTGACCGAACTACGCGTCACCCCATAACCCCGCCCCACCCACCCAACCCTTCGACCGACCGACCGACTCCCGCGACGCCGGACATCCCTGCCCACCCGGGTCCTGCCCGGCAACTCGGCCTGCCCGGGTCCTGCCCGGCAGCCCCGGCTTACCCGGGTCCTGGCCGGCAGCCCCGGCCTACTCGGGCCCTGGCCGGCAGCCCCGGCCTGCCCGGCACGACTCCTCGGCCGACCGAGTCGCAGGGGGTCGGGCAGCATCGTCCCGCCCTCGCCCTGCCCGAGCCCGGCCGACTGAGTTGCAGGGTGCCGTGCAGCCTCGCCCTCGTCCTGCCCGGGCGGCTCTCGGCCGACCGAGTGGCAGGTCTGCCCCGCGCTGCCCGGCCGGCTTGTCCGTCGATCGAGTCGGGCGGGCGGGCAGACGGGCGGGCAGACGGGTGGGTGGACGGGTGGGTGGTACGGAGTGCCGGGTGGCCCCGGTCCGCCCCTGGTCCACCTGGCCGGCTTTTCTGCCGAACGAGTCGGGTGGGTGGTGGGAAAGCGGGGGGCGGGGGCGGAGCCCCCGGGGGTCACTTCAGCTCATCGGGGCAGGGTGTACCGCGGGGCAACTGGTACGGCGCGGCCAACCGGTACGTCCCGGCCTTCGGCGCGAGCAGCATCGTCCACTTGTCCCCCTTCGCATCCTCCGGCGTCTCCATCAGACACCCGTTGACGTTGTCGTACGTCTTCGGCATCCCGTCGGCCCGATGCTTGGACGCCTCCGTCTCCTGCGGCGCCTTCAGGCTCTTGCCGTGCGCGTCGACGACGCTCAGCCACGGCGAGTACGGGATCCTGATCAGTATCCGCCCGGCCTTGTGGACCTCGAGCGTCATCTCACCCTGCTCGGCCCGGTCCACCACCGCGTTGGGCTCGGCCATCGGCGCCGGGTCGGTCACCTTGAACAGCTGCCAGTTGGCATCGCCCCAGATCTGCTTCAGGTACGGCATCCCGCGCCGCAGCAGCGTCCGCTCGCGCTCGCCGCCGTCCCCGTCCGGGTTGTCCTTCGGCAGCACGACGAAGTGCACGGCCCACCGCTGCAGCCACTCGTGGTAGTTCGCCGAGTTCAGCGTGTCGTCGTAGAAGAGCGGGTTGAGTCTCAGGTCGGCCTGCCGGTTCCAGCCGCGGGCCAGGTTGACGTACGGCGCGAGCGCGGAGGCCTCGCGGTGCGAGCGTGCCGGGACCACCTCGACCCGGCCCTTCTCGGCGCCGACGTGCTGCAGCTCGTTGACCAGCGGGGCCAGCTCACGGGCCCAGGACGCCGCCGGGGTGGTGTGGATGATGTCGTCGACGGACTTGAAACCGATCCAGCCGGCGAAGCCCAGGAAGGCCAGCACGGTCACGTACCACTTGCGGGTGCGGGGCACCGTGTACGGCAGTGTCGCGATCAGCGTCGCGCCCGCGAACAGCATGGGGAGCCGGGATATGTTCGAGCCGATCTGCGAGCTGATCAGCCAGACCAGGACCACACCGAGGCTGTAGACGGCCGCCGTGAGCCGTACGGTGATCCACTCCTTGGGGACGAGGAACAGGCACAGCAGGCCGTACGACAGGGGCAGGATCACCGAGCCGATCCCCATCGGCTGGGTGCCGGAGAACGGGAACAGCAACGCCGAGACGGCGACGACCGCCGTGGGGGCGAGCCCCAGCGCCCAGGCGCCGGGCCGCCGCTTCTGCAGGAACAGCGCGGCCGCGATCAGGCCCACGAACAGCCCCGCGACCGGCGAGGCCATCGTGGCGAGCGCCGCCAGCGGGGCCGCGACCAGGGCCTTCGCCCAGCGTTTGTACCGCCACCGGTGGGGCCAGCAGAAGACGGCCGCGACCGCGCCGAGCGCGAACGCCGTGCCGAGCCCGAAGGTCACCCGCCCGGATATTGCGTTGCAGAGCAGCGCGAAGACCCCGGCGAGCGCGGCCCACAGCGGGTTCTTCACGGCCCGGCTGCGGATGAGGATCATCGTCAGCAGGCCCGCCGAGATCGTCCCGGCGATCATCATCGTCGTACGGACGCCGAGCACGGACATCAGATACGGCGAGACGACGCTGTACGACACCGGGTGCATGCCCCCGTACCAGGCGAGGTTGTACGCCGAGTCCGGGTGCCGGCCGACGAACTCCGCCCAGGCGTCCTGGGCCGCGAGATCACCGCCGCTGTTGGCGAATGTGAAGAACCAGATGATGTGCAGGACGCCGGCGAGGGCGGTCATGGAGAGCACGGGGTGCAGCAGGAGCCGCTGCCGCAGGGGCTCGGCCGCGGCGAGAAGACGAGCGAGCCGGCTCTCCGGACGCGCCTGCGGACGTGCGGCCGGCTCTGCCTTCGGGTGTGCCTTCGGACGTGCGGCCGGTTCCGTCCCCGGACGTGCCTGCCCACGAACCTCCGGACGTGCCTGCCCACGAACCTCCGGACGTGCCTGCCCACGAACCTCCGGACGTGCCTCCGCACGAACCTCCGGACGTGCCTCCGCACGAACCTCCGGACGTGCCTCCGGACGGTCGTCGGCATGACCGTCGATGCGGCTGTCCGGGTCAGCCGCGGACAGGCGTATTCGGCCGGATCCCGGGTCCGGGTCGGCGTCGTCGGCGCGTGTCGGCTCGGCTGTGGCCACCTGAAGGCACTCCCCGTGATCCCGTCTTCTGTTCCCGGCCGCTTTCCTCAGTGTTCCCGGCCTTTTCCCGTCCAGTTCGCGGCCCTGTCCCGTGACCGGCGACCTGCCCCGATTCGTGACGCTAGCACGCACCCCGCCGCGGGGCTCCGTCGGCGGGGTGCGGTAGTGCTGGACCAGGGGGCGTGGCTCAGCCGAGGCGGGTCAGCTTGTCCGTGAAGCCGGGTTCGGCCAGATCCTTCTGGAGAGCCACCGGCACCTTCACGGCACCGGCCGTACCGTCACCCACGGTGAGCGTGCCGACCGTGGTGCCCGCCTTCGCGGTGTGCGGCACGGTGTCGGAGGTGAAGGACAGCTTCACCTTCAGGCCGGCCCAGCCGACGGCGGAGACGTCCTTGGTGAGCACGATCGGGGTGTGGCCGCCGAGCTGGTCGTCCACATAGCCGACCACGTCGCCCTTCTTCAGGATCTTCGACGAGGTCAGCGCCTCCTGGGCGGCGAGCAGCGCGGTCTTGCTGACCGCGTTGACCGTTTCGAGGATCTTCGGCTTGTGCTGACCGAGGATCGCGCCGACGATCGTCACCGTCTGGCCGCCGACCTGCTTGCGGGAGGCGAAGAGCAGGTTGCCGCCGGCCGCCGTGGTGCTGCCGGTCTTGATGCCGATCGCGCCGATCCGGTACGGCAGCTCGTTGACGTTGTTCCAGAAGTGGCCGGTGGGGTCGGTCCAGCTCGCCGCGCTGGTGATGGCGACCAGGGCCGGGATCTTGGTGACCGCGCGGCCGAGCTTCACCTGGTCCTCGGCGGTGGAGACGGTGGTCTCCTTCAGGCCCGAGGGATCGGTGTACTTCGTGTTGGTCATCCCCAGTTCCTTGGCGGTGTCGTTCATCTTCTTGACGAACGCCGCCTCCGAGCCCAGGTCCCAGCGCGCGAGCAGACGCGCGATGTTGTTGGCGGAGGGGATCATGACGGCGGACAGGGCCTGCTTCTCGGTGAGGTAGTCGCCGGCCTTGACGGTGTTGAGCGTCGACTCGCCGGCCTTGTAGTAGCCGCCCTCCTTCTCCGCCGTCGGGTCGATCTTGATCTTGGGGCCCTCTTCCCCCGGCTTGAGCGGGTGGTCCCTGAGGATGATGTACGAGGTCATGGTCTTGGCGACCGAGCCGATGGCCACGGGCGTCTGCTTGCCGAAATTGCCCATGTTGCCGATGCCGTCGCCGTCGACCCAGCCCTGGCCCTCGTTCGGCCAGGGCAGCTGCAGCTTGTCGCCGCCGAACGTGTAGCTGTCCTTGGCGGAGAGCGCGAGGGTGGGGGACGGCAGCGGGCGGAAGGCCTGTACGACCGCGAAGACGATCACCAGGAGGAGGGCCAGAGGGGTCCAGATCTTGACCCGGCGCACGATCGTGCGGACCGGGGTCTCCGCGGGCGGGGGCGTGTTCGTCAGCTCGGCCAGCAGGTCCAGCGGAGGCTTGGGCGGGAGCGGCTGCTGGGTGGTGCGCTCGGGGCCGACGTGGGGGACGGACGTGGTGACGTCCGGGTTCTTCAGCGGGACGAACTTGCTGTCGCCCAGCTTGAGCATGGTCGTCGGCTGGTCGACCTCGGGCTTCTTCGGGCGGACGGACTTGAAGACAGCCGTGGGCTGATCGACGCCACCCTTGGGTCCAGCGCCCTTGGCTTCAGCGCCCTTGGCTTCAGCGCCCTCCGCCTCGGCTTCGCCCTCGGCCGCCTCCTCTTTCCCACCCGCACCACCCGTGCGGGTCTCGTCGTCGGCTGCGGGTGGCCCCTGCGGGGTGTCCTCGCCGTCGGCGGCCGTCGGCTCGTCCTCATCGGCTGCCTTGTCCGCGGCGACAGCCTTCGTCTTGTCAGCGACAGCAGCCTTCGTCTTGTCAGTGACAGCAGCCGTCGTCTTGTCCGCGGCGGCAGCCTTGTCCGCGGCGGCACGCTTGGCCTTGCTCGCGGCGGCCGCCTTCGCCCTGTCCACAGCGGCGGTCTTCGCCTTGTCCGCAGCAGCAGTCTTCGCCGCATCCGCGGCGGCAGCCTTGGCCTTGTCCGCGGCGGCACTCTTCGTCGCGTCCTCGGCGGCCTTCGAGGCGGCGCCTGCGCCCACCTCCGCCTTCGTGTCTGTCTCCGCGTCCATGTCGTCCGCGGGGCCTTCTATCTCCTCGCCCGACTCCGAGGCGGCATCAGTCTCCGCGTCCGCCTCGGCCTTGGGGCCCGAGTTCGGGTCCGAGGCGGCGTCAGCCTCCGCGTCTGCATCAGCCTTTGCATCTGCGTCGGAGCCAGAACCGGAGCCGGAGGCGGACCCAGAACCGGAGCCGGCATCCATGTCCCTGTCCGTATCCGTGTCGGCGTCAGCGCGCGTGTCCGGCTTCGGCTTCGGCTCGGCCTCGGCGGCGGTCTCGGCGTCCGACTCCGAAGCGGACTCGGCCTGCTGCCCGGGCTCTGAGGACCGGTCTTCGGTCTTCCCGGTGTTCCCGGTGTTCCCGGTCTTCCCCGACTCCTCGGGCTTGTCCGACGTCTTTGCAGATGCGTCGGCTTCGGGCTTCGACTTCTTCGTGGTGTCCGCCGAGCGGACCCATGCCGAGACCGCCTCACGCAGGTCGGCGTCCTCGTCCCTGGAGGCCTCGGGCTTCCTGCCGTCCTCGGACTTCCTGCCGTCCTCGGCGGAGCCGGCGGCTTCCTTCACGTCCCGTACCGACAGGACCTTCGTCGCCGTATCCACCGCGGCGCCCGAGGAATCCTTTTCGCGGGAGACGGCGAGACGCGGATCGCGGGTCTCGGGAACCGAACCCGCGCTCCCCGACGTCGGTTCCGACGACTTGTGCTGCTTCGACCTGTCGGGGGACTCGCCCGCCACCGATGCCTCCTCCGTGCGCCGCACGCGTCCGCGCGCGCCCTGTCCGAACCATGTACCAGTGTCCTGTGTGAGGGCTTGGCCCCTGTGCTAGACGAGAACGACATACCTACCGGTTCCCTCACGAACCGGTCACGCACCCTCGACAGACCAATGTGAGAGGGGTCACCCTGTCATTCATCCACGCGGGGAGGCATGGATGGGCAGGAGCCGCAGAACACTTCCGGAGGAGCTTCTGCTGCTGGCATTGGACCCGGCCACGGGTACCACTGCACAGCCGCAGTCGCTCGACCTTGGTCTGGCCGGAGCACAGCTAGTGGAGCTGGCGCTGGCCGGACGGATAGCCCCAGACGGGGATCGTATCGCCGTGGTGGTACCACGGCCGACTGGAGATCCGACTTTGGACTGCGCGTTGGAGTTGCTGCGAAGGCGCGGCGCTCCGGTACGTGCCGTCCATTGGATCGGCGGGCCCCGGCTGGGGCTGCGCCAGATCTACCTCTCGCATCTCGAACGGTGCGGCATGGTTTCCGCCGTACCGGGGCAGATGTGCGGGGTGCTGCCGACGACTCGCTATCAGGCGACGGACACCGCCATCAGCCGGGAGATCCGATCCCGGCTGGATTCCGCGATCCGCACCGGCGTACCGCCGGACCCGCGGACCGCGGCGCTCGCCGCCCTGGCACACGCCGTCGGCCTCGGCAAGCACCTGTATCCGGGGAACGAGGGACGTTCGTCCCGGTCCCGGCTGCGGGACCTGATCCGGCACGACCCCATGGGCGGGCTGGTCGCGCATGCCGTGATGGACGTACAGAACGGCGCTGCGGCCCAGCCGCGGCGCGGTCCGGCCACGGCCGGGCGCCCGGCAGGCCCCACGGCCAGGGCTACGGCGGAACCCGCACGCGGGGTTCCGATGCAGCCGCGCCACGGGTCCATGGCACGCGCCGTGGCCCACTGAACCGCACCGTCAGTTCCCAAGTGCCGGTACGGGAGCCGCTGGTTCGAGCGGGGCGGCGGGACCCTTGTGGTCCTGCCGCCCCGCTCGACCGCATTGGCGCGTCCGCAAATCCGTGCCCGAACTGACGCGTACGCGCCGCATATCCAGTGTTTCCCAGCGGTACAAAGCACCTTGGTGGCAGTCTGCTCAGCAGCAGATACGCAAAGTGTTAGGTACAGGCAGGCAGCCGGAGGTGCACGTCCCGTGGCGTCCAATGTCAATCCAACCGTCAGGCGACGCCGGCTGGGCCAGGAGCTGCGCAGGCTCCGTGAGCTCAAGGGCATGACGGCCGAAGAGGTGGCGGAACGGCTGCTCGTGTCGCAGTCGAAGATCAGCCGGCTGGAGAACGGCCGCCGAAGCATCAGCCAGCGCGATGTACGCGATCTGTGCGGGGTGTACGAGGTCGAGGACCAGCGGATCGTCGACTCGCTGATGGAGATGGCCCGGGATTCGAGACAGCAAGGGTGGTGGCACACCTTCGGCGACATCCCGTACAGCGTCTACATCGGTCTGGAGACCGACGCGGAGTCGCTGCGGGTGTACGAACCCCAGCTGGTGACCGGTCTGTTGCAGACCCGCGCCTATGCGGAGGCCCTGGTGCAGGGCGCGCTGCCGGAGACGTCGACGGCGGAGATCGAGAAGCGCGTGCAGGTGCGCATGCGCCGACAGGAACGTATCACCGCCGAGAACAACCCGCTGCGGCTGTGGGTGGTCCTGGACGAGGCGGCGCTGCGCCGGGTCGTCGGCAGCCGGCTGGTGATGCGGGAGCAGCTGGAGCACCTGATCGAGATGTCCCAGCTGCCGCACGTCACCGTGCAGGTCCTGCCCTTCGAGGTGGGCGCGCACCCGGGGCTCAACGGGCAGTACGCGATCCTGGAGTTCACGGACGCGGCCGACTCCAGCGTGGTCTACCTGGAGGGCGTCACCAGCGACCTGTACCTGGAGAAGGCGCAGGACGTCCAGAAGTACGCCGTGATGTACGAGCATCTGCGGGCACAGTCCCTCAATGTGGAGCAATCCCGGCAATACATCTCCGATGTGGCGAAAACCTACGCGGATTGAGTACTGCTCCACAGGAAGCGCCGGATCGTACACCGTGACTCCGCTTTCGCGGAAGGCTCAGTTGGAATATGCCATCCGCTTGAGTGAACGACTGCTCCGGCAGGAGCGGTTGCCCGGTAGCGTCGATCACGCCAATCAGACGACACGGTTGGCGTGAACCGCACCACCAGCAACTCGCAACAGGAGTGGACATGGCACTGATTCAGGGCGCTTCGGAGACGTGGATGAAGTCCTCTTATTCCGCGGGCAACGGCGCCTGCGTCGAGGTCAAGTCGCCCACCACCGCGGAACTCGCCGTACGCGACTCCAAGGTCATCGAGGGGCCGATCCTGGCCTTCCCCACCGAGGCGTGGAACGCCTTCGTGGCCTCGGTCAAGGCGTAAGGAGCCCTCTCTGACGCTCCCTCGTAGGCACGTCCGACGACAACTGCACAAGCAACACCCGCGCAGAGCCCTCTCGACGAGTCGCCGTCCTTGCCGAGGGGGCTCGGCCCTTGTCTCCCGGACTCGGTCCCCCTCCGGGGCTCGGTCCTCTTCTTCGGGTCAGGTCCGCCTCCGGGGCGCCGCAGTGTCGATGGCGCCCACCGGGCTCCCCCTCGGCCTCACCCGTCGACGGCGGTCACCGGACCTCTTCCCGGCTCACCCGCCGTCGGCGGTCACCGGACCCCTTCCCGGCTCACCCGCCGTCGGCGGCCCTCTGTGGGCGCACGGGGAAAGCCACGTCGCAGACCGGGTCCCCGGCTCCCGCCGCCTCCCAGTCCGCGAAGTACACCTCACGGCAGGGGCCGGCCATCTCCAGGCCCTCCTGGGTCATCCAGTGCTCCACCGCCTCGAAGGCGGCGAGGATCTGCGGGTGCGCCACCTGCGCCTTGCTGATCCGGGTGTAGGCCAGCCGGGCCGCCGGCTCCACCCGCACCCGCGTCGCCCAGGGACCGCCGTGCCGCTCCACCCAGGCCCGGGCCGCCGCCTCGTCGGTCACCGGCACACAGGACTCGGCGGGCCCGTCGCTCTCCATCGACACCTCGGAGTGGTAGACGACGAACGGCGCACCGGCGACGCCCCCGCACTCCCGGGCGGCCTTCTCCAGACGGCCCAGCGACGCGCCGATCCACGTCGGCAGCTCGTCCGCCAGCGTGTGCCGCGACTCGGTGATCACGACCCGAGCCGGCACGTCCACCGTCTCGACCACGAACTTCTCGTACATCTCGGAGCTCCTCCCCGACAGTCGTCCACGGAGGTACTCGGCGAGGGTCCGCTGCCCGGCCATCCGGGTCTCCACGGCCGCCCAGTAGGCGCCGAGCCGGTCGGCAGCCTCGGCGCCCTCGGCCCCGACCACCTCGGTGATCCGGGCCAGTGGCATGTCCAGCTGCCGAAGCAGGGCCACCGTACGGGCACGTTCCACCTGGTCGGCGCGGTAGTAGCGGTAACCGCTGGCCTCGTCGACCCGGGCCGGTTCCAGCAGCCCGAGCCGGTCGTACAGCCGTAGTGCCTTGGCCGACAGGCGGGCCCGCGCGGCGAACGCGCCGATGGTGAGCAGCTCCTCGTCCACGATGTCATCCTCCGTCACCGGGCGGCTCTTTCCGCCCGGTGACAGGGACGCTCTCCCTTGCCCCAGGGGCAAGGTCAACCGGTCAGGCCAGCTGCTTCTCGATGGCCGCCACGACCTCGGCGGACTCCGGCTCGGTCTGCGGGGAGAACCGCGCGACGACCTGTCCGTCGCCGCCGACCAGGAACTTCTCGAAGTTCCAGCGGATGTCCCCGCTGTGCCCCTCGGCGTCGGCGAAGCCCACCAGACGCTCGTACAGCGCGTGCCGTCCCTCCCCGTTCACCTCGACCTTCTCGGTCAGCGGGAAGGACACGCCGTACGTCGCCGAGCAGAACTCGGCGATCTCCTCGGCGGTGCCGGGCTCCTGCCCGAGGAACTGGTTGCAGGGCACCCCGAGCACGGTGAAGCCCTGCCCGGCGAACCGCTCCTGCAGCCGCTCAAGTCCTGAGTACTGCGGGGTCAGCCCGCACTTGGAGGCCACGTTCACGATGAGCACGGCCTTGCCCGCGTACTGGGGCAGATTCGCGGAGCCGCCCTTGAGGGCTCCGATCTCGGTGTTCAGCACGGAGCCGTTGTGGTCAGTAGTCGTCATGGTCCGGATGCTAGCCCCGACGGGTTACGGCCCCGGGTTACGGGCACCTTTCCAGCCTCTGTCGGCTCCCGTCGGCTCACGTCGGCTCCGGCCCTCCGTTCGCCGTCCCCGTCCCCGTTCCAGCCCCCGTTCCAGCCCCCGTCTCCGTCCCCGTCCCCGTTTCCGCTTCCGCTTCCGTTCCAGCCCCCGTCCCCGTCCCCGTCCCCGTTTCCGCTTCCGCTTCCGTTCCAGCCCCCGTCCCCGTCCCCCGTTTCCGCTTCCGTCCGGCCCGTCACGGCCTCCATCAGCACCTGGCCCGCCGGCGTCCGCGAGTAGAGCACCGACCGCCCGGCACGCCACCGCTGCACCAGACCCGCCTCCCGCAGCACCTTCAGATGCCGGCCCACCGAGCCCAGCCCCTGTCCGGTGATCGCGGTCAGCTGGGTGGTGGACACCGGGGAACCGAGGAGGACGAGCACGGCGGCCCGAGCGGGTCCGAGCAACGCGCCCAGACTCGCGGGCACGGCGCGCTCGCCCTCGCCCGCGAGGACACCGGCGCAGGGGTAGACCACGGCGTACCGCTCGCCCTCCTCCCAGGCCACCCACCCCGTCCGCTGCGGGGTCACCGGCACGAAGAACAGCTCGGAGCCCGAGATCTCGCGGGGCGGGTACTCGTGCTGGTTGACCTGAAAGCGGTTGTCCCCGAGCCATCGCGTCCCGCCGGGCCTCAGGGAGTCCAGCACGCTCGCCCAGCCGCCCCGGCTCACCTGGGCGGTCCGCGCCATCACGTCCGCCTCCAGCACCCGCCGGCGCCGCTCCCAGTACGGCCGTACCGTCTCCTCCCACACCCACTCCAGCAGCACGGCCGCCCGCTGCGGCAGGTCGTCCCGGTCCAGTGCGGCGGGAAGCGGACCGGCGAGTGAGAGCCGCAGATGGGCGCGGGCTGCGTCGGGCCCGGCCGCGCGCACCCGGGCGACCTCGTCGGCGAAGCCCTCCCCGGGGCGGGCGGTGGGCGTGAGGAAGTCGGCGATCCAGTCCCGGCCGAGCCCCGCTCGCACCAGCCGGGCCGTCACCTCGTCGGCGGCGAGCCGGGCCCGGTAGCCGGGCAGATGGGTGCGCAGCCACTCCCGCTCACCGGGGTGCGCACCCTGCCCTGAATGCAGCAGCTTCAGGCTCGCGAAGGTCTCGGCGAGCGGGGACAGCACGAACCGGCTGCGGGCCAGGGTGTCCGCGTTCAGCTGCCACCAGCCCACGGCACCCTCTCTCCCCGATCCTCTGCTACGACCTCTCGCCACGACCTTTGCCGCGAGCTCGGGACCGATCTTGGGCACGACCTTTGCCGTGGCCTTGGGGCGCACGATCTCTGCCGCGACCTTGAGGTGCACGATCTTTGCCGCGGCCTTGGGCACGATCTCTGCCACGCCCTGGCACGACCTTTCGCGCGACGGCGAAACAATAACGGGGTCCGCCGGGTCCGTCCGAGACTCCGGGGCATGCCCAGCTACCGATCCCTGTTCCGGGTCCCCGAGTTCACCCCGCTGTTCCTCGGTGCGGCCGCGAAGACCGCCGCCCAGACCGTCGGCGGCCTCGCCCTCGGCACGCTCGTGTACCGGGCGACCGGCTCCCCGCTGCTGTCGGCGGTCAGCATGTTCGGCCCGTCGCTGGCCCAGGTGGTGGGCGCGACCTTCCTGCTCTCCGGCGCCGACCGCCTGCCCCCGCGCGCGGCCCTCGTCGCCGTCTCCCTCGCCTTCGCGGCCGGTACGGCCCTCCTGGCGCTGCCCGGCCTCGCGACCGGCGCCCTCTTCACCGTCATCCTGCTGCTGGGCCTGGTCGAGTCCCTCGCCGGCGGGATCCGCTGGGGTCTGCTGAACGAGATCCTCACCAAGGACGGCTATCTGCCCGGGCGTTCGCTGTTCAACATGATGAGCGGGCTGATGCAGATCACCGGGTACGCCACCGGTGGCGCCCTGCTGACCGCGCTGTCCCCGCGGACCTGTCTGCTCCTTGCGGCGGCCCTGTATCTGACGGCCGCGCTCGTCCTGCGTCTCGGACTCACCGGCCGCCCGCCCCGCGCCGACGGCCGCCTTTCCCCGACGGCGACCTGGCGCACCAACGTGCTGCTGTGGTCCGCCCGCCCGCGCCGCCTCACCTATCTGGGCCTGTGGCTGCCCAACGGTCTCGTCGTCGGCTGCGAGTCGCTCTACGTGGCGTACGCCCCCGACGCGGCCGGGACCCTGTTCGCCTGCGCGGCGCTGGGCATGCTGGCCGGGGACGTGACGGTCGGACGGCTGGTCCCGGCCGCCGTACGGCCCCGGCTCGCGACGCCGCTCCTGCTTCTCCTGGCGACGCCGTACCTGCTGTTCTGCGCGCACCCGCCGGTGGCCGTGGCCGCGGTGTGCGTGGCGGTGGCCTCCGCCGGGTTCGGCGCGAGCCTGGTCCAGCAGGAGCGGCTGATGAGCCTGACGCCCGGAGAACTGGCCGGTCACGCCCTCGGGTTGCACTCGGCGGGAATGCTGACCCTGCAGGGCGTGAGCGCGGCAGTGGCCGGCTCGCTGGCCCAACTCGCCCCGCCGGGCCGGGCGATGGCCGTGATGGCGGTGGGCTCGATGGCCGTGACCGGCTCGCTCGCTACGGCCGGCCGTCGTTCTCCTGCGGCTGCTGTTCCGGAAGGCTCTTCGCGATGAAGTCGGCGGCGAGGCCCAGGGCCTTCTGCGCGGTGGGGCTCTCCACGGCGGGGTTCTGCGCGCCTGCGATCTCCGAGCCTGCGATCTCCGCCTCGCCGTTCTGCGCGCCGGGGTGCTGAGGGCCGGTGCTCTGGGGGCCGGGGTTCTGCGTGCCGGTGTTCTGGGCGCCGAGGTTCGCGGCGGCGCGGTCGAAGTACCGCAGCAGCTCGACGGGGAAGGGCATCACGAGCGTGGAGTTCTTCTCGGCGGCGACCTCGACGACGGTCTGGAGGAGCCGCAGCTGCATGGCCTCGGGGGTGTCCGACATGATCCTCGACGCGTTGGCCAGCTGCCGGGCCGCCTGGAACTCACCGTCCGCGGTGATGACCCGGGCCCGCCGCTCCCGCTCCGCCTCGGCCTGCCGCGACATGGACCGCTTCAGCGACTCGGGGAGCTGGACGTCCTTGATCTCGACGCGGTCGATGTGGATGCCCCACCCCGCGGCAGGGCTGTCGATCATCAGTGCCAGCCCCTCGTGCAGCCGCTCCCGGTCGCTCAGCAGATCGTCCAGGTCGCTCTTGCCGATGATCGAGCGCAGGGAGGACTGGGCGACCTGTCCGACGGCGAAGTGGTAGTCCTGCACCTCGATGGCGGCCCGCAGCGGGTCGGTCACCCGGAAGTAGACGACGGCGTCGACCTTCACGGACACGTTGTCCTTGGTGATGCCCTCCTGCGTGGGCACCGGCATGGTCACGACCTGCACGTTCACCTTGCGCATGCGGTCGGCGAACGGGATGAGGAAGGTGATTCCCGGCTGCCGGTGGCTCGGCAGCGCCTTGCCCCACCGGAACACGACCCCGCGCTCCACCTGGTTGACGACCCGCATCCCGCTCTTCAGCACGATCAGCCCGAGCAGGGCCAACAGCACCACTGCGACGACAGTGCCTTCCATGGCACTCCATTCTCCGACGCGACTTCCATCCGGTTCCGGACAAGGGGGAGGACACCACAGCGGCGGCCCGTGGATGCAGACGCGGTGTCAGGGATCCGTAAAGAAACCGACACGTGTGCGCCGCCGGCCGCCCCGCACGAAGAACCCCGCCGCATCCCTGATCGTCTTCCAGTCGGCCGCGCGGTGCACCTTGCGGACCGCCGAGCGCCGAACGAGCCGGAACCAGCCGAACG
Organism: Streptomyces sp. NPDC007971; assembly: GCF_042958635.1. Lineage (NCBI taxonomy): Bacteria > Bacillati > Actinomycetota > Actinomycetes > Kitasatosporales > Streptomycetaceae > Streptomyces > Streptomyces sp. NPDC007971. Next base: position 357,778 of record NZ_JBIBJK010000002.1, read on the forward strand.
AGCCGGCACCAGCCGGAACAGGCTGGAACCGGCCGAACGAGCCGAACGAGCCGAACAAGCCGGAACCAGCCGAACCGGCCGGAACCATGGGGGACACATGCACGACCCGAATCCGACGCCCGAGGCCTCGGCCTTGTCCGAGCCGCGGCAGGAGACCGGCACTCCGCCGCCGGAGGCCGGCCCGTTGTCGCCGGAGGCCGGCACCGTGCCGCCGGAGGCCGGGACTCTGACGCGCTTCCTCGCGGCCGACCCGGACTGCCGGGTCCGTCTCGCGCCGGCCGTGGCGGAGGCGGTCGGTGCGGACACCCTGGAGCAGGTCGTCGGGACCACACTCGCCCGCACCGGGACCCCCGTCACCGTCACGGACAGCCCCGACGGGCTGATCGTCGCCGGCCCGCACGACAAGGTCCGCGCCTGGGTCAAGCAGACCCCCGACGGTGAGGAGATCACCGGCCTGCTCCTCGAAGGAGTCCCGTACAAGCCTCGGACGCGTGGCGGACCCTTCGCGGAATCCGCCCCCTGGCTGGTGTACCTCCTGCTGATCACCCTCTGGAACGTCTCCACGATCTGGACCGCCAACGACCGCACCTCGTGGTGCGCGGGTACGGCCACCCTCGCCGCCCTCTTCGTCTTCGTCGAGGGCCGCGGCGCCCCCGCGCAACAGCCACGCCTACGGCGCCGCGCGGTCCAGGTGCTCGCCCTCACCTGCCTCCTCTCGGCCTACCGTCTGCCCTCCCTGCCGGCCGGGCACTTCACCCCGGCCCTGGGCATCGCCCTCGCGTTGCTCGTCGCAGGTGTGCTCCTGGTGGCCAGGGCACGCGTCCACCGCTGGGGGACCCCCGTCTCCCGGCCCCTGCGCTTTCCCCTGGACGGCACCTGGTACGTCCTCCAGGGCGGCGGCCGTCTCATCAACCACCACGCCGACGTCCCGGAGCAGCGCGGCGCCCTGGACCTGGTCGCCCTCGGTCCCCACGGAACCCGCACCCGCCCCGGCCACGACCTGACCGCATACGCCGCCTACGGTCGGCCGCTCCATGCCCCCTGCCACGGCCAGGTCGTCTCGGCCGCCACCACCTTCCCCGACCAGCGGCCCGGCGAGATCCGCTACGAACCGCCCTACGGCAACCACGTCTTCCTCGACACGGGCAGCGAGATCATCAAAATGGCTCATCTGCGGCCGGGCTCGGTCACCGTGAAGCCGGGCGACGTCGTCGAGGAGGGCCAGCTGCTCGGCGAGGTGGGCAACAGCGGCAACACGACGGAACCGCACCTGCACCTGCATGCGGAACGGGACGGGGTGGGGCTGGATCTGCGCTTCACCGGGGTCAGGGGGCGGTTCTACCGGGGGCGCAGGATCCGCGGGGACGGTGCGAAGAGGGACGCGGGGTGAGCCGGGCCCAGCGCGGGGCCGACCGACTCCCGGTCAGCCCAACCCCAATTGCCTGACTTGTTCTATTAATCCAGACTCGGCCGTAATGGCACCATCCCCTGAAGGAAGGAGTATCCAGATGGCCCTCATCGACACCCTGCTCGGTGTAGTCGCCGGCCTCCTCGGCGGCCTGCTCTAAGCGGTCACCGGAAGCTCCATTCGGCGTAATGCCGGCCCAGCCCCGTCGTGTCCTTGACGGGGCCGGACGCCTTTGCCGGGGAGGTGGCGCCGACATGCACCCATGAGCTCCTCGGGTCGCCGGGCGAAGACTCCTCCGGTCGCCGAGCAAAGACAGAGAGTGCCTGCGACCACCGGGCGACCTCCCGGCGACTATCCGTTGCGCCCCGCGCGGTGGCGCTCGATCTCCAGCGCGAGGTCACCGCGCTCCCTGCGGGCCGTGTCCGCCTCCTCGCGCACCTTGTCCAGGCGGTCCTCCAGCTGGCCGACCCGCTCGCGGTAGCGTTCGAGCTCGGCGCGCACGAACTCGGCGTCGGCCACCTGCTGCGCGGCGTCCTTGCGGATCTTCTCCGTCTCCTCCTCGAACCTCTGCCTGGCCTCGTCCAGCTCGGCGACGGCCAGGTCCGCGGCCTCCTCCGCCAGCGCGGTGCGCTGCTCGGCCGCCAGCGTCCGCTGGGCCGAGGCCTTGGTCACCGTCTCGATGCGTGCCTCGGCGGCGGCCGAGTCCGTGATGATGGCCAGCTCTTCGATGTAGACGGGCAGGTCGGTGGCGAGTTGGGACATGAGGGCCAGGAGGTCGTCGCGCCCCGCGGCCGGGTCCTGCACGGTTTCCGCCGCTCCGTGCACGGCTTCCATCGCCCCCTGCACGGTCGTCGTCCCCTGTACGGATTCCGCCGTCTCCTCGGCCGGTGCGAGGTTCAGGTCGGGCACCTGGGCTGCGGACACCGGTGTCGCGGACGCAGCGGGGGGACCGGCCGCGGCGGTCGCCCTGGCAGCCTTCTTGGCCTCGGCCACCTGACGCTTCTCCTCCTTGCGCTGCTGCCTCTTGGCGCGGAACTTGCGGAACGCACCCAGCGCGTTGTGCTCGGGGTGGGCGCAGTAGCGAGGCGCCGGGTCGTCGGCCGTCGGCGCGACGGGGTGGTTGGTGCATTCCGGGTAAGCGCAGACCTCAAGCGTCTCGACAGTCATCTTCCGCCCTTCCAGCGATATGGATGGTTCCCGATGCCGAACCGGCACATCGGCACATCGGCGCAACTGCACGTCGGTGCAACTGCACACAGGCACACCGGCGCCGACCGGCCGCACACGGGGATTCACCGATCACGCTAGATGCGGACAGGGCCTTACGGGCGTCACGCGGGGTGCTCGTCAGCAATCGGTAAGATCACCGGTGACCACAACCACTGCCGCACAACTGGCCCGTTGAGTCACTGAGTCCGCGGTTCGGCGGCGTCCTTGTCGCGGCCGAATCCCAGCCGTTCGGCAAGCAGCCCCAGGGCGACGCCGGCCGTCGCCACGGCCACCGCCGGGGTCATCGAGTGGGCATCCACTCCCGGCGTCCACGCGAACAGCATCAGACCGACGAGGAAGTACGTCACCCAGCTGAATGCGGCGTCCACCGCATTGCCGATGGCGGGCGAAAGCGAAAGACCGAATGCGGCACGCACGAGATGCCGTACCGGCATCGTGACAGCCATGGCGATGGCCGAGCACGGAGCAAGGAGCAGTAGTGCCCAGAACACCGGTGCTGTGCCTTCGAGTTCGACGGCCCTGGGAAAGAGGGCAGCGGTGACGAGCAATATCAGGAGGAGGACGAGGCCGACGGGTACCACGGCGAACGACAGCACACCGCCGAGGGCGGCTCGCGCCAGAAGCTTTTCGCCGGAGGTCATCGGCTCGTCGCCGGCGTCGGTGTCACCCATGTCATTGGTGTCATCCGCAGGTACGGATCGCTTGTCCATGCAGGACTCCACTCCCGCATTCCCGGCGGGCGGCAGGGCCCCAGAACGCGGCCGCAGCCGGCGCGCGCCGATATGCGTAACTTCCCCGAAAGTGAATTGAACAGCTCTGGATCAGCTCTGAAACAGCTCTGGATCGGCTCCTGGTCAGGGAGCGGAACGTGCGCACAGGGGGCTCTCTTTGTCCGTGAGCCGGGTGGTGCGTACTCGCCAGTTGTACCTGTTGTGGATCTTGTGATGCAAGCGGAGGAGACTTGTATCTGCCGTGGCTGGACGGGAATTGGGGATTGCTGAGCATCGACACCCGACGTGCGATCCGCTGTGCTGGGTCGGCGTCTTCGGACAAGGTCGCGCAGTGGACGTCGTGGCCGATCATCCGAAGGTGTCGGGCCGTCGACCGCGTCGCACCTGGTCGGCCGGTTCGAGTGTCTTGTCCGGCGCACAGAACTCGCACGGGGCGAGGATCCCGAGGGGATCGCGGAGCCCGAGGCGGATCTGATGCGGAGTGGTGGGTGTTGCCCTGCGTTGGATCATGGTGCAGTCGGCCAGGTGGTAGAGCGCCGGCAGCGGGTGTGCCGGGTGCTTCTTCGGCTCGATGACGTATCCGGTCGCCGGGCCCCCACCGGCGGCGGATTCACCGGAACCGGATTCACCGGAGCCGGGTGCGGTGGAGTCGACTCCGGTGGGGCCGACTCCGGTGGGGCCGACTCCGGTGGGGCCGACTCCGGTGGGGCCGACTCCGGTGGGGCCGCCGACTCCGGTGGTGGAGTCGGGGCCGGGGGAGTGGGGTTCGGCGGTGCGGGACGCGGGGCGCCGTGGCCGGGACGGTCGCGGCTGCTCGGTTGCGGCCCGTTCTTCGGCGGCGGCGACGGCCTTCCGGGCGGCCTCGCGCCGGAGCCGCAGGTAGACGCCGACGGTCTCGTTGTCCGTGACCTGCCGGTCGAGGTACGCCAGGATCGCTCTCAGGCGGGGTAGATCGGGCGGCAGCTCAGACATGTGTTCGATTCTATGCCTGCGAGGCACCTGCGGACGCCCCGCGATCCCGGAGGTGCGTGTGCACGTGGACAGCGACCCGACCCGTGGACGTCAAAGGCCCCGGACCATGATCGGTCCGGGGCCTTTGCCCGTGTGCCCGCGGCAGTGATCGATGCTCGGAGGACTCCGTACGTGCAGAGACCCGGTCGCCGCCCCCGGTCGACTAGTCGACGTCCACCGGACCGTCGTTCGACTTCCTCCCCTTGCTGGTGGGCAGCTGGAGCAGGCCGTTGCCCTCGCTCTCTGCGGGGCGGCGGCCGTCGGAGTCCTGGCCGCTCAGGTTCTGCCGGACCGAGTCGAGGATCGTCAGGCCCTGGGACACCAGACCGGCGGCGATCTCGCCGAGGCCGTCCGCGCCGTTGAGGACGTTGACATTGGCGCCGGCGAGGCCGCCGGCGGCCTCCTTGACGATCTGCGGGAGCTGGTCGATCAGCATCCGGTCGAGCGCGACCCTGTCGTACGAGGCAGCCGCCTCTGCCTGGATCTTCATCCGCTGCGCCTCGGCGGCCGCGAGGATCCTGACCCGCTCGGCCTCGGCCTCGGCGGGCTTCACGACCTCGGCGACCAGCTGCTGCTGGCGCAGCTTGGCCTGGCGCTGGGCCAGCTCCGTCTGGGCGGCGAGCACCTCCTGCTGGGCGTGCGCCTGCGCCAGCGGTCCGGCCTGCGCGGCCTGCGCCTGGGCGCGGTCCACCTCGGCCGAGTACTCGGCCTTGACGATCGCGGTCTGCCGGGCGTACTCGGCCTGGTTGCGGGCCGCCACCTGCTCCGCCTCGACCGAGGCCTGGGTGGCCTGCGCCTGGGCGATCTGGGCCTGCCGCTGGATGGCCGCCTTGTGCGGCGCGGACATCGCGTCGATGTAGCCGGTGTCGCCGTCGTCGATGGACTGGATCTGCAGCGAGTCGACGATCAGGCCGATCTTCGCCATCTCCAGCTTCGACGTGTCCAGCACCTCCGCGGCGAGCTTCTGCCGCTCGGTGACGATCTCCTCGACCGTCATCGAGCCGATGATGGCCCGCAGGTGCCCGGCGAAGATCCGGCCGGTGAGCACCGACATCTGCTCCTGGTCGGAGAGGAACCGCTGACCCGCGTTGATGATGCTCTCGTGGTCGTTGCCGACCTTGAAGGCGATGACCGCGCGGACGTGCAACGCGATGCCCTGCCTGGTCACACAGGTCTCGGTGACCTCGGACTCACACATGGACAGCGTAAGGAACCGGACCTTCCGGAAGACCGGCAGCACAAACTTGCCGTGCCCCGTGACCACTCGGAACGGCGCACCCCCCAGTCCCCGCCTGCCCCCCGAGATCAACATCGCCTCGTCGGGAGCGGGGACGCGATATCCGAACATGCCTGTACTCCTCAGCCGGCCTCGGCGCTGTCGCCGAGCGCGTCCAATGGATCCACCCACTCGATGACGCCGACCTCGCGGCATCCACGTGATTCGATCACGAGCACCGTCGCGCCTACGGGCAGGGGTTCCTCCGACCAGGCGAGGAAGGTCTCGGAGCCGCCTCGGACCCGCACCAGGACCTCGCCGGGGCCCGTGGACCCGCGAGTACCGATGAGCACCTTCCCCGTGCAGCCGATCACGGCCTCGTCCTGCGGCATCACCGGCCGTCCTCCTCGTCCTGGCCCCATGATTCCGACGATAGACCCAGTCCGGCCCGGACCCAACGGGCAGGAGGACCCGGCCTGCGCCACGGGCCGCACGGGGCCCGGCGGCGCTCCCGGACCATGCGTCGGGGGTGCGGGTACCCGGGCGACGACCGCACGGTGCGACACATGGCCGGAGGGTCGAAGACGGCACATGGCCGGAGGGCCGAAGACTGCAAGGAGAACAGTCTTCGGCCCTCCGGCCTGGGCGCAGGGGCAGCGCCGGCTATGACGACGGGTGGCAGAGGGCGTGGGCCTCCGCGTCACGGCACGGCATGCAGGGCGGGCTAGCGGCGGCCGAGGTAGCGGTCGTGGTCCCGGTCCCAGCCACGGTGCAGGTCCCGGCCGTGGTATCCGCGCCGGTCGCGGTCCCAACCCCGGTCCCGGTCCCAACCCCGGTCCCGGTCCCAACCGTGGTGTCCGCGCCGGTCGCGGTCCCGGTCCCGGTCGCCGAAGTGGCCGTCGCGGTCGTTCCTGTGGCTGTGCGAGTAACCCCTCCCGTTGTCGCGGTCATGGCCGGGTCCGGCGGCCAGAGCCGGCATGGCGGCCGCGCCGACGAGTGCGCCCGAAGCCACACAGGTGGCAATCAGGCGGACCGCCCTACGAGAAACAGACATGAATCTGTCACCTCACGTTCGTGCACATCGACCCTGGTCGGGGCCGGGTGTGCCAGCCGAAATTCCCGGCTCGGTGCCGAGGCCCCACACTGTGGCCCTCGGCGGCGACATCGGACCGAAAAAAGGATTCGCGTTACAAAGTGCAGATATGTCCGTAACTCTCGCTTGTATGGGCCATTGATATTGGGGAGAGGTCTGGGCGCAGGCCGTTTCCCAGCTTGGAATCACGCCGAGAGCAAGGAAAAGAGCAGCCGACGGGCCCGTGACCCTCTTGGCTGTTTCTCTGCCTCGACTCCTTCGAAAGGCCCAACGGATTCAGTAACGACGGGAAGCCTCTGTTCGGGGGACCCGTTGCGGTCGACGGCGACCTGGCCGGCCTGGCCGACCAACTCGACCATGCCCAGGAGTGCCAGGTCCCCCCGCGCCCCGCCCTGCCGGGGGATCGGCAAGTCCGTTGACAGGCGAGTGCCGGGTGCTGCGCGTGGTCAGGGCCTGACCGCGAACACCATGCCGATGTCGCCGGCCTGCTGCACCGGGTCCTGCTCGGTGCTGACCGTGAAGCCGTGCGCGAGGAGGACCTCGCAGACCGTGTCGCGGTTCTGCTGCCAGCGCTCCACCTCGACGACGGCCTGGCGGACCAGCGGCCAATGCCGTTCCTCGATGCCTTTGAGCACATCGAGTTCGGCGCCTTCCACATCGACCTTGAGCAGGTCGATGTGGCCGATGCCTCGCTCGTCGAGCACTGATGACAGGGGCCTGACCTTCACCCGGTGCGTTTCGAGCCGCCGCATCACCCGCAGCTTGCGGCTGACGAGAAGAGTGAGGAGGGGAGCGGGTACGCGGCGCAGGGCCGGCCCCAGGCCGCCCTGGCGGATCATTTCGACAACGCTGGCGGCGACCCGCCGCCGCTCAGCCTCGATGTTCCCCTGATCCCGCGATGAGGACGAGAAGATCGTGGCGGCCGGAATGTAGCTGAAGTCGAGCTCGTCGTCACGGGACGCCAGGCCGTAAGGGAGCGCGGTCAGGCGTCCGTTGAAGAATTCGCGGGCGTTGCGTTCGAGCGTCGCGTGGAGTGGCGGCACCGGCTCGAAGGCGTAGATCCGTACGTCCCCGTCCAGCCGCTCATAGACGGCCGCCGAGAACACACCGATGTTGGCGCCCACGTCGAGTACCGTCGCGCCCGGCGTGCACTCGACGCCGTGGGTGAAGTAGGCGCCCACCTCCTCGCGCAGGAAGGACGCCTCCCAACGATTGATACTGTGCAGTTCAATCGTATTCATGGCCATGACAAGATGATGTATCAGGGTTGGAGCCAACAAGCCAGCCCACAGGCTTCACTTTGACCGCGTCCCTGATCCACAGGGTGTGACACCACCCCGTTCTCATGACAGTGAGAGGAACTGCGTCGCGATCGTCCGGACGACTTCACCGTCGGGCCCGAGAGGTACGGCCGAGTTCCTCGTCCTGATCGGCGCCCCCGGGACAGCCGTACAAAGCACCAGCGTCTGTCGGCCGGCCTGCAAGAGTGCTCGGACGGCCGGCCGGCAAAAGTGCTCGGACGGCCGGCCGGCAAGAGCGTTCGGACGGCCGTCTCGAGCATGTGGCTGAAGCCGTCCTCGACGGCGAGCCGCGTTCCCGCTCGGGAATGCAATCAACTCCAGGGCGTGCTGCGGAGCGGATACCCCGGACCGCGGAGCGGATACCCCGGACCGTGGAGCGGATACCCCGGACCGCGGCTCGGCGTCATGGTCGGTACCGGCGGTGCGGCGCTCGGTTGGTCGGCGGGGCCGGTCACCGTGCCCGGGGCCTGCCCGAGTCCGGAGGCCCACACCTGGTCGACACGCGAGCGCTCGGCGGCGTTCGGGTAGCGGCTGGTGCAGGACGGGCCGGCGCTGCCGCCCGACATCAGCTCACTGCACGGCCCGCCGTAGTCGTCCGACAGGCCCAGCACGTGCCCGGTCTCGTGGGTGACGACGCGGACCGAGTCGTACTGCCGGCTCTGGGTGTAGTCGAGGAAGACGTAGCCACTTCCGTGGCCGTTGGTGGAGGCGTAGGACCCGCGTGGGTCGTTGCCCTCTCGGTAGGAGAAGTCGGCACCACCGCTCGACGCCTCCTGGAGCTTGACGTTGGACTCGGAGCTGTTCCAGATCGAGGCCGCGCTCGATATCTGCGAACGGAAGCTCGGTGCCTGGGAGGCGTCGTAGTGGACAGTCACCGCCTGCGCGTTCGGCTGGGCGGCCTGCTTCTCGGCGACGGACTTGACTACGGCCGCGAAGAACGCCTTGTTGTTCGCGGCCTCCTCGGCCGACCCTGCGTACCGTGCCACGGAGGTGGCGGCGGCAGCGGACGGAGTGGCGGCAGCGGACGGGGTGGCGGCCGTCTGGGCGCTCGCCGGCACTGCCGCGCCCAGCGCGCTGGAGGCCAGACCCAGGCCGAGAGCAAGGGCGAAAAGTCTCGCGGACCTACGGGACGACTTCATGTGGGGGGACTCCTACTCACTCGGTGACGCCGAGCGCCCGGTGCGCGGTCGCCTTTGTGTGAACACCGGTTCCGAACTGCGGCGACGTCCTGTGGGTCGTCATTCTTAGAACGGCTCGACAGGGAGCGCAAAGGGGTCCCGCCACTACGTCGCCTCGTAGGTCCCGGGACCTGCGCCAGGGCGGCGCACGGCTCTCCGGTCCCCACATGGCGGCAGGAGAAAAAGCTGTCGCGGCGTCAGAAGCCTTACGTCACGGGGCAACGGGCGCGCGGGTCGGCCGGGCGCAATCCCGGGACGCGCGACGGAATCCGTATCCGGGTCAAGACGGACAAATCCTTAGATGTCTGCCATGCCGCGTCTACTAAGTGTGCCGGTTTGTTGGAGGGGCGCTGTGACCGACGTCATAGAACGTGAGCTTCCGCTTCTCTCGCGCCCCACCGGCCCCGGGGCGCCCGCTCAGGGAGTCACCCTCGGCGCTTGGCGGCATCCCTCACCGCCGAGCCGCCGCCGCTCAGGCCTGATCAGGACGGACGCCGGGGCCACCGGCCGGGCCCGCCGTGCAGCCCGGCGAGCGGCGCGGGGGAGAGGCCGGTGGGTTCCTCGCCCGCCTCCAGCGGCGTGTCCGCCGCACCCGGTGGCTTCGGGACTGTGCGGGCCGGGCTGTCGTCAGCCACGTGAACGAGGTGCGTGCCCGTCGTGGAGTGCCGGCTGCGCTCCGGCCCCTTCCGCCGGCTGAACTCGCCGACCTGATGGAGCGGTCTGGTCCGGATCTTCTCCGTCTCGGGCGCCGTGCCGGCCTGCTTCGCCGCCCGCTACGCCGACGTCGTCTTCACCGACCAGCGCGACCTGCCCGGCGTCACCACGGTCAGGCGGGGGTCCGGCGGCAGGCCCTCCGACCGCCGCATGAAGGCGGTGACACGGTGCCCGTTCAACAGCGCACGGTAGACGACCTGGCGGCCGATCCCGCCCTTGGCACCTACGACGAAGAGACGCAATGCGGCACCTCCTCAGCACTCACGGCCGGTGGGCGGCACGGGGCTCATGACGTCCTCGGCTGCCGGGACCGATGACGCGGGCTCTGCGCGCAGCGCCGCGACCACCTCGACCTCGACAGGTACTCCGGTGCAAAGAGGGCGGGCACGCCCACGAGCGTGCTCGCGGGGCCTGGGAGACACCCGCTCGCAGCGGTCCGAAGATCGCGGGCAGCAGTGCGGGGCTGTAGTCCACGACGTAGACGGTTTCCTTGACGATGTCGTCGCGGGTGGCGCCGACCGCCGCGAGGGCCGCCTCGATGTTGCGGACGATCTGCGTGGCCTGGGCCGCGTGGTCGCCGGGCCCGACGGGCGTGCCTTCGGCGTCCGAGGCGACCTGGCCCGACAGGTGCACCAGCCGCTCTCCGTCGGTGGTGACGACCTGGCTGATCATCCCGGACGGACTGTGCACGGGCGGCGGGTGGACGCGTTGTACGGACATGAACGTGTCCTTCCGGCACTCAGGAGGGCGTTCCGGCCCAGGCGGTCAGCGCCGCGCGCCGCTCGTTGCGGCGTGCGGCGAGGTCGGCGGTGCGCGTGGCCCAGGCGATGTGGCCGTCGGGGCGTACGAGGACCTCGGTCACTCCCTCCAGGGCCGCGTGGTCGTCCCGCTCCGTGACGGTCACGGCGGTGACGCGTGAGCCCCAGCCCGTGACGACCGCCCCGGGCTCCGGGTCGCCCGCGAGACCGAGGTGGACGAACCGGCCCTGGGGCAGCAGTTCGTAGACCCGGATGGCCTCCGACGCGGTGGCGGTCAGCCCGATGTCAGGCATCCGCCGCCCCGCCAGTGGGTCGGCGCCGGGGGCCGCCGGCGGATAGGCGGTGCCGAGCGCGGAGACCTGAGCGGCGAGCTTGCGGTTGACCTCCTCCATGCGCAGGAGGTCGTCGAAGAGCTTGCGGAGGGCCGCGGCGGGACGCTGGTACTGGCGGACCAGCGTCAGCTCCGCGAGCAGCGTCTGCACCTCGGTGTTCTCGGTGACCGCCTGGCCGACCGGGTTGCGCTCCTCGTCGTAGCTGTCCAGCAGCCCGGGCGGCGCCCAGCCGTTGACAGTGGCGGCCAGCTTCCAGCCGAGGTTCATGGCGTCCTGGAGACCGGTGTTGAGTCCCTGGCCCGCCGCGGGGAAGTGGATGTGGGCGGCGTCACCCGCCAGCAGGACCCGGCCGGAGCGGTAACTCTCCGCGAGCCGGGTGGCGTTGCCGAAGCGCGAGAGCCAACGGGGCTCGGAGATGCCGCAGTCGGAGCCGCAGATCCGGATCAGGGACGCACGGAACTCCTCCAGGGTCACGGGCTCCCGGGCCGGCACCCGCATCCGCTCCGGATCCACGTAGACCAGCCGGGTCAGGCCGTCCTCCAGTGGCGCGACCAGGACGCCGGATGCCCGGGCCGCGCCGAGGAGCGCCGGGGCGGCGTCGAGCACGGCGAAGTCGCCGAGCACACCGGTGAGCGTCTCGGCGGTGCCCGGGAAGCCGATCCCGGCGGCCTCCCGCGCCACACTGCGCCCGCCGTCACAGCCGACCGCGTACCGGGCACGGACGGTCTCGACGCCGCCGGGACCCCGCACCTGCACCTCGACCCCGTCGCCGTCCTGGCTCAGACCGGTGACCTCGTGTCCGCGCAGGACCTCCACACCCAGCTCGCGGGCCCGCTCCGCGAGCAGCGCCTCGGTGCGCGCCTGGGCGATGAAGAGCGTGTAGCCGTGCCGGGAGTCCAGCGCAGAGAAGTCGAGTTGGGTGGGGAGCTGGGCGAAGTGCCAGCCGGGCACGGTCCGGCCGAGCGACAGGAACCGCTCGAGCAGCCCGCGCTGGTCCATCAGCTCCACGCTGCGCGGATGCAGGGTGAGTGCCCGCGAGTCCCGCTGCGGCTCGGTGCGCCGCTCCAGGATCCGGGTTCGCACACCGGCCAGCGCCAGCTCGCACGCGAGCATCAGCCCGGTCGGTCCCGCACCCACCACGATCACATCGGCGTCCATCGGAGTCACCCCTCCCTAATTAGTGAACGACGTTCACGTGAACGCCGTTCACTATAGTGAGGCACATGAGCTCCACGTCAAGCCCCACCCGAGGCCGGCCGCCACGACTCGACCGTGCGCGCACCCTGCAGACAGCCCTTGACCTGCTGGATCAGTCAGGGCTCGACGCACTGACCATGCGGCGGCTCGCCGATGCGATGGACGTGCAGGCCGGCGCGCTGTACCGCTATTTCGCGACCAAGCAGGACCTGCTGACGGCGATGGCCGAGCGGATGATGGACGGCGTCGCGGATGCCGCCGCTGAGGCGCGCGGCGGCGACTGGAGCGAGCGGCTGGCCGCCCTCGCCCGCGCGATGCGTGCGGCCCTGCTCGCCCGCCGTGACGGTGCGCGGGTGTTCGCCGGTACGCACTCGACGGGGGCGAACATCCTGGGCTTCGCCGACACGGTCGTCGGCGTCATGCGCGAGGCGGGCTTCCCCGACGACGACGCGGCACGGACGCTCTACACCCTGGCCAACTTCACCGTGGGCCACACCCTGGAGGAGCAGGCCGCCCTCCAGCCGGGAAACGGAGACCCGGCGGACCCGGGTGTCCTCGCCGACGCGGTCGCGGCTGGGGCGTACCCGCACCTCGACGCAGGCCTGCCCACGCTCACCAGCACGGACTTCACCCGGCTCTTCGAGTTCGGACTGGACCTGCTCATCGAGGGGCTGAGGGCGCGGCGCTGAGTCGCGGCCGACGCGCCCCCAGGACCTGACCGGGACGCCACGCCGGGTGCAGAGGCGGCCCGGGAGGGGCCCAGGGTTCCGATGAGACGCTCGAACCGGGAGCGCGAGCCGGCCTCCGGTTCCCTGGAACCGGATCCGGCCGCCGCCCTCAACCTTGCGCTCGGCCACCCGGTCGACGCCCTGCGCCGTTGGCACCAGCCTGACCCGGCCCTGGGACGTTAGGGGCAGCCCGGCAGGGCCCGGTAGTCGGTGGCGCGCTCGTTGCCCGGGGTGTCGGGCTTCAGCTTCTGGTGCTCGTTGCCGTCCCGAGCCTCCTCCAGCAGGCCCCAGCGGGTGCCGTTCACCGACTTCCAGATCTCCCGGTCGTGGACGGGTTCCAGCGACCCAGCCCGCCAACGGGTGTCAGGGGAGCGGTGCTGCTTGCTTCTGCCTAAACGGCAGAGGCAAGCAGCATGCATCGCCGTTTTTCGCCGTTCCGCCGTACGCGTGCGATTCACACCCGCACAGCGGGAGGAGTCCGTCCTGGGCCGTGATCGCCCCCGGTGAAGGAGGACGGGACTTCTCCGGCTGCGTCGACCGGCAACGCGGGGGAGGATGGTCGCTGGGGGGGAGGGGGCTACGCGGCCGGGGTCTGGAGGCCTTGTCCTCGATGCTGTTGAGCGAAGTGGTGCCGATATGCCCGAACCATCACAGAGCCCTGTCTGGCGGCGGATCCCCGAGGACATGGCCGGCGCGGCGGCCACGGTGGCACGGGCCGCCGGGCGCGCAGTCCTGCATCCCATGTCCACGATCGATCGCGCGCGCCATCTGCCCGAGATCGTGCCCGCGCTGGGTCAGGCCGTGAAGCCGATCCTGACGGGGCGCATGGACGACTGGCGTGGTGAGTACGCCTACACGCTCGGTGAACAGGCGTTCGTCTATGGGTTTCCGTACATCTACAACGCCCAGCTGAGGCACGACTGGGTGACGCAGCCGCGGAGCCCGTCGACGGTTCCGTACGCGCCCGTCAACCACTTCTGGCACGCCGAGAATCTGCTGGACGCGACCTACCGCGACGGCGGGTGTCCCAACAATGACACGCTGTATTCAGCGGCCTGGGTGAATCTCGGCAGCGAGCCGGTCATCCTCTCCCATCCGGACATGGGTGATCGGTACTTCACCTTCGAGCTGGTGGGGATCACGTCCGACAACTTCGACTACGTCGGTCAGCGCACCACTGGTTCCGGCGCGGGCAGCTTCGCCCTCGTCGGCCCGGACTGGGAGGGAAAGGGAAAGCTTCCCGCCGGGGTGCGGCGTCTGAAGAAGGCCCCCAGCCCCTGGGTTCTCGTCCTCGGCCGCACCCTCGTCAGCGGCCCGGACGACGTGCCACACGTCCGGGAACTTCAGGAGCAGTTCCGGCTCATCCCGCTCAGCCTGTTCGGCAAGCCGGACGGGAAGGTCCCCGATGACCGTGACGTCCTGACGCCGATCCCGGCGGAGGAGGATCCCCTGGGGCCGTGGAAGACCCTGAACGCGATGCTGGCCGAGAATCCTCCACCGCCCCATCACCACGTCCTTCTCCAGCAGTTCGCCCAGATCGGCATAGGTCCCGGCCTCGACGTCGAGGCTCAGCCCGACGCGGTCAAACGAAGCCTGATCCGGGCCGCCGCTGTCGGCGTGCCCCTGCTCAAACAGCAGATCCTCAGCGGCGACTGGGCCCACCTTGTCCACGGCTGGCGCTACCCGCCCCCGCAGATGGGACGCTTCGGCGACGACTTCCTCAAACGCGCCGCCGACCAGTCGCTGATCGGCATCGCCGCCAACGACCCTGCCGAAGCGGTCTACTTGCTCAACTTCGACGACGCGGACGGCAACAAGCTGGCCTCCGAAGGCCGGTACGAACTGTACTTCACCAGCGGCGCCCTGCCACCGGTCGACGCCTTCTGGTCGTTGACCGCCTATGGGGAGGACATGAACCTCATCCCCAACCCGCCCGACCGCTACTCGGTGGGAGACCGCAGCACCGGCCTGCAGTGGGACGCGGACGGCGGACTGACCATCCACCTGCAGAGTGAGCCGCCCGGCCAGGGCAAGGAAGCCAACTGGCTGCCCACCGCGAAGGACGGCACCTGGTTCGTGGCCCTTCGCATGTACCGGCCCCGCCCCGAGGTGATCGACGCGACCTGGGAGTGTCCCCCGCTGACCCGTGTCGCCTGACGATTCAGCACTCGGCTGAGCCACCACCGCCCCGGCGAGGAGTTCGATCCCGCGCCTGCGTGGCTGCGGTCCAACGCGTGCGCGTGTGCCATTGCCGGACGCTGCCGTATGCCGCCGTCCGGGCTCGTTGACGTCAGCGTTGGATGTCAGCGGAACAGCTGCGGCAGCTGGGTGACGGCCCCGCCAAGCAGCTGACGGCCCCGAGACGGCCCCAGCACGGCATCAAGCCCCCACCGACGGAGAACCCGTTGGTGGGGGCTTGATCAGTGCGTGATACCTCTGTCTACCGCACGTCTACGTAGTCCCCGGCGGTCTTGACCGTCGCGGTCGTGCTGGTGCCGGAGAAGTAGTAGCGCCAGTAGCCGTCGCTGGCAGCTGTCGCGGTGGTCTTCAGGTTGCCGGTGCTGTTGGTGTACACGGTTTTGACCGTCGTGTAGGTGTCTGTTCCCGCTTTGCGGAACTGCAGCTTGACCGGCTGATTGGTGTAGCCACGGTAGTCGTGGGTCTCCCAGTTGGCGCGGGTCAGTTTGCCGGTGACGGTGATGGTCTTGCCCTTGGCGACCGGCTCCGGCGAAGCGTTGACGCTGAGCTTCGAGTAGCGCTGGATGTTCGTGTACTTGTAGGCATCTAGGGAGATGCCGCCGTTGCCCTTGTCGAAGGCGTCGACGCCGACCTTCCACTGCCCGGCCCAAGAGTTCTTCTGCAGGTCGCGGGGGTTGAGGGTGAAGGGGACGACGCAGGTCTTCGTCGCGGCGTCGACGGCTGTGCACGTAGGACGGCCGAACGGCACCGTCATGTCCGTGTCTTCTTCCTTGGGGCCGCCGTGCCACACGAACACGCGGGCCGTTTCGATGCCGTCCGGATCGGTGGCGGTCACCGAAGCCGAGAAGGTGACCGTGTTGGAGATGCCGACCACGATGGGCTTGCCGCCGTCGACCGTGACGCTGGTGATCGTTGTGTCGCCGCCCCACGACTCGTCGGCCTGAGCCGTTGGAGCGCTTGCGACGGCGAGTGCCAGGGCGCCGGACAGAGCGGCACCTATGGCGATTGAGCGCATGTAGTCCCCAGGAAAATCAGGCCTGCCGGTCGAGCCCCCGCCGCAGGCACCACGATAGATAGCGGGAGCGTACTGCGTTCACGCCAACTTGGCTGATTGTCCACCTGTACGTCAGTCGCCACACCCAGCGCGACCAACATCGCGGAAAACCGGACCACCTGCACGACGCCCCGGGGCACACCGCGGACCGCAAGCTCACAAGGGCCAAGCCTCCAGGGAGGCAGGTCCCGAGACGCGATCACTCCGTTCTCGTCCGATCGTTCCCCGTCTTTACTCGGCCTTCCATTCCCATGAGGTTCCCATTGAGGGCTCCACGAGCCCGTGGGAACGAGGGCGGGGGAGTCGGCCGACACCGGCTGCAAGGCCGGTGTGGGCGCCACCTCTGCGGCGCGCGCCGTGCAGCGGGCCGGCACGAGAAATCCCACAACTGCCCGGCGGGGGACCACATCGGTATCGCTGGGCGGCTTACGTGGCTCAAGCGTGGCCGTCTGCGGTCACAGCGGTGGCACTCCCCTTCGGGCCGCACCCCATTCCCCACGAAAAAGTGCCCTCGCGTGACTGCGCGAGGGCACTTACCAAGGCCTGGTCAGAGGGCGTCGACGCCGCTCACCTTCCAGCCGTCGGAGGTGCGGGTGAGCGTCATACGCACCCGGTTCAGGTCCAGCCGGGGCTCCGGGACCCGGGTGCTCTGGGTGACCTGGTTGACGAAGAGCAGGACGACGGCCTGGTCCGGTGTGGCCGACACGACGGAGACCGCCGGGGCGCCGCCGTCGGCGGGTGTGGCCACGGTCGCCTTCACCACGCCGTGGTACTTCGTCGCGGTCGGCGCGACCACCGCCTTCGTGGTCTTTCCGTACTGGTCGCGGAAGTGCCCGGTCAGCAGGGCGCGGGCTCGGGAGAAGTCCCGTTCCAGGTGCCGGTAGTCGTACGACAGCACGACCGGCGCCGCCTTCCGCGCGGCCGCGAGGGCCTCGCCGCGGGCCTGCTCAGCCTGGCGCCCCTGCCGGTCATGCCACCCGAGTACTGCGGCCGCAACCAGGGCCGCCACGAGGACGACGCCCAGCGCCGCGGTGAGCATGCCCCGCTCGGCCTTGCGCGGGGGCGCGCCGTCCTCCGGCTCCCCCTCGAACGACTCGGGCGACTCGGGCTCCGGCGGATCCTCCCAGCCGTTCGCCGGGGCCTCGACGAGCAGGGTGCGCCCGGAGGGAGTCTGCTCTTCCTGGCGGGCACCGCGCTCGGGGCGCGCGGGCCGCCCGGTGCGCTTGGCTGCCGCGCGGGCGGCCGCCGTCATGGTGCGGCGGGCCGGTGAGCCGGTGCCGCGGGTGCGGGAGGTCGGGTTCGCCACGGTGTCTCTCCTCATCGATGGCCTCACGAGTGGGTCAGCCCACGAACGCGACGTCGGAGGTCAGCCAGCGGCCGGCCACGCGCGCGAGGTCGAGCTGGAGCCGGTAGGTGCGCGCCTGGCCCTCGGGCGCGGCGGTGTTGGTCACCTTGCTGTCGGCCACGACCAGGACCCGGGCCGAGCGCGCGTCGGACCGCACGATGCCCGCTTCCAGGACCTGCCCCTCGGACACCGACTTGTTCTGCGCGACCAGCTTCGTCAGTTGTGCGGTCTGCGCGGCGAACTCCTTCTTGAACTCGCCGGTGGCACCCTTCAGCACATTGCCGCTGTCCCGGTCGTAGTGCCGGTAGTCGAGCGAGGTGAAGCTCAGCGCCGACTGGCGAGCCGCCGCCAGGATGTCCTGGCGGCGCTGTTCCGCCGCGTGCTGGTCGGACAGCTTCAGGCCCAGCCAGACACACGACACGCTCGTCAACACGGTCGCGGCGACGAGCCCCGCCGACAGCAGCCTCATGCGTCCGCCCCTCACGCCATCGGTCCCACGAGCAGCCATTGCCACGACTCCTTTCCGAACACGGTCTGTTCCCCGCCCGTCGAGCCGATCTCGACGGGCGTTCCGTCCGGGCCGGTCACGGTGCCGGTCTCCGGGTCGTACGGGGCCACGAACGCGGCCTGGTCGGCGCTGTACCGACCGGTCGTCGCGCCGGGCGCGTTCTGCGCTCCGCGCACCGAGGTCTTGCTGCCGCGCGGTGCCGTGCAGTGCGCGGCGGTGTTCGCCGGGCGCGTGCCGGTGTCGGCGGGGTCGCGCCGCTGGGTGCCGTAGCCCTGGGTGCATGCGGGAGGGTTGTCGGCGTTCACGGTCAGCCCGAAGTGGGTGGTGCCGTCGCCGGGGATGACCGTGTAGCTGCCCGCGACATTGAGCGGGAGCGTGACCAGGGCCTGTTCGACGCCGGGCAGCCGGGCCACGGTGATCTGGCCGCCGCTGATGAGGTTGGCCAGGAGGACCGGCACGTGCGGCCGCGTGGACTTCAGCAGGGAGTCGACCTCCTGCGCGGCGGGCACAGTGGTGTCGATCAGCCGGCGCAGATCGCCGTCGCTCGACTTCAACTGCTCGGTGAGCGCGGCAAGATCGCGGGAGAACGACTTGATGGCCGAGCCCTGGTCGGCCTGTGTCCTGAGCACCTTCCGCGAGTCGTCGATCAGCGAGACCGTCTGGGGGAGCGACTCGGATGCCGACTCCACCAGCGCGTCGCCGGAGTCCACCAGCCGGCTCAGGTTCGGTCCGGTGCCGGCGAACGCCTTGCCCAGCTCGTCGACGGTGACCCGCAGATCGTCCTTGCCCACCGAGTTGACCAGCCGGTCGAGGCTGAGGACCAGGTCGGTGACCGGCAGCGGGGTCCGGGTGCGGCTGCGCGGGATCGGGCTGCCGTCCGTGAGGTACGGCCCGCCCGACCGCCGTGGCTGGAGGTCGACGTATTGCTCCCCCACCGCCGAACGGTCGGCGACGACCGCGAGCGTGTCGGCCGGGATCTTCGGAGCGCCGTCTTCGATCTTCAGCGCCACCGAGACCCCGGACCCGGTCAGCTGCAGGTCGCCCACGCGGCCCACTGGTACACCTCGGTAGGTGACTTCGGCGCCGGGGAAGACGCCTCCGGACTCGGCGAAGTCGGCGCGCACGGTGTAGCCGCGGTGCAGGACGTCGTCCACCAGGCCCGTGTATCGGGCGCCGACGTACGACACCCCGAGGGCGGTGACGGTCGCGAAGGCGAGCAGCTGGGCCCTGACCGTACGTGTGATCACGGCAGCATGCCCTTCAGCATCAGCTCGGCGAGTCCGAGATCGACCCCCGGCGGGAGGCGACGCGAGCCGCCCCCGGTGCCGTAGGCAGCGGTGCACACCGGCGGGCACAGCAGGGTGCTGCCGTCGGAGGGTGCCGAGGGCACCACGGGCGCGGAGGGTACGGAGGGCACGGACGGGGTGCCAGGCAGGGACGGGGTGGACGGGAGAGGGGTGGGAGTGGGAACGCCGGGAAGATGCGGCGTCCCCGGCGCCGGGGACTTCCCGCCCTTGCCCGGCTTGCCGGTGACGTTGCCGTAGAGGTCCGCCAGGTCGAGGTCGGCGGTGATCTTCAGGTTGACGTAGTCGCCCTTGACGGCGTCCGTCGCGTTGCGCGGGAACGGGTAAGTGGTGAGGATTTCAAGGGAGTTGGGCAGGTCGTCGCCCGCCTTGTTCAGCTCCTGCAGGATGGGCTGGAGATTCTTCAGGTTGGCGACGGCGTCGTCGTGGGTGGCTTTCACCACCCTGGTGCCGGTCTTGCCGAGCCTGGACAGGGCGGTGAGCATCTTCGTCAGGTCCTTGCGCTGGTCGGCGAGGGCCTTCAGGGCGGGCGGCATGGTGTCGACGGCCAGGGCGATCGTCTTCTTCTCCTTCTTCAGCCGCTTTGCGAGCCGGTCGACGCCCTTCAGCGCGCGCACGATCTCCGCCCGCTGGTCGTCGAGGCCGCCGAGGAACGTGTCGAGCTGCTTCAGCAGGGACCTGACCCGGTCCTCGCGGCCGCTGAGGGCCTTGTTCAACTCGACGTTGATCGTCTTCAGCTGGGCCACCCCGCCTCCGTTGAGCAGCGCGGACAGGGCCGACAGCACCTCCTCGACCTCCGGGTTGCGGCCGCTGCGGGACAGCGGGATGCGGTCGCCGTCGCGGAGCCGCCCGACGGGCCGCGTGCCGGCCGCCGCGGACAGGGCGACGTACTTCTCGCCGAGCATGCTGGTCTGCCTCAGATCGGCGACCGCGTTGCCGGGCAGCTTCACCGAGTCGGCGATTCTGAGCCGCACGCGGGCGTGCCAGCCGTCCAGTTCCACCTTCTCGACCGTGCCGACGGTGACGTTGTTGACCTTGACCGCCGACTGCGGCACCAGGTCCAGGACGTCCCGGAACTCGACGGTGACGTGGTAGGCGTGACCGCCCGAGGCGGCGCCGCCGGGGAGCGGGACGTCGTACCAGCCGTTGAACTCGCAGCCGGTCAGTAGCAGCGAGCCGACCGCCATCCAGGCGGCCACCCGCCCCTTGCGCTGCACGCTCATGCCGGTGCCCCCAGAATTCCGCCGAGGGTCTTGTCGACCGTGCCCGTCGACGCCGGGGCCGACGGAACCTTGGGCAGGGAGTCGAAGAGCTTCTTCAGCCCGGCACAGTTGTCGTGGTCGTCGCCGGTCGTCTTCAGGATCGAGCAGAGAAGGGATGACGGATCCTGCGAGGCTTGTCCGTTGTTGCGGGTGTCGAGGGTGCCGGCGGCGGGGTTGTAGGCGTTCTGCAGGTTCGACAGGCCTGTGGGGGCGACGGTCAACAGCTCCTCCAGAGCGTCCCGTTGGGTGACGAGGACCTCGGTGACCTTGGCCAGGCCCTTCACGTCCGAGGTCAGCGCCTTCTTGTTGCCCTTCACGAAGCCGGACACGTCGCCGAGTGCGGCGGCCAGGTACTTCAGCGTGGCCGCGAGATCCTTGCGCTCTCCGGCGAGCTGCCCGGCCACGTCGGCGAGGTCGGTGTTGAACGACCGCACGCTGGTGTCGTCCGCCGCCAGCGCGGCCGTGAACACCTGAAGGTTCCGCACGGTCCCGAACAGGTCGCCGCGTCCGTCGGACAGTGTGGTGACCGCCTGGGACAGGTCCTCCACTGTCTGGTTGAGGTTCTCGCCCTGCCCGTGGAGGTTGTCCGCGCTCACCCCGAGCAGCCGGGACAGCGAGCCCTTCTCGTTGGCGCCGTTCGGGCCGAGCGCCTCGGCGGTGGTGTGCAAGCTGTCGAAGATCCGGTCCAGCTCGACGGGGACGGCCGTACGGGACTCTGGGATGACGTCTCCGTCCCGCAGCACCGCGCCCTTGCGGTACACCGGCAGCAGCTGCACGTAACGGTCGCTGACCACCGAGGAGGTGACGATAGCGGCCTGTGCGTCGGCGGGGACCTTGCGGCCCTGGTCGTATTCCAGCTCCACCCGCACCCGGTCGCCCTCCGGCGTGATCTTCCTGACCTCGCCGATGCGGACGCCGAGGACGCGGACGTCGGAGCCGGGGTAGATGCCGACGGTGCGTGGGAAGTACGCCGTGACGCGGACGGGGCCGGCGCTCGGCCACAGGACGACGGCGAGGCCGACGACGATCGCGAGCACGGTGAACAGGGCCGGGAGTCTGCGGGTCATCGGGTGCCTCCCGTCCGTGGCGTGACCGGGGCGGCGACCAGGTTCTGGATGTAGGAGTCGAACCAGCGGCCGTTGCCGAGGGTGTTGGTGAAGAGCCGCACGTAGGGGGCGAGCAGCCGGACGCTGCGGTCGAGGGTCGCCTGGTTGTGTTCGAGCATCGTCACGAAGGTGTTGAGGTTCTTCAGTGCGGGCCCGATCTCCTTGCTGTTGTCGTCGACCAGGCCGGACAGCTCGATGCCCAGCAGCGCGGAGCTCTTGAGCAGCTTGTGGATTGCCGCGCGCCGCTTGTCGATCTCCTTGAACAGGGCGTCACCGTCCTCCACCAGGGCGGAGAAGTCCTTCGTGTGACCGGCCAGCACCTCGGTGACTCCGTTCGCATGGTCGAGGAGCCCGCGCAGCGCCTTGTCACGGGCGGCGACGGTCCGGGAGATCCGCGCCAGCCCCTTGACCGACGCCCGCACCTCCTCGGGGGAGTCCTGGAAGGTGACAGAGATCGTGTCCAGTGCCTTCGCGAGCCGGTCCGTGTCGACCTTTTCGGTGGTGGTCGTCAGGTCGCTGAAGGCTTGGACGACGTCGTACGCCGACACGGTCCGCCGGAGCGGGATCTGGCTGCCCGGCTTCAACTGGCCGGGCCCCTTCGGGTACAGGGCCAGGTACTTCGCGCCAAGGATCGTCTTGACACGGATCGACGCACCCGTGTCGGTACCGAACGTCGGACGGACCTTCACTTTGAAGGTCACCTTGACGTGGTCGCCGTCCAGGTCGACGCCCTCGACCTTGCCGACCTTGACCCCGGCGATCCGTACCTCGTCGCCCGGCTTGAGCCCGCCGGCCTCCGAGAAGGCCGCGCTGTAGGTGTCGC
Source organism: Streptomyces sp. NPDC007971 (assembly GCF_042958635.1). NCBI lineage: Bacteria > Bacillati > Actinomycetota > Actinomycetes > Kitasatosporales > Streptomycetaceae > Streptomyces > Streptomyces sp. NPDC007971. The sequence goes on from NZ_JBIBJK010000002.1 coordinate 380,276, forward strand.
CGCCGCCGATCAGCGGCAGGCTGTCGGCGTTGAAGGCGGCAAAGGTGAGCAGCGCCAAGACGGTGAGGCCGACGGCGCCGACGACGACCTGGTTGCGCTCGCGGAAGGGCTTCAGGCGTGGGCGCTCGAGCCGGATCCTGGGCAGCTTCGGCGGCAGGACGCGTACCTTCACGAGGGGTTCGGGGCGGGGTTTGCGTTTCGGGAGCAGCCTGGGAAGTTTCGGCAGCTTCGGCGGCAGGACGCGTACCTTCACGAGGGGTTCGGGGCGGGGTTTGCGTTTCGGGAGCAGCCTGGGAAGTTTCGGCAGCTTCGGCGGCA
>NZ_JBIBJK010000002.1:380689-380851 GCF_042958635.1 Streptomyces sp. NPDC007971
GGCAGGACGCGTACCTTCACGAGGGGTTCGGGGCGGGGTTTGCGTTTCGGGAGCAGCCTGGGAAGTCTCGGCAGCTTCGGCGGCAGGACGCGTACCTTCACGAGGGGTTCGGGGCGGGGTTTGCGTTTCGGGAGCAGCCTGGGAAGTCTCGGCAGCTTCGGC